>CAJGDX010000041.1 GCA_904502185.1 uncultured Bacteroidaceae bacterium | reverse complement strand
GTCAAGACATCAGGTTGTCGACACGATAAACGCATCGCTCTTCGACGGCGAGCTTGTATCGTTGCTAGGTTCAAACGGTGCGGGGAAGGCAACACTTCTCCGTACCGTTTCTGCCTTCCAGCGGCCACTATCGGGCGAGATACACTACAGGCACCTGAACAAAACTGTTGAAACAGCCTCGCAACTGTCGCGCCACGTGGCAATAGTCCTCACCGGACGCGAACCAATCTACAATCTGACCGTACGCGAAGTGGTGGCAATGGGTCGAACCCCACACACCGGTTTTTTCGGTAAGAACACGGCACGCGACAAGCATATTATAGACGAAGCAATGGAGACGCTGGGCATCGACCCACTCGCCGACCGCCGCATAGAGACCCTCAGCGACGGTGAACGGCAGAAGGCGATGATAGCCAAGGCACTTGCCCAACAGACACCCATAATACTCCTCGACGAGCCAACAGCCTTTCTCGACTTTATGAGTCGCGTGCATCTGATGCAGACCCTCAGACGACTGGCCCACGAAAGCCGCAAAGCAATCCTGCTATCGACACACGACCTGGAGCTTGCCCTCCAGCTTTCCGACCGTCTGTGGCTGGTAGACAAAGGATGTCTGCACAGCGGAACAGTGGAAGAGCTGTCAGCCAACGGCACACTACCCTCGTTCATCGACAACGATGGCATGCGCTACGACACCAAAGATAAGAAAATCATAATCACATAAAGCACAAAAACAGATTCGCCATGAAATACAACTTCGACGAAATAGTGCCACGCGAAAACACCGACTGTCTTAAATACGACATCAGAAAAGAGACCTTCGGACGCGACGACATCATCCCTATGTGGATAGCAGACATGGACTTCAAGACCCCTCCCTGCATCATGAAGGCCATCAGCGAGCGCGTGGAACACGAAATACTCGGCTACACACAGAAGTGCGGCAAATGGGTACCCGCAATACAAAACTGGGCAAAGAAACAATACGGATGGGAGGTCGAGGCCGAAGAGATTGAGCATGTATCGGGCATTGTTCCTGCAATCTCATTTGCCATACAGGCACTCACCGAAAAGGGCGACAACATTCTGATACAGCCCCCCGTGTACCACCCCTACTTCCATGTACCACAGTGGAACGAACGTACCGTTGTCACCAACCCCCTGAAACTGGTCGACGGACAGTACGAAATTGACTTTGAGGACTTTGAGAAGAAGGCAAAGGGATGCAAACTGTTCCTGCTGTGCCACCCCCACAACCCCGGCGGACGTGTGTGGTTGCGCGAAGAGCTTGAACGCATGGCAGAAATCTGCGCCGACAACAACGTCATTGTCATTTCCGACGAGATTCACGCCGACCTGACCTTCAAAGGCTTCAAGCACATACCCTTTGCCACCGTCAGCGAAAAGGCTAGGATGAACTCAATCACAATGATGGCAGCAAGCAAGTCATTCAACATTGCCGGACTGATGTCCTCGTTCACCATCATCCCCAACAAAGAGTTGCGCGAACGCTACAACGGCTTCCTGATGAAAAGCGAGCTCAACCACGCCCACATTTTCGCCACCATAGCCACAGCAGCAGCATTCAGCGACGAGGGTGCAGAATGGCTCGATGAACTGGTGGACTACATCACCGCCAACGTCGACTATATGCAGCAGTTCATTGCCGAAAAGATGCCACTTCTCGGCATTATACGCCCACAAGCATCGTACCTTGTATTTTTAGACTGCCGCAAACTGAACATGACGCCCGAAGAACTGAAAGAATTCTTCATAAACAACGCACGCATAGCCATGAACGAAGGTTCCACATTTGGCGAAGAGGGCGCAGGTTTCATGCGCATGAACATAGGTTGTCCTATGTCAACACTGAAACAGGCACTCAACCAACTACTCGAAGCATATAACAAACTGATAAACAAATAAAAACTATGAGAAAAAACATTACCACACTTCTGTACAGCACACTGCTGTGCATGCTGTTTGCAGCCTGCGGACAAAATGCTGCCGCCCCCGTATATTACCAGAACCCCGTGGTACGCGCCGAAGCGCCCGACCCCTCTGTCATCCGCGCAGCCGACGGCACATTCTATCTCTATGCCACCGGAGGCAACTACTCAATCTACAAGTCCGACGACATGGTAAACTGGGAGAAAGTAGGAGAGGTATTCAATGAAGAGACCTACCCCAAGGAGATTCGTAACGACCGCAAAGCTACCCTTTGGGCACCCGAAATCCGCTTCATCAAGGACAAATATGTAATCTTCTACACCATGTGGTTCGGTACAGAGTGGCTCAGCGCCATCGGCTATGCAGTAGCCGACACCCCCACAGGCCCCTTCACCGACAAAGGCATACTCATCGACAGCAAGCCCATCAACGTAGAGCAGTCTATCGACCAGTTCTACTACGAAGATGGCGGCAAATCGTACCTGTTCTGGGGTAGCTTCCGCAACATCTACGCAGTAGAGCTCGACGTTACAGACAATGTAGATATTGCCATCAAGCCCGAGACAATGATTCAGATTGGCGGTACAGCATACGAAGGTTCTAACATCTGGAAACGCGGCGACTACTACTACATGTTCGCATCAATCGGCAACTTTGCAGGCGGTGCAAAGAGCACCTACCGTACAGTTGTAGCACGTTCGAAGAACGTACTCGGCCCATACGTCGACAAGAAAGGTGTCAGCATGCTCGACAACGGTTATGAGCTTATCCTCGACAAGGACGACAAGTTCACCGGCCCCGGTCACAACGCAGGAATCGTAGAGGACGATGCCGGCCAGACATGGATGTACTACCATGCTTATCAGTTGAGCAACCTCGGCCTTCGTCGCCAGTCTATGCTCGACAAAGTGCTGTGGGACGAAGAGGGCTGGCCCTACATCGAGAGCGGCACACCATCGGACAGCGCGGTAGTGCCCGTAGTAAGAAAATAGACCACGAAAGAACAAAAATCTTTTTACCATCTATTCAGCAGAGTATTTCGAAATACTCTGCTGAATATTATTTATATATAAGTAGGCAAAACTACCAACATTAACCATATAACAGACTCTGATTCATCAGGCACAGCAGAAAAAGAATATTTTTTTCAAATAATATTTGCATATATCAAAAAATACATCTACCTTTGCATCGCTTTTCCAGAGAAAAGCAGACATAATGAATGGTGACTATAGTTCAGTCGGTTAGAGCGTCAGATTGTGGTTCTGAATGTCGTGGGTTCGAATCCCACTAGTCACCCAAAGAAAGTCCTTGATTATTCAAGGACTTTCTTGTTTTATATGGTTTTATTTTAACAAAGCTGAAAAATCGAATCCACTGACAGAATCAATTCACCCACACCAATACACACAAAAAAAGAGCGACACTAATGTCGCTCTTCTATGGGGGTGGGTAAGCTACCTAAATCGCGCCGCTACAACCAACTACCTTTGCTGCGGTCAAGCCCTGGAGGATTCGCTAGGAGCTGGCCGTATAGGACTTACCCATAACTTTTGCAAAGTTAGGCTTTTTTTTTGAATCCGCAAACAAATAGGCGATTTATTTAGAAATAATAATCGCAGCCCCACGAATGGAGCTGCGAAAACATATTATCAGTGTTTATTATTCCTGAGAGAGGTTCACCGAGTAGTAAGCACGTTTGCCCGAGGGAGTAACTCCTGAAATGAACAGCACCTGGTCACTCGATGTATTTGCCTGCTTAACAGCCTTTTCAATATCTTCGATGCTCTTCATTGGTACATTGTTTACCTTCATTATTATAAAGCCTTTCTTAATGCCTGCATCGGCAAAGCGTCCCTTGGCTACATCCACCACTTTAAGACCGTGACTCACCTTGTAGAGACGCATATCCTTCTCGTCCAGCTCTTTAAATGTTGCACCCAGCATGTCGAGATCGGCATTTTTCACCACATTGGTATTGCCCTGAACGTTGCGCAGTACAACATCCACATCTTTTTCCTTTTTCTTGCGAAGTACAGTAATCTTCACCTTGTCACCGGGCTGATGTTTTGTAAACATCTCCTGCATCTGGGCCATGCTCTTTATTTTGTTTCCGTCAACAGCCACAATCACATCACCTACCTCTATTCCAGCCTCTTGGGCTGCACCATCGGCAATTACTTCGCTGACATATACGCCATCGACTGTGCCAAGGTCTTTCTCTTCGGAGAGCTCGCTTGTAACCGTTCCGCCCATAATACCAAGAATAGCTCGCTGAACCGTGCCATACTCCTTAAGGTCGGAAACAACCTTTGTCATAATGCTTGTGGGTATTGCAAAACCATATCCTGCATATGAACCGGTGGGTGAGGTCAGGACCGAATTGATGCCTACAAGTTCACCGGCAGCATTAACCAAAGCACCTCCGCTGTTTCCTTGATTGATGGCCGCATCGGTCTGTATAAAAGATTCAATTCCACCATTGTAGACACCGAGTGTGCGGGCTTTCGCACTGACAATACCTGCAGTAACGGTAGAAGTAAGGTTGAAGGGGTTTCCTACAGCCAGCACCCACTCGCCTACTTTCAGGTCGTCGCTGTTTCCAACAGGCAGTGCAGGCAATTTCTCGTCTACCTCAATCTTGATGAGCGCAAGGTCGGTATTCTCGTCGCTGCCGATAAGGCGACCTTTGAAAGTGCGATTGTCGTTGAGTGTCACATCAAGTTCATCGGCACCGTCGATCACATGGTGGTTGGTTACAATGTAGCCATCCTCGGTGAGAATTACTCCCGATCCGAATCCCACACGTGGCTGCGTGCGAATCTCCTGCTGGCGTCCCATGCCATCGCCAAAGAAAAAGTCGTAGATGTCCGGAGCGCGACGTATTGTCTGCGTTCTGCTGTTTTTTGTAGATTTAATATGTACAACAGCATGGATAGATTTATCCGCCGCATCTGTCAGATCTATGTGGCGTTGAGGAGCAGATGTCTGCGTATAGGAAGCCTTCAGTACAGGAACTTCTGCAGCAGTTGCTGTCTGCACATTTTTCGAAGCATTGTTTTTCTCAATCACCTTATAGGTAGTTACAGAGGCTACGGATGCACTTACAGCAATAACCGCAGCACCTAAAATCAAATTCTTAATTCCCATTTTCATAACTCTATTTAAGATTTTAGTTAATTTCTCAATTCGATTATAACATTCACAGCGCAAATATAAACGCAAAAACAGAGAAACAGAGGGAGTAAGGTTCTTTTTTGCTTTCATTTAACATTTACCGCATGCCGTTAACACATCTTTCACCTTGCCGATTGAGTTTTCACATTTGTTTAAAGTAAGAAAAAACGGGATATTTGCAACTGACTTATAGCCACCCTTGAGCATAGTCATAAAAAAGGCGATTGCCCCTTGATTCACATCAAAAGGCAATCAAACACAAACACAAAATAAAACACGACAAAACTACTATGCAATTCTTTCTGCCTGCGCCATACAAGGTTGCATGGCCGCCACAACACAGGTATTCACATATCCGCGAAGGGGTTTCAGGGCTTCTTGCACATTATAAACAACGTTGTTGCAGTTTTTGTTCGTGGAGATTTGTTAAACCTTGTAAAAACAATCTCTGCTTTAATAAATAGTTCAATCAATGGCAATGCGCAGGGATATTCATATTATATAGCAACCAACCTGATGTAATTGTTCACGCAACTATTTTTTGTTATTTCCAATAATATATATAGGATAACACAGATTGCACTATCTTTGAATACCAACTTGTTGTGATTTGCACTATCTTTGAATAAGATAGACTGCACTCGCTGCAAAATATTCAAGCAAGCTTGATATTATTTTGCTCGTTTGTTGCTATCTTTGAATAAGATAGGCGGCGGCTCGGATAAAAAATAAATCATATGGCGCCTTGCACTATCTTTAAAGAAGATAGGCGGCGCAGAGGGATAAAAAATAAACGAGTTTATTTTGTTCTCCTCTCTGCTTGCACTATCTTTGCCGGATAAGTAGTTAAAGATGGAACTTTCGGTTGATTTTATAGAACAGACTAAAAAGCTTTTTGGCGAAGAGAGATACTCTCGTTTCACAGATGGTTTGAACAAGGAACCTGTTGTCAGTGTGCGTATCAACCCACGCAAACGTGGTGCGGAATTCAACACTGAAACCGTAAAATGGGCAAGCGACGCATATTACCTCGACTCGCGTCCCTCATTTACCGCCGATCCGCTTTTTCACGCCGGTTGCTACTATGTACAGGAAGCCTCTTCGATGTTCCTCGAACAGGTATTCAGACAATATGTCGACGAACCGATACGTGTGCTTGACCTCTGTGCTGCCCCGGGCGGAAAGTCGACCCACACTCTGTCGCTGCTACCCGAAGGTTCGCTCTTTGTTGCAAACGAACCGCTACCCCAACGTGCAAGCGTGCTTGCCGAAAATATAATAAAATGGGGAGTACCAGCAACTATGGTCACACGCAACGAGCCTGCCGATTTTTCTCCGTTCAGAGATTTTTTCGACATGATAATTGTAGATGCACCATGTTCGGGCGAAGGCATGTTCCGAAAAGATGCCCGCGCCGTAGCAATGTGGTCGACCGCAAACGTAAAAACATGCGTGGCACGTCAGCGCACCATCCTGTCGGACATTTGGGATTCGCTGCGCCCCGGTGGTCTGTTGGTTTACAGCACATGCACCTTCAATGCTCACGAAGATGAAGAGATGGTTGCATGGATACGCGACGAACTTGGAGCCGAGGTTCTGCCTGTAAAAACCTCGCCCGACTGGGAAGTGACGGGCAACCTCACTGGTGACAATGCCCCCGTATATCGTTTCATACCCGGACACACACGCGGTGAAGGATTTTTCCTTGCCCTGCTGCGAAAAGATGGCGATGAGCCGGTAGCACATCCGCGTCCGCAACGCTCACGCCCCACACCCTTGCCAAAAGGGTGCGACAGCGCTAAGAAATGGATAAATTCACCCGGGGAATATACCTTCACAATGGATGGCGACACACTTACCGCACTGCCCACTTCGCACAAATTGGCGATGGATGCCTTGCAGTCGCGCCTGAAGATGCTGCACTGCGGAGTACCCATAGCAACGGTGAAGAACAACAAACTGTTGCCACAGCATCAGTTGGCAATGAGTACAGCACTAAACCGCGAAGCCTTCCCCTCGGTTGAGCTATCGTGTGAGCAGGCACTTGCATACCTTCACCGCGAAGCCCTTTCGCTACCATCGGCACCTATGGGAATCATACTTTTCACATATAAAAATATCCCCTTAGGCTTCGCAAAGAACGTCGGCAACAGAGTAAACAACCTCTACCCTGCCGAATGGCGCATACGCAAAGACCCAATGGAACTTTAAAAAACATATACCATCATAAATAGTTATGAAAAATATTCTTTTAACACTGTTTCTATCCATAGCCACATTGGCTTACGGACAGATGGAAAACCCCGTGACAATATCTGCTTCGGTGGATGTCAACGGAACAGAAGCGACAGTAATTTTCAAGGCATCCATAGAGGATGGCTGGCACATGTATTCGGCCAATCTGCCGAGCGGTGGCCCCACTGCTGCAACCGTAGAGTTTGAAACCCTGGAAGGTGCAGAACTTGTTGGAGGAATAACCCCCGGCAAAGGCGAGATTGAGAAAGACGACCCTATTTTCGGAATGAAAGTAAAGTATTTCGAAAATGCTGCCACCTTCACACAAAAGGTAAAACTGCTTGGCGGAAAGTACCGTCTGCAGGGATTCCTGCGCTACGGAGCCTGCAACGACGAGAATTGTATGCCTCCCACCACATACGAATTTGACTTCAGCGGTGCGGCCGCAGGCGATGGCGCAACAGCACAGGAGAGCAATACGACAGAAGTAGCCACAGGCACCGAAGAGATAGACGATTTCACAGCAAACAGCCTTTGGAAGCCGGTTGTGAGCGAACTTGCAGCCTTCAAGAGCATTGGCACAAACGACGCTTCACGTTCGCTGTGGCTGACATTCCTTTTGGGATTCGGCGGAGGTTTTCTGGCACTGCTTACACCCTGCGTGTGGCCCATAATTCCCATGACCGTAAGTTTCTTCCTGAAACGTTCGGGCAACCGCAAAAAGGCACTGCGCGAGGCTATGCTCTACGGAGTATCCATCGTGGTAATCTACCTTGCACTCGGTCTTGCAGTCACACTCATATTCGGAGCAAGCGCACTTAACGCCCTCTCCACAAATGCCGTCTTCAACCTGCTGTTCTTCCTGCTGCTCGTATTGTTCGGAGCATCCTTCCTCGGCGGATTCGAGCTTACACTCCCCTCGTCGTGGACAAACAAAGTAGATGACAAGGCAGGAAGCACCACCGGACTTCTAAGCATATTCCTGATGGCATTCACCCTGTCGCTTGTTTCATTCTCTTGCACAGGCCCCATCATAGGATTCCTGCTCGTAGAGGTGTCGACAACAGGTTCGCTGTTCGGCCCCGCAGTGGGAATGCTGGGATTCGCACTGGCACTGGCACTGCCCTTCACCCTCTTTGCCCTGTTCCCATCTATGCTGAAACAGGTTCCACGTTCGGGAGGATGGATGAATGTGGTAAAAGTGACACTCGGATTCATCGAGCTCGCCTTTGCCCTGAAATTCCTCTCAGTTGCCGACCTTGCCTACGGATGGGGAATACTCGACAGAGAGGTCTTCCTTGCACTATGGATAGTACTCTTTGCCATGCTCGGACTCTATCTGCTGAACATCATACGATTCCCACATGACGACACAAGCGAACAGACAACCTCTGTACCCCGTTTCTTCCTGGCTGTATTGTCGCTGGCATTCTCCATCTACATGATACCCGGATTGTGGGGCGCACCCTGTAAAGCTGTAAGTGCCTTTGCTCCTCCAATGTGGACACAGGATTTCAACATCGTCGATAACGAAGTGCACGCACAGTTCTACGACTACGACGAGGGTATGGAATATGCCCGCATCACCGGCAAGCCTGTACTTCTCGACTTCACCGGCTACGGCTGTGTCAACTGCCGCAAAATGGAGGCATCAGTATGGACCGACGAGCGTGTGGCAGATATGTTGCGCAACGACTATGTGCTTATAACACTTTTCGTTGACGACAAGACTGCGCTCGACCAACCAGTGATTGTCAACGAACAGGGAACAGAGCGTAAACTGCGCACTGTAGGCGACAAATGGAGCTACCTGCAACGATACAAGTTCGGCGCAAATGCCCAGCCATTCTACGTACCCGTAGACAACAACGGAAACCCATTGGCAGGCTCATATTCTTATGACGAAGATGTGCAGTCGTATATAAATTTCCTCAAACAGGGAGTCGACAACTACAAGAAATAAGAGTCTGAACAGCTTTTTCAAGGCCGAATTTGAACTAAATGGACAAATTCGGCCTTGAATGTGTTCAATAAATTCGTTCATTCGGATTATTTGTATTATTTTTGTACGTTACAGCAAAACAGTACTACTATGAATGAAACATCTTTACTAAACAACATATTCAAGTTAAGAGCAAAGAAGATTGACAAATACGCGACAGAAACAGAAGCGATACAACACAAAGTGCTGATGAACCTGGTAAAGAAGGCATCAGACACCGAGTGGGGCAACAAGCACAATTACAAGAATATACACAAATACGAGGAGTTTGTATCCAACGTAGGCGTACAAGACTATGAAAGCCTTAAAGGATACATCGACCGTATGCGTCACGGAGAGAGCGACGTATTGTGGAAAGGCACTTGCCGCTGGTTCGCAAAATCATCAGGAACAACAAACGACAAGAGCAAGTTCATACCCGTAACAGCCGATGGTCTTAAGAACGTACACTATACCGGCGGACGCGACTCGGTTTCACTCTATCTGCGTCTGAACCCCAACAGCCGAATATTCTCGGGAAAATCGCTTATTCTCGGTGGAAGCCATGCGCCCAACTACAACCTTCCCAACTCGCTGGTAGGTGACCTCAGCGCCATCCTCATAGAGAACATCATGCCACTTGTCAACCTCATTCGCGTTCCCAACAAAAAAATCGCACTGCTCAGCGACTTCGAAGAGAAGATGGACAAAATAGCACGTACTGCTTGCAACAAGAATGTAACCAACATTGCCGGAGTACCCTCGTGGATGATGGCTGTGCTGAAACACATGCTCGACATCACAGGCAAGAACAGCGTAGAAGAGCTGTGGCCCAACCTCGAAGTATTTTTCCATGGCGGCGTAGCCTTTACACCCTACCGCGAACAGTACCATCAGCTCATCCGCAGCCCCAAGATGAACTACCTTGAAACATACAACGCAAGCGAAGGATTCTTCGGCATACAGAATGACTTTGCCGACCCCTCGATGCTGCTGATGATAGACTACGAAGTATTCTACGAATTCATTCCCTTCGAGGAACTCGATTCACCCTCACCCAAGGCAGTGCCACTGTGGGATGTGGAGATAGGACGCAACTATGCAATGCTCATCAGCACCAGCTGCGGTCTGTGGCGTTACATGCTGGGCGACACCGTACGCTTCACCAGCAAAGACCCCTACAAATTTGTCATCACCGGACGAACCAAACATTTCATCAATGCGTTTGGAGAAGAGCTGATTGTAGACAATGCCGAACAGGGACTTGCCAAAGCTTGCGCAGAAACAGGTGCCCAGGTGTCGGACTACACAGCTGCACCCGTATATATGGGAGCAGATGCACGTTGCCGTCACCAGTGGGTCATCGAATTCTCACAAATGCCCGACTCGCTCGAACGATTCACCGAAATACTTGACACATCGCTCCAGCAGATAAACTCTGACTACGAAGCCAAACGCTACAAAGACATCACATTGCAGTCGCTCGAAGTAATCGTCGCACGCAATAATCTTTTCAACGATTGGCTCAAGAGCAAAGGCAAACTTGGAGGACAGCACAAAGTACCACGCCTCAGCAACAGCCGCGACTACATCAACGAGCTGATAGAGATGAACAAATAAAAAGAACCACCAACAGCCATCGCTATGTCCATAAGAAATAGCATTATATATATTTTTCTGTTATTTATTGCAGCCTGCGCCAGCATAGGCACCCCCGATGGTGGTCCTTACGACGAGACCCCTCCGGTGTTTCTGATGTCAACCCCGGCGGCAAATGCCCTGAACGCCAACGAGCAAAAAATAACATTGGAATTCGACGAATTTATCAGACTGCAAAACGCATACGAGAAAATCGTCGTATCGCCGCCACAGCTGCAACAACCCGAAATCAAGGCCAACGGCAAACGCATCACTGTGGAACTTTTCGACACGCTGAAGCCGGCAACCACCTACACAATAGACTTCAACGATGCCATAGTCGACAACAACGAAGGCAACCCGCTGGAAGCCTTCTCGTTTGTATTCTCCACAGGCGATGCGATAGACACCCTTGGAATTTCCGGCACAGTGCTTGAGGCGTCCAACCTCGAGCCACTGAAAGGAGCATTGGTGGGAGTACACAGCGACCTCTCCGACAGCGCCTTCTGCAAGAAACCATTCGAACGTGTGTCACGCACCGACAGCCGCGGACGCTTCTTCATGCGCGGACTCGCACCCGGCAAATATCGTGTCTATGCCCTTGCCGATGCAAACGGGAACTACAAATTCGACCAAAAAAGCGAGAAGATAGCCTACCTCGATTCATTGGTAATACCATACGCTACCCCATCGTGGCGCAACGACACAATCTGGCGCGACAGCTTGACGATTGATACTGTAAAACGTGTCCCATACATACGTCTGCGCCCCGACAACATCGTGTTGCAAACATTCAACGTACCTTTGAATCATCAATATCTTGTAAAGAACCAGCGCGACAAGCACAACCGCTTCAAACTGTTCTTTGCAGCGCCCCTTGACACACTGCCAGAAATAAAAGGGCTGAATTTCGATGCAAAGGATGCCTTTGTAATAGAGAGCAATGCTACAAACGACACAATACTCTATTGGTTGAAAGACAGTACAATATTCAACAAAGATACACTTACAATCTCTGTTACATACCCTGCCCCCGACTCGCTGGAGGTGATGCATCCGCGTAGCGACACCATCACAATGGTACCGCGAAAAAGCCGCGCACGTATCCTTGCCGAAGAGAAAGAGCAGTACGAGAAAAATGAAAAAGAGTTTCTGAGGAACGCCAAAAAGAACAAGAATTACGACAAGGACAACCCTCCCACTTACGTTCCGGCGACTCCCAAACTGAAGATAAACTCAAAGGCAACGGTAGATGTCAACCGCGACTACCTGCTCACCTTTGACGAACCGCTCAGCGAGATAGACACGTCGGCCATACATCTGTACCTGATGATTGACTCCGTGCCACATCCCATTCCCCATGTTCTACGCCAATCAGAGCATAACCTTCGCGAATATGTCATATATGCCGAATGGCGTCCCGAACAAGAATACAAGATAGAGATTGACTCGGCAGCCTTCACCGGATTGTATGGTTATAAATCGGATAATTTCAACCAGGATATAAAATTCCGTAGTCTCGACGAATATGCCGTATTGCGTTTGAACATACCCGGGACAGGCAACAATGCAATAGTGCAGTTGCTCGGCAAGAACGACTTGCCTCTGGCAGAAGCAAAAACAGAGAAAAACCGCTGTACATTCTACTTCATTCCACCCGGCAAATACTACATGCGTCTGTTTATTGACAAGAACGGCAATGGCAAATGGGACACCGGTAACTACAGCGACAACGGCAAACAACAACCCGAAGAGGTTTATTATTACCCACGCATGCTCGACCTTCGTGCCATGTTCGAATACGATCAGGACGATTGGAACATAAAGACTCCGTTGCAACAGCAGAAGCCGTTGGAAATAACAAAACAAAAACCTCAGAAAGAGAGAGTTAAACGCAACAGAAACGCAGAACGAAAATTCAAGTAGGAATGAAAAGATTACTATATACACTGTTGCTGTTCACAGCTCTGACGCTTATTGTGTCGCAAACGACAGCACAGACACCGGCCATAAAGACCTTACCGGCCTTCAAAGCAGGCGAAACATTGAAGTGCAACCTTTACTTCAACTGGAAATTCGTATGGGTGCGCGCAGGTGATGCCAGTCTTATAATACGCGACACAATATTCAATGGCCAGAAAGCAATGTCAATGTCGCTGCTCAGCACCACCAACAAACGTGCAGATGCCTTTTTCAAAATGCGCGACACGCTGACAACAGTGTTTACCCCGGACCTGCGTCCCATCTACTACCGCAAGGCATCGGAAGAGGGCAAACACTACTACCTCAACCAGGTATGGTACGATTACAGCCACGGCGACAGCATAAAAATAACACAAACCTTCAGACGCAACAAGGAGCCCATACGCAAAAGCACAGAAATGAGCGCCAAGCCCGTCTACGACATGATGAGTCTGCTCGCCTACGCACGAACCATCAACTTTTCGACCATGAAGAAAGGGCAACGCCTATCGTTCCCCGTAGCAACGGGCAAACGCATAGAAACCCAGCATCTTATCTATCGTGGAAAGACAAAGATGGAGAGCGACAAAGAGATTGAATACAACTGCATAACCGTCTCACTTGTCGAGTACGACAAAAAAGGCAAAGAGCAGAGCATTATAAACTTCCACGTTACCGACGACCGCAACAAACTCCCCATTCTGCTCGACCTTACACTGAACTTCGGTTCGGCAAAGGCGAAGCTCTCATCCTATCAGGGATTGCTCTATCCGGTGATGCCCAGCACAAGTAAATAACAGAAATAACCACAAAAAAACATATACCCCTATGGAAAACAAATTCATGATATATAATACGCTCACGCGTAAGAAAGAGGAGTTCGTTCCCTTGCATGCACCCAACGTAGGACTCTACGTCTGCGGCCCCACAGTATACGGCGATGCCCATTTGGGACACGCCCGCCCTGCAATCACCTTTGACGTACTTTTCCGTTACCTGACAAACCTCGGCTACAAAGTGCGCTACGTCCGCAACATCACCGACGTAGGCCATCTTGAGCACGACGCAGACGACGGCGAAGACAAGATTGCAAAAAAGGCACGACTCGAGCAGGTTGAGCCTATGGAGGTGGTACAATACTACACACTGCGTTACCACAAAGCAATGGAAGCACTGAACGTATTGCCCCCCAGCATCGAGCCCCACGCTTCGGGACACATCATCGAGCAGATAGAACTTGTCAAGGAGATTCTCGACAACGGCTTTGCCTACGTCAGCGAAGGTTCTGTATACTTCGATGTTGCCAAATACGACAAGGCACACAAATACGGAATACTCTCGGGACGCAACCTCGACGATGTACTCAACACCACACGCGAACTTGACGGACAGAACGAGAAACGCAACCCCGCAGACTTTGCACTGTGGAAGTGCGCACAGCCCGAACACATCATGCGCTGGCCCTCGCCCTGGAGCGATGGATTCCCCGGATGGCACTGCGAATGTACAGCCATGGGACGCAAATATCTGGGCGAAGAGTTCGACATTCACGGAGGAGGCATGGACCTTGTATTCCCCCACCACGAATGTGAGATTGCACAGGGCGTAGCAGCCATGGGACACCAGGTTGTTAAATATTGGATGCACAACAACATGATAACCATCAACGGAACAAAGATGGGCAAGTCGCTCGGCAACTTCATCACCTTGTCTGAGTTCTTCGAAGGCTCACACAAGCTGCTGGCACAGGCATACTCGGCAATGACCATACGTTTCTTCATACTTCAGGCACACTACCGCAGCACTGTGGACTTCAGCAACGATGCCCTGCAGGCATCCGAGAAGGGATTGCAGCGTCTGATGGATGCCCTTGTCACACTGGAGAGCATCAGTGCCGGAAGCGAAACAACCGTGGACGTATCGTCACTGCGTTCAAAGTGCTACGATGCGATGAACGACGACATGAACACAGCACTTGTAATATCACACCTGTTCGACGCATCACGTGCCATCAACCAGATTGCAGACAAAAAGGCAACAATCACAGCTGCCGACCTCGACGAGCTGAAAGCCACCTTCAAACTCTTCATGTACGACATTCTCGGCCTGAAAGAGGAGCGCGGCTCATCAAACGGACGCGAAGAGGCATTCGGAAAGGTAGTTGACATGCTTCTGGAGCAGCGTCTTGTAGCAAAAGCCAACAAGGACTGGGCTACAAGCGACAAGATACGCAACGAACTTGCAGCCCTCGGCTTTGAGATTAAAGATGGCAAAGATGGTACAACCTGGAAACTCAACAAATGATAAAGAGAACTATTCAACTGCTGACATGTGCAGCCATAATGGTGCTGACAGCCTGCTCAGGTGGCGGCAACAGTCAGGCAACCACCAAGCAGGAACCTGCCATAACTGTAACATTGCCACAGTTTGACGCCGACAGCGCATATAACTTTGTCAAGGCACAGGTGGATTTTGGTCCCCGAGTGCCCAACAGCGACGAACACCGCCGGTGTGGCGACTACCTTGTAGAGAAGCTGAAAGGCTACGGTGCCAACGTTGTTACACAAGAGGCTGAACTGAAAGCATACGACGGCACAAAGTTGCAGGCACGCAACATCATCGGTGAATTTCAGCCCGAGAACAAGAAGCGAATAATGCTGTGCGCCCATTGGGACAGCCGTCCCTGGGCCGACTCGGACCCTGACGCCACAAAGCACAGGACCCCCATTCTTGGCGCCAACGATGGTGCAAGCGGCGTTGGTGTACTGCTGGAGGTGGCACGCCTGCTGTCGCAGAGCCCCACAAATGTGGGAATAGACATAATATTCTTCGACGCTGAGGACTATGGTACACACAATGCCGACGACAACCCCATGCGCACCACAATGGACCACTCGTGGGCATTAGGTTCGCAATACTGGTCGCGCCGTCCACACAAGAGAGGCTACAATGCACGCTACGGCATACTGCTCGACCTTGTGGGCGCACCCGGTTCCACCTTCTACCAGGATGGAATTTCCGTTGCATACGCATCGAACATTGTCGACAAAGTATGGAATATGGCGCATAAAATAGGTCATGGAAGCTATTTCATCAAGGAGAAAGGTGGCTACGTCACCGACGACCACTACTACGTAAATGAGTTTTTGGGACTGCCCTGCATCGACATTATAAACTACGACGAGGAGAGCGAAAATGGATTCGGCATTTACCACCATACAGTAAAAGACGACATGGAGTGGATAGACCGCGAAAGCCTCAAAGCAGTTGGTGAAACAGTTATTGCAGTCATTTATAACGAGAAATAATCTGATTCAGACGAACAACAATGAGCAACATAAAAGATATTCAAGAGGAAATTATAGAAGAGTTCAACGCCTTCGACGACTGGATGGACCGCTACCAGTTGCTGATAGACCTTGGCAGCGAGCAGGAGCCGCTGGACGAAGCATACAAGACAGACAACAACCTGATTGAAGGCTGTCAGAGCCGCGTATGGCTGCAGGCCGACCTGCTGCCTGACGGCACAATACGTTTCCTTGCAGAGAGCGACGCCCTTATAGTAAAAGGCATCGTATCGTTGCTGGTAAAGGTTTATTCCGGACAGACACCGGATGACATTCTTGCCAACGAGCCCTATTTTGTAGAAGCCATCGGACTGAAGGAGCACCTCTCACCCACCCGCAGCAACGGCCTTGTAGCCATGATAAAACAGATGCGCATGTATGCCCTTGCCTTCAAAGCAAAGATGGGAAACTAATAGAATATTCCATTTAGAAGTATACAAAGCGATGAGATGCAGCTGCATCTCATCGCTTTATGTATGATTCTATAAATAATAAGTATAATCCTGGCTTACGCCTGTTAGATATTTTGTTTAATAAATTCTGTTGATTGAGGGTATAAAATCTTATAGTCTACTGTCAATTTTACCCTTAATCTTTGGTTGCAGTAGTTAAAGGTAGTATTCTCTATTATATTCATTTGCCGGGCAAAAGAACCAAAAGCCCCGGCACACGGGACGCAGCAGGCGGCTCTGCCTTTGTTCCGAATTTGCCTAAAGGCAACATTCTTCAGTCGGTGGCGAGCCTTGTTGCTCGAGCCTTATCGTCTGTTTTTCGGGTGCTGCGAAACTCGTTCAGTTATCCACACTGCGTGTGTATAACTCACACTCAAACAGTCATTGCCTTTGGCGAGCTTTGGCTACACTCGCTTTGTAACTTGCAAGTAAACTTGCGTTACGCTCGTTTACACAAACCTTCGCACTTTATCCGAAAAACAAACGGTCTCTCGCTGTGCTGCTTACGGTGCCGGATGGATTTTAGATTACTTTTGCTGATTATATACAGCAAAGATAGATAAACAAACCTTGCCATTTGCAGGAATGATTAATGGTAAATACTACCGTAGAATACAAGAGT
>CAJGDX010000040.1 GCA_904502185.1 uncultured Bacteroidaceae bacterium | reverse complement strand
TTGAGTCATACAACAAGGACGATAAGTTCAAAGAATATATAGAGCTATACAACGAGTTAGTAACGAAAGGTTAGCAAATGTTCACCATTTACACATAAAATATTCGTCAGACAAGCGAACAAGACTGCAGCTATAATTGTTATACTACAAAGGAATGTTGTGTAACTTTTGAATCAATCGCAAACATGAAAGACGAAGAACCTAAAAAGAAAATTGCGAATAGGAAACAGGCGTTGCAGGAATACAGCAAGAGGTTAGAAAATGACTGCACCAAGGCTGAAGCCTTAGTACAAGACACATTGGAATATGCCATCGACCAATATGAGAAGTGCAATGGTGACGAGATGCTCGATGGTTGGCTTTTGAGTATCATGCACAACATTTTCCTCAGAGGCAAAAGCAACGAGGCGACGATACATTAACTATATGGAAGTTGGTTGGTCAGTGTTAAAATAAGATTCAATCAGGTCAAAACAATGTTGCTGCCATATATAATAGTTTTTTCTATATTTTGTACTGCTGCATTAATTAGAAAAAGAGAATATAGCAGTTTACCAAAAGCGACACCACATTTTCATCTTTTTATTAACAGAGAACCATAGCATCTGAATAAAATCAAATAATAGCCTTGCCATCGTAATGGCAAGGCTATTATTTGCGTTTCTACTCATTAGAGTAGGATTTGTATATAGAATCCCATAAAATGATTTAATTGGTATACATCAACGATTTTTATACATTTCGTCGTAATACTTTTCGTAGTCACCACTGGTGATGTTGTCCATCCACTCCTGGTTGTCGAGGTACCAACGAACGGTTTTTTCAATGCCCTCTTCGAACTGAAGCGACGGTTCCCAGCCAAGCTCTTTCTGCAACTTTGTGGAGTCGATGGCGTAGCGAAGGTCGTGCCCCATACGGTCGGTGACATAGGTGATGAGGTCGAGCGAAGCTCCCTCGGGGTTACCCAAAAGACGGTCGACGGTCTTTATTATCACATGTATGATGTCGATGTTTTTCCATTCGTTGAAGCCTCCGATGTTGTATGTCTCGGCTATCTTTCCTGCATGGAAGATGACGTCGATGGCACGTGCATGATCGACTACATAGAGCCAGTCGCGCACATTCTCGCCTTTACCATACACGGGCAGAGGTTTGCGTTGACGGATGTTGTTGATGAATAGGGGGATCAGCTTCTCGGGGAACTGATAGGGGCCGTAGTTGTTAGAGCAGTTGGTGACGATTGTAGGCATGCCGTAGGTGTCGTGGTAGGCACGCACAAAATGGTCGCTCGATGCCTTAGAGGCTGAGTAGGGCGAATGGGGGTTGTATTTTGTTGTCTCGTAGAAGAAGTCGGTGCCGTAAGCAAGGTGATGCTCGCCTGATGAGGCTGTGGTGGTGAAAGGAGGTTCTATACCCTCGGGGTGCGAGAGTTCCAACGCACCGTACACCTCGTCTGTTGATATGTGATAGAAACGTTTGCCCTCATATTTTTCGGGGAGTGACTCCCAGTAGAGTTTGGCAGCCTGCAACAGGCTGAGTGTTCCCATCACATTTGTTCGTGCAAAGGTGAAGGGGTCTTTTATGCTGCGGTCTACGTGACTCTCGGCTGCAAGGTGTATGATGCCGTCGACATTGTTCTCCTGCATCAGTGTGAGCATTGCATCGAAGTCGCAGATGTCGGCTTTGACAAAGGTGTAGTTCTCCTTGTCTTCAATATCCTTGAGATTGGCAAGGTTGCCTGCGTAGGTGAGCTTGTCTACGTTTATTATTTTATAGTCGGGGTATTTGTTCACGAACAGACGTACTACGTGACTGCCGATGAAGCCGGCACCGCCTGTGATGATAATACTTCTTTTCATTAACTTCTTGTAAGATTTAAATTAGGACCTACAACATTTCCGAACGTAAGATATGCAATGAAGTGGTCGATTGTTATTTAATAGTATGAAGAGTGTTACTTTATTCCATCCTGTACCAACCTGTGCAGGGTGTCAGTAAAAGTTTTAATTATAACGTCCTTGTTGAAACGGGTCTCCATAAGTCTTTTAGCTGAATCCTTGACAATATCGGAATGTTTTCTGGCAAAATCCATGCTTCTATAGAAGCCTAAAGCTATTTCATCGATATCACTGGGACTGGCGCAAACACCAAGGTTGTTCTCTTCAATAATTTCCTGACCACTACCACCTAGTACACCAAAAATAGGTTTACCTGCATAGAGATAGGATTGCAGTTTCAGGGGTTCGGTTTTCATTATTCCCTGGTCGGGCATCAGTGGAAGAAGCAAAATATCGCTCTGCGAGAGCAAGTCGTTCATCTCTTCATAAGGACGTCTTCCATGAAACAATACATTCTTGATGTTTTTTTCGGCAACAAGTTCTTTCAATTGTGTTATATAGGAGCCATCGCCAACTATATTCAGAACTGCATCTGCAATTTTTGCTTTTGCAAATCCTAGAATTGTATTGTCAAGATTCTGATAACGTGAAATATTACCGGTAAATGTAAAGTTCACCTTCTGCTTGTCGAAACGCAATTCGCTTACTTTGTCATCGGAGGGTTTCAACCAGTTTGGAGTATATATACACGATTTATTGGTATATTGCTTGATTGTATCCTTGAAACGACGTGATGAAACAAAGACGGCATCGCAGTTCTTGTAAATGTATCGTATTAGTCTGTCGATGAGGTATCTTGTTGTGGTATTCTTAGGCACTCCATAAGAATAAACTGCATCGGGCCATATATCCAAAGTCCATATTGCAACAGGAATACCATATTTCTTTCCTGCAGCAATCGCCGGCAGTGCCACAGTCAAAGGCCCTGTCTGCGAAACGAATATCACATCAAAGCCTTTTGCTATATCTTTGGCTATCTTTCTACCATCCTTTACGAAGGTGTAGTAGTTGGTGATTTTCTTTTTAAGACTCTCTTTATAGCCCTCTACAAAGGGATAGCGATGTATTTTTATTCCGTCCCACTCCTCAACAGAATAGCCTTCGTTCTTGTATCCATCGTAGACATAGCTTTGTGGATACGATGGATATTGCGTAAGCACCTCTATGGTGTGTCCCTGAGCGCAAAGCTCACGTGCAAAATCATTTATTATAAAGTTTTCGGGATAGAATACTTCGGAAACAATCAGAATTTTCATCGTTATCGGAATTAAATTTGGAACCTGGCACGCAGGTTCCAAATAATTTACTTCTTAATATTTTCTCCAGACCATTTTGTTTACCACACCGGTGTAGCTCTGAATGAGTTTCACTATCTTGGTAGAAACAATTTCATCTGTATAGTTGGGAACGGGCAATCCGTGGTCGCCGTTGTTGTTCATTTCAACAGCTGTGTCAACTGCCTGAAGGAGCGAATTCTCGTCGATGCCGGCAAGAATGAAACAACCCTTGTCGAGCGCCTCGGGACGCTCGGTAGATGTACGGATGCAGACGGCGGGGAAAGGTTTGCCTATAGAGGTAAAGAAAGAACTTTCCTCGGGCAGAGTACCACTATCTGAAACCACTGCAAATGCATTCATCTGTAGACAGTTGTAGTCGTGGAAGCCAAGGGGTTCCTGACGTATCACGCGCCTGTCGAGAACAAAGCCGCTGGCATCGAGGCGATTACGGCTGCGGGGATGGCAACTGTACAGAATGGGCATGTCGTACTTTTCGGCCATCTTGTTGATGGCAGTGAAGAGCGAAACGAAGTTTTTCTCTGTGTCGATGTTCTCCTCGCGGTGAGCCGACAGAAGGATGTAACGTCCTTTCTCAAGACCCAAACGTGCGTGAACATCGCTTGCCTCGATGTCGGCAAGATTCTCGTGCAGAACCTCGGCCATGGGCGAACCTGAAACGTAAGTGCGTTGGGGAGCAACGTTGCTTGCAGTGAGGTAGCGACGTGCATGTTCGCTGTAACAGATGTTCACGTCAGAGATGATGTCGACAATGCGACGGTTGGTCTCTTCGGGCAGACACTCGTCCCAACAACGGTTGCCGGCTTCCATGTGGAAGATGGGAATGTGCAGACGTTTTGCGCCGATTACTGACAGACAGCTGTTTGTGTCACCGAGTACCAGCACTGCATCGGGTTTTGTCTGAACCATCAGTTTATATGAGGCATTAAGTATGTTACCCATTGTGCTGCCGAGGTCATCGCCCACTGCATCCATGTACACTTCGGGGTCTTTCAACTTAAGGTCTTTGAAGAATACACCATTAAGGTTGTAGTCGTAGTTCTGACCTGTGTGTGCAAGAATACAGTCGAAATATTTACGGCACTTGTTGATTACTGCCGCCAGGCGAATGATTTCGGGGCGTGTACCAACGATTATCAACAGTTTCAGTTTTCCGTTGTCCTGAAATTTTATATCTGAATAGTCTGTTCTGATTTCCATATTATCTTAAATTTATACAGGTTCAAAATATGTATCGGGGCGATTGGGGTCGAAATTCTCGTTGCACCAGATGAATGTCACAAGTTCATCAGTCTCGGAGAGATTGATGATGTTGTGTGCATATCCGGGAATGGTTTCAACCACCTGTATATTGTCGCCGCTAACTTCAAATTCAATGACCTCGTCGCTACTATGACGACGCTGCTGGATGAGTCCGTGTCCGTGAACTACTACAAATTTCTCTATTTTTGTGTGGTGCCAGTGCTGACCTTTGGTAATGCCGGGTTTGGAGATATTCACAGCAAACTGGCCATGATGCTCGGAACGGATAAGCTCTGTGTAGCTGCCACGAGGGTCAACATTCATCTTTACCGGATAGACAAACTTCTGGGCAGGCAGGTAGCTGATGTAGGTTGAATAGAGAGCCTTCTCAAAGGCATTTGTCACCATGGGTACTGCAAGTGTCTGAGGCATTGTCTTGAACTTGTTGAGTAGGTCGACTATCTCGCCCAATTTCACTGAATGAACTACGGGGACATAGCAATAATGTCCGTCACGATGCTCTTCGCCTGCAAGCGCTGCAATAAGTTCGTCAACAACGTCATCGATGTAGCAAAGACGCATCTGCACATTGGGGTCGTTAACCTGAATGGGCAGATCGTTGGCTATGTTGTTGCAGAAGGTTGCAACTGCGCTGTTGTAGTTGGGGCGACACCATTTGCCAAAGAGATTGGGATAACGATAGACAAGCACCTTGGCACCGGTCTCCGCTGAGTAGTCGAACATCAGCTGTTCGCCGGCACGTTTGCTCTCGCCGTAAGGATTGTCAAGTTCAGCCTGAATAGATGAGCTTATCATCACAGGGCAATTATTGCCATACTTTTTCAGAGTGTTCAGCAGGGTTGATGCAAAACCAAAATTGCCCTCCATAAACTCTTTAGGGTCTTGAGGACGATTGACTCCTGCAAGGTTGAACACAAAATCTGCGTTCTTGCAATAGACTTCAAGCTCGGCAGGGTCGCTGTCTACGTCATACTCGTATACCTGCAACTCCTCACCAGATATTTTGTACCAGTTAGCCTTGCCCTCGTTTATATTGCGTAGTTGAGAAACGAGGTTCTTACCTACAAAGCCTTTGGCGCCTGTTACCAATATTTTCATGCGTATATATAATAACTCAGATTATCACGATTTATTTAAGAGAAACATCCCGAAGGATTATCTGATATCCTCTTCGCTCAATGGAGAAAAAGCACCATCCTTAGCTTCGAAGATAACAGTTCCCTCTTCGAGAGCCTCGATGCTGTGCCATTGTCCGGCAGGTATCTGCAATACCGGGCAATCACCACCAACCTCCATCAATACCTCTTCGACAACCTCGCCTGCCTCGTTGAAAAGTATCTCTTTAACCTTGCCGCGAATGATTATCACTGTTTCTGTGGTTGAACGATGGCGGTGTACCGGAACCATCGTTCCGGGTTCAAGAGCATTGAGCATGCGCTGCGATGTGTCGCTTAACGAAGTACGAAGGTCATAATTCATTCTCAGCCTTTCACAAGCCTTTGCTTTTGCCGTAAGTTCGTCCAAAACTTTTTTATCTATATTCATAATCAGTGGTTTTAGAAGCATAGATTATTATACGAGATATACATACCCCCGTAAAAGAGATATGTATATCCTTATCTGTTTATCAAAAATCTTATTCGCTACGGATTTCCTTAGCTTTTGAGCGTGGTTGCAATCCTAAGTCTTCGCGAATGAAGCGCAACTTCAGCAACAGTTCCTTCATGCCCTCAACATCAAGTCGGCGGGTATTGTGGCTGTGATAATCCTCAATCTTGGAAATTTCTTCGTTACCATCTGTAAAGAACTTATCGTAGTTGAGGTCGCGTGTGTCGCAAGGAATACGATAGTAATCGCCCATATCTATGGCCTTTGCCATCTCCTCGCGTGTAACAAGAGTTTCATAAAGTTTCTCGCCATGACGTGTTCCAATAACCTTAACCTCTGTCTCGCCATATTTGGGATTAACCTGAGCATATGTTTGTTTCAATGCCTCTGCCAATGTAACAAGGGTAGCCGCAGGAGCTTTCTGTACAAAGAGGTCGCCATTCTCGCCATGAGTGAACGCATAGATAACGAGGTCGACAGCGTCGTCGAGTGTCATCATAAAGCGTGTCATATTGGGGTCGGTGATGGTAATGGGCTTACCCTGCTCCATCTGCTCTACCCAGAGAGGAATTACAGAGCCACGGCTTGCCATTACATTTCCGTAACGTGTACAACAGATTGTTGTTTTAGCATTCTGACCGAGCTCGCGACCTTTAGCAGTTGCGACCTTCTCCATCAAAGCCTTTGAAATACCCATTGCATTGATGGGGTATGCTGCCTTATCTGTAGAGAGAACAACCACGTTCTTCACTCCATGTTCGATAGCCGACAACAGCACATTGTGTGTACCGATGACGTTTGTCATGGTTGCCTCCATGGGGAAAAACTCACACGAAGGAACCTGCTTCAAAGCTGCAGCGGCAAATACATAATCAACACCACGCATAGCAACATCTACAGACTCACGATTACGCACATTACCGATGTAGAACTTTACCTTGGGATTCTGAAGCGCATGGCGCATATCATCCTGTTTTTTCTCGTCGCGACTGAAAATGCGAATCTCTTTAATATCGCTATCGAGAAAACGGCGCAACACTGCGTTACCGAAAGAGCCTGTACCTCCTGTAATCAACAGGACTTTGTCTTTGAATGCTGACATATATTTATGTTTTATTATTTATTTCTATTAACACTACAAAGTTAACAATAGTTTTTATAACAAGCAACTATTTCATACTTGAATCACAGACATGTCAAATAGCCGGGGACGTCACTTGCAATAGTTCACAACCTTGAAATTGGTTATTTTACTATTGAAATTTCCTGCTTTTGCCAACGGGAATGCAAGAGTGCGGACATAATACATCTTATCCTTGCCTTTATCGTTGAACAATTTAGTCTGACGATTCATCTTCTCGACCAACTTTCCATTGACATAGAGGCTGGTGGTATACTGGTCGCCACTGATTTCAATGTGAGCCTTTTCGCCGGGGAAAAGACGGAAGTTGAAATTATTGAGATAGCCGTCACGGGCAAAACCCATCATTCCCGAAATGGGATCACAGAGATAGAACACAGCATCGCGGCTGCGGAAGAGTTCTGTTCCTGACTGTTCCTTTACTGCAGTAATATCAAAGCTGACAGTGTAGGCAAAACCAATCTCTTCGATGTCGGTGATTGTGCCGGGTTTAAGTGTTGCCAGTTTCAGAATATCGCGGTTGCCGCCCTTGAAACGACCTGCAATCTTCACACCGGGAGCATCACTGAGAGCAAGGCGCGCCTTATCAAATGCGTCGTATGCCATCTGAGGCTTTGCGCCTGTCCACATCTTCACCGCAAGTGTCTGCATTGCAGGATAAACGCGATAATGTATATCCTTAATACTAATACCATTACCTGCATGGTCATTCCAGACAGCAAACATACCTCCCTTTATCTGAGGATGGCGCTCCTCGAATTTCTGATTACCTATCTGAGCGGGAGTCCAGTTCTCGTAAAGGAACTTGCAATTCAGAAAATCGTAGTAATAGCCGGCTGCCGGTACAATGTAAAGGTATCCATCGGGGATGCTTACAAGATCGTAGCCCTGTTTAATCATTTCTGTAGGATCGGCATATCCGTTGTACCATGCGTGCATCAGCACATTTTCAGACTTCACAGGTGTATCACCCTTAGCATGGGTCAGCGCTCCCCATACACACGCCTGCTTGCCGTAGCTCTCAATCTTTTTTATGTAGTAGTCTGTAAAGTAACGGAACTTCTCAACAACATCCTTTTTGCGATTCGAGTACTCGTCGGTACCTATGTGTACGCGTTTGCCCATAAACACCGGATTATCACCGCCCAGATACTCATCGTAAAGCGAGTCGAGAAATGTATATGTCTCATTCTTGAAGAGGTCGAGGTGATCCATTCCATACTCGTCGCTGCCGAGCGAAGGACGATAATGAGTAAAGGCAAGCGAGTGAGCAGGAGCATCAATTTCGGGGATTATTTCAACGCCCAGGCTGTCAGCCAGCATCTGAAGTTCGCGGAACTCCTGTTTTGTATAATAGCCATCACGAGCCGTAAGACCGGGGAAATATTCGCTCTCCAAGCGGAAGGCAGCAGGAGTCTTGCTCCAATCATTCTCGAAATATTGTTTAAAGCCGTTGTCATTGAGGTGAATCTGCAAAGTATTCATCTTGTAATACGACATAAACTTAACATATTCACGCACAAAGTGCATGGGAATATATTTACGTCCGCAGTCGAGCATAAAGCCGCGCAAGCCATAGTCGGGGTAATCACGAATGACACCCTTGGGCAATGCCTGTCCGCTGTTCTGCTCTGATATTTGCAGCAACGTACGAGTAGCCCAGAAAAGACCTTCGGCGGTGGGAGCTGCGACCTCAACCTTGTCGCCGATTTTTATTGTATAGCCCTCTGCGCCAAGAGTTTTGTCCTTTTTGAGTGCAAGCACGATGTCACCCTTTTTAGCTTTTCCAGTCACAACCTCAGGCTCTGCATTGAACATTGCATAGTAGTCCTTTGCAAACTGAAAGGCTGTCTTTTTAAGCGCTTCACTCTTTTCGGGATAGACGATGCGCATAGTCTCAGAAGGAACAAAATTTCCTTCACCGCCCTTCCACTCACGCAATTCGGGAACTACGAAAGGCTTTTCATTAACTTGTGAAATTGCAGGAAATGCAACAAACATTAGCACAATGGCAAGAAGAATGGTCATTTCTCTTTTCATACAAAAAATATTATTACATTTTCGCCCCGCAAGGCATTGCGGGGCGAAAATAGAGATTATTTATATTAGTTTATTCGAGGGTTATAAGCACTGCGCCATCAGCAACAGTTTCTCCCTTGCTTACAGCAATTGAAACAACCTTACCATCGCGATCGCAGTTGATATTGTTTTCCATTTTCATGGCTTCGAGTATTGCCACAGTCTGTCCCTTTGCCACAGTGTCACCCACATTCACCTTGACATCTATGATGACTCCAGGAAGAGGAGTCTTTATGGCATACGCACCTGCAGCAGGAGTCGCAGCAGGTGCCGCCTGTGCAGCGGGAGCAACAGGCTTAGCTGCAGGTGCAGCAGGCTTTGCAACAACCACAGGCTTGGGCGCAGCTGGTTTTTCCCACTCCACTGTGTAGGCTGTGCCATTCACCTCAACCTGAGCAGTTGTATCAGCCACTTCATTTATCACAACATTATATTCTTCGCCGTTTATCTTGTATTTGTACTCTTTCATAATATCACACTTTTTGCTTAATTGAAATTGTTCCAGTTCTTGTTCACGTATGTAATGGTGAGGATGCCACTCTCTTCGTCGTGAACATTGTCGCCACAATAGGCGCTGAGTGCCATAGAGATAGCCGCAACCACAGCATTGTCTATATTCTTGTTTTTCTCTTCCATAATATTCTGTTTTAGAGGGGGATGTTACCATGTTTCTTCTGGGGAAGTCCCTGACGTTTGCTCTCAAGCTGCGCCAATGCGCGTATGACGCGGAAACGGGTATTGCGAGGTTCGATAACATCGTCGATATATCCATACTTCGCAGCCTGGTAGGGGTTGGCAAACAGTTCGTTGTACTCTGCCTCTTTTTCGGCCTGAAGAGCTCTGGGATCCTCGGCTGCCTTTATCTCTTTTGCGTAAAGGACCTCGGCAGCGCCGGCAGCGCCCATCACTGCAATCTCCGCACTGGGCCACGCATAGTTCACATCGGCGCGCAACTGCTTGCATGCCATAACTATATGCGAACCACCATATGACTTACGCAACGTCACTGTCACCTTGGGGACAGTAGCCTCACCATAAGCATAAAGAAGCTTTGCGCCATGAAGAATTACCGCATTGTACTCCTGCGCGGTTCCGGGAAGGAATCCCGGAACATCGACCAATGTCACAAGTGGAATATTAAATGCGTCGCAGAAACGAACGAAACGCGCTCCCTTGCGCGAAGCATTGCAATCGAGCACTCCTGCGTAGCGACAAGGCTGGTTGGCAACAATACCCACTGACTGTCCATTCATTCGTGCAAAACCAACGATGATATTCTGAGCATAGTCACGATGTACCTCGAGGAATTCCCCGTTATCGACAATTTCGCCGATAACATTATACATATCGTATGCCTGATTGGGATTGTCGGGAATTATTTCGTTCAGAAGGTCACTCTTGCGATTGATGGGGTCGTCGCAAGGCTGCGCAGGCGTAACCTCGCGGTTGTTCTGAGGTATGTAGCTGAGCAACTTACGGATAAGCATCATACCCTCCTCTTCGGTTGCCGCAGTAAAATGAGTAACTCCTGACTTGCTTGCATGCACACTGGCACCGCCCAATTCCTCCTGTGTAACCTGCTCGCCAAGAACAGTCTTTACAACCTTGGGGCCGGTGAGGAACATGTATGACGTTCCCTCAGTCATCAGAGTAAAATCGGTGAGGGCCGGAGAGTAAACTGCACCACCTGCACAGGGACCGAATATTCCCGAAATCTGTGGAATCACACCTGAAGCAAGAATATTGCGTTCGAATATTTCGGCAAAGCCTGCAAGCGAGTTTATACCCTCCTGTATGCGCGCGCCACCACTGTCGTTAATACCGATGACAGGAGCGCCCATTTTCATGGCCATATCCATTATCTTGCATATTTTCTGCGCCATAGTTTCGGAAAGCGAGCCACCAAACACCGTAAAGTCCTGTGCAAAGACATACACAAGACGACCGTCGATGGTTCCGCAACCGGTCACAATACCGTCACCGAGGAAACTCTTCTTTTCCTGTCCGAAATTGGTACAGCGATGGGTGACAAACATATCAGTTTCCTCGAAGCTACCCTTGTCGAGCAGCATTTCTATGCGTTCGCGTGCTGTATATTTCCCACGTTCGTGCTGTTTCTCTATGGCTTTCTCGCCGCCGCCCAGACGCGCCTTGGCACGCAGTTCGACCAGCTGTTTTATTTTTTCGAATTGTTTGCTCATTGTTCTATCTCTTTGAATGTTTACGCGAAGCATCCGCAGTGCCGCAACATAAACGACAAAACAGGATGCACCACACTATAACCATTTATATGATTCCTATTTTTTCTCTTCGCAAAGTTCTGTCAGCACTCCCTGTGTAGACTTCGGGTGCAGGAAGGCTATGCTAAGCCCCTCGGCTCCGCCACGCGGAGCTTTGTCTATTGTACGCACTCCCTTTTCTTCACATTCGGCAAGCGCCTCTTTTACATCATCTTCCACAGCATACGCTATGTGATGTATGCCCTGCCCGCGTGTCTCCAGGAATTTAGCTATTGTACTTTCGGAGGATGTAGGTTCGAGAAGTTCTATTTTTGTTTCACCTACTTTCAGAAATGCAGTTCTCACCTTCTGTTCTTCGACTGTTTCAATATTGTAACATGTGAAGCCGAGAACATTTTCATAATAGGGCAATGCCTCCTCGATGCTGGGAACGGCAATGCCAAGATGCTCAATTCTTGATATTTTCATATCCAATACAATTGCGAGCAAGGCACATTTGTCCCTGCTCTGTTTCACAAAGTTGGAACAAATATAGCGGATAAATTTTTGAATTGCAACAATAGGGTCGATTCTTTGTGCCAAAAGGCTACAATTCTATCAGCACCCTGACATTCAGCTGCCTGCTCGTCAGATAGTTAGGCACTGCATAGCTCTGATTGTATATATCAGACACCCAGTAATATGAATTTACATTGTTTATATCAAGCAGGTTAAGGGCATCGACACCTAACCAGATATTGCGGATGTAGCGATATACCCCTGTACGATATATGTAGTCCTCGTTATCGAGCAGGCGATAGGACATTCCAAGGTCGATGCGCTTGTAGGCAGGAGCGCGGAATATATGCTTTTCGCGTCCGCTATGAGGAGGGCCGAAAGGCAATCCGTCGGCATAGACACCGCGAAGATTCATTTTCCAGCGATCGGTACCGGGGAAGTAGTCTGTAAAGTATATCGACGCATTAAATGTCTGGTCGGTGGGACGTGGCAGCCACTCGCCGCCATTGATTTTCTCTTTTGTCTCCATCACCGAGAAAGTTATCCACGAGTCTGTACCTGGAACAAATTCACCGAACAGTTTAAAGTCTATTCCCGTAGCATATCCCTTAGCGCAATTTTCGCCATAATACACCACTCGGACATTGTCCACATTGTATGGGATTATGTTGTCGAGTTTTTTGTAATAGGCCTCGGCTGTAAACTTAAACGGACGTCCCAGCATTTTGAACTTGTAGTCGCAGCCTAGCACCAGATGGAGCGAACGGGGCGACTTTATATTGTCGTTAAGACGCACCGTGCCGATACCATTGACATTTACCGTATCGCGAAACTCCTTGTAGAAAGGTGCCTGATAATAAATACCCGTGGCAAAACGCAGCGTCATATTATCATCGAATTCCGGAACGAGTCCAACGGATGCACGGGGCGACACAAGTATTTCATTATTCCAGTCCCAATAAGAGAGTCTCAATCCGCCATTCACTGCAATAAGTCCCAAAGAGCTCTTCCACTTGTACGTATCCTGCAAATATGCCGAGTAGCGGTTGCTGCTTGTCGAAGTGTTTGAACGCAGGCTGTATATCATTTCCAGGTCGTTGCCGCCATAAGGCAGATTATATCCTGCCGAGTCGCGCATTTCCCATTCACGTTGATTCTCCTTTATCTGCTCATTTTTCCATTCAATACCCCAGCGCAGGTCGTGATTGCCCTTGAAGTGCATACCCTTCAATGCCAACGTCCGTACATCGGCATCAAGATAGTTGCGTGCATGTTCCATGTAACTGCCCACTGCTATATTCTCTTCGGCATCCACATCGTTTATCCAATACTGCCCAATAATGTCGTACGTCTCCTCCTCGCGCGAACTGAACAGAGAAGCAAGCAGCGACACCTGATTATACTCATTGGGCGTGTAATTGAGAGAGGCAGAGCCAAACATTGTACGAAACAGATCATGCTCCCAGCCTCCAAAATAGACTTTAAATTCCTTCACATCCTCCATGGTACCAAAGTTTGTGGTACGGTCCGAGGGAGTGAAATTATATCTGTTACGAGATATATTTCCAATGAAACTTGCATTAAGATGAGGAGTTATGCGCCAGTCGAGAAAAGCCTGATAATCAAGAAAGTTCGGATCATACTCGCCTTTGGTATCCAACGAACCGAGCAGATAGCTGTTAGTCTTGTAACGCAAAGAGTTAGAGAAGCTTATTTTGGAGTTTCCCGCTCCCACATATGCACTTGCACCCAACAGACTGGCAGCCACCGTACTCTCAAACTCCTGCGGTTTGCGATAGGTAATATCAAGCACCGATGCCATTTTATCGCCATATTTTGCCTCGAAGCCTCCGGTGGAGAAGGCTATCGAGCCCACCATGTCCGGATTGAGAAAACTTAGTCCCTCTTGCTGGCCTGCGCGAACCAACAGCGGACGATATATTTCAATGCCGTTAACATAGACACTGTTTTCGTCGAAATTACCACCACGCACATTATACTGCGAACTCATTTCGTTGTGCGAGCTTACACCGGCCTGAGTAGCAATGAGCGACTCCACCCCATTGCCACTGGCATCAGGCATCAGACGCATCTGCTTGGGGGTCTTTATCTGCTGAGTTCCACCCAACTGACGCTGCTCATCAACAATCTCCACACCCGTCAGAGTATAATCCTCGGCAGGAAGTTTTACATTCAGCGTAACAGTATCTTTGGGGCTGCGAAGAACCTTTTTACGCGTCTGGTAGCCTATCATCGAATAGGCAACGACAAGACTGTCGCTACTGTCGCAAGTAAATATGTATCGGCCTTTAAGGTCGGTGATGGCACCTGCAGCCTGACCTACAACATGCACATTGGCAATCTCGATGGGAGCACCCTGCATATCTGTAACCACACCCTTGATGGTTACCTTCTGCGCAGATGCGGCAGCCACGGCAAACAGTGTAAATATTATATATAATAGGTATGTGCGAAATTTCATTATTATTGCATCGGATAATTGTCCGCTTATTTTTTATAACGCAAATATTGTCCTAAACGTATATTTTGCGCAACATTTTATTCAACCAGTCCCATCTGTATCTAACCCATCGGAGTGTGCTCACCTGCTTTCCACCGAAATTCAGCAGAAAATTGCGATAACCGGTCTTTTGTTTCAGTGGAGCGCCCGACACTGAAAATTCAAAATGGGCAATTCCGCGGGCATGCGCATCCTTTATTGCCACCCACACCGACATTATTCCCGGATAGAGCAATGGATAACTTTTACGCAATCCACAACTGTAGAGCATGATTGCCCTCTCCTGAGTATAAAGACAGATGGAACAACCAATCATCTTTTGTTCCTTGTTGTAAACGGCAAACATTCTTACATCGGGCTCGCCTGCTTCATTATTTTCGAGCATGGCAGCAAGCAACCTGGTCGGCGCCAGATACCTGTCTATTTTTGAGGCATAATATTTTTTCAGTATTTTCAGCCCCTTATCAATCTCATTTTTGTCGGTAACGCGGCCAAAGGTTACGCCACGGGCAGTAGCCTGGCGGATGTGAGTGTGATAGGCGCGCGACAGGCGCTGTTCGGGAGGACGGCTATGCAACGATATATATATACGCAGGTCGTGACGCGGCACAAAATTGAATCGACTGAAGGTGCGGTACGTCATACGGGAATCGGCTATGTAACGCGCCTCTACAAAGAAATAGCGTATATCGAGCATTTTCAGCAAATGCTTGACAAAGAGCGAAAAAATCTCGTTATAGTCCTTGCAATCAGCTGCATAGACCCCCTCACTGTAAATCGAGCACCAATTAAAAAAGCCGGGAGGTATTATACGAAAATCGCGTTTGAGCATCAACAGCAAATGTCCCTTTTCCTCGGCGCCATCGTATGCCACAAGCATCACAGGCTTTATACCCGAAGAGATTTCGAGTATTCGGAAAAATTCCGCCGAGTGAAAAAATATACCGGGCATCAGCACCGGCAGCTCACCACCGCTGTTATATTGCTCAATGCGAATCATCGACCTTTAAACTTTATCGTTGTAAAATTACTAATAAGCTTCTGAAATATGAAATTAAATTGTACTTTTGTAAACGATTTTTGCGACACAAAAGTATGACAGCACAAAAAGAGAACAACAAGGAGATATACATTTTGGCGATAGAGTCGTCATGCGACGACACATCGGCAGCTGTAATGCGCGGCGACACGATGCTTTCAAATGTAACTGCCAGCCAGGCTATACACGAACAGTATGGCGGCGTTGTACCCGAACTTGCATCGCGAGCCCACGAGCAGAATATTGTCCCGGTAGTCGACGCCGCACTGAAAAAAGCAGGCATCAGCCGCAACCAGCTCAGCGCCATAGCCTTCACCCGTGGTCCCGGACTGATGGGTTCGTTGCTGGTGGGCGTTTCATTTGCCAAGGGGCTTGCAGCTTCGCTGGGAATCCCCATGGTGGAGGTAAACCATCTTCAGGGTCACATACTTGCTCACTTCATCAAGGAAGAGGGCGTGGAACACCAGGCACCCGAGTTTCCTTTTCTGTGTCTGATGGTGTCGGGAGGCAATTCGCAGATTGTAAAGGTCAACAGCTACAAGGATATGGAAATTGTAGGACAGACAATAGATGACGCAGCAGGCGAAGCCATCGACAAATGCGCAAAAATCATGGGATTTGGCTACCCCGGCGGCCCCATTATCGACCGTCTGGCACGCGAAGGCGACCCCAAAGCCTACACATTCAGCAAGCCACACATCCCCGGATTCGATTACAGTTTCAGCGGACTGAAAACCTCGTTTCTCTACACACTGCGCAAACTGATAACCGAGGACGAAAATTACATTGAAAAACACAAGAACGACCTTGCCGCCTCGTTTGAAGCAACCGTAGTAGAAGTTCTTATGGACAAGCTATACAAAGCTTCAAAGGCGCTGAAAATAAAACGTATAGCACTGTCGGGAGGTGTATCGGCAAACACTGCGCTACGTGCTGCATATGCCGACTATTCACGACGATACAAATGGGATATATTCATTCCCAAATTCGGATTTACCACCGACAATGCTGCCATGATAGGCCTTGTCGGATATTACAAATACCTCGAAGGAGATTTTTGCAGTATGGATAAGCCAGCATTCACACGCACTACCCTTTAATATATATATAAGGTATGAAAACAAAGCAGCTTGCACAAGAGATAAACGACAAACTGCGAACAAAGGGGCTGACACTCTCCACTGCCGAGAGTTGCACAGGCGGAGGAATAGCAGCAGCAATAACCTCGGTACCGGGCAGTTCCGATATATTCAAAGGAGGAATTGTTGCCTACGCAAACGAGGTTAAAAGTTCAATACTGTCAGTATCAGAAACCACACTGCAGCACGAGGGCGCTGTCAGCGAAGCAACGGTACGACAAATGACAACTGGCGTTGCGAAGTTGATGCAGACAGAGTGCGCCATTGCAACATCGGGAGTTGCCGGACCCGGCGGAGGAACAGCCGAAAAACCTGTCGGCACCGTATGGCTGGCAGTCCTTGCCAACGGAAAGGTTCATACCCGTCTGTTGAGACTTGACGACAACGGACGGGATGCAAATATCAAGGCAACCATACAAATTGCACTTGAAACGTTGCTAAGTTTACTTGGTGACAATTAATGATTTACGAAAAAACGCAAAATAATCACTCTTTTGTTTGCAAGATTGCGGCAAAAGTAGTAATTTTGCACCCTGTTAGAGTGGAGCATCCATAGAATTAAACAAAAAAAATAATATAGCAATGTCTAAAATTTGTCAAATCACCGGTAAAAAAGCCATGGTGGGCAACAATGTATCACACTCTTTGAGAAGAACAAAGCGTCTTTTCAATGTGAACTTGTTCATTAAGAAGTTCTTCTATGTAGAAGAAGATTGTTGGATTCAGTTGCGCGTGAGTGCAGCGGGGTTAAGAATTATCAACCGTGTAGGTCTTGATGCAGCTTTGAAAGATGCTGTAAGCAAAGGCTATGTAGCATGGAAAGATATTAAAGTACTTGACGCTTAAAAGTAATAAGGAGAAAAGATTATGGCTAAGAAAGTTAAAGGAAACCGCGTTCAGGTAATTCTTGAATGTACAGAGCAGAAAAACAGTGGTGTTCCCGGAATGTCTCGTTACATCACAACGAAGAACCGTAAAAACACAACTGAGCGTTTGGAGTTGAAAAAATACAATCCTTATTTGAAGAAGGTAACAGTTCACAAAGAAATTAAGTAATTATAGACCATGGCAAAGAAAGCAGTCGCAACACTTCAGACCGGTAACAAAGAAAAGTTTGTTAAGGTGGTTAAGATGGTAAAATCACCCAAGACCGGCGCTTACATGTTCGCAGAGGAGATCCTTCCTCAGTCAAAAGCTGACGAAGTATTGAAGAAATAAGAATACACCAGTATTAATTTATATCAGAGAAGCGTC
>CAJGDX010000039.1 GCA_904502185.1 uncultured Bacteroidaceae bacterium | reverse complement strand
TGATGTTATGGAAGAGTATTATGAAAAGTCATTGAAATATATGATTTATGGAAATGTACTCCGTAATAACTGCTATCCAATCTCTGTGTCATCCGAGCGCATTTTCCAGGCAATAGCCATTGCACGCTACGCAAAGGAAATAGGGGCAGATGCTATTGCTCACGGTTCAACAGGTGCTGGTAATGACCAGATTCGTTTTGATATGACATTCCTTGTGCTTGCACCGGGAATAGAGATAATAACTCTTACTCGTGACAAGAATCTGAGCCGTCAGGAAGAGGTGGATTATCTCAATGCTAACGGATATTATGCAGATTTCACAAAGCTGAAGTACTCATACAACGTAGGTATTTGGGGTACATCAATCTGTGGTGGCGAGATTCTCGATTCTAAACAGGGATTGCCTGAAAGCGCATACCTCAAACAGATTACAAAAGAGGGCAGCGAGGAGTTGAAACTTACATTCGATAAGGGTATTCTTACAGCTGTCAATGGCGAGACATTCGACGATCCCATCAAGGCTATTCAGAAGGTTGAGGAGATTGGTGCTGCATACGGTATCGGACGCGACATGCACGTAGGTGACACAATCATCGGTATTAAGGGTCGTGTAGGCTTTGAGGCTGCGGCTCCCATGCTCATCATCGGTGCTCACAAGTTCCTCGAGAAATATACACTCAGCAAGTGGCAGCAGTACTGGAAAGACCAGGTTGCCAACTGGTACGGAATGTTCCTGCACGAGAGCCAGTATCTCGAGCCTGTGATGCGCGACGTCGAGGCAATGCTCGAAAGTTCACAGCGCAATGTGACAGGTACAGCTATCCTTCAGCTCTTCCCCAAAGGCTTCTCTACAGTTGGTGTAGACTCACCCTGCGACCTTGTAAAGACAAAGTTCGGCGAGTATGGCGAAATACAGAAGGGATGGACTGCCGAGGATGCTAAGGGCTTCATAAAAGTTACTTCAACTCCCTTGCGCGTATATCACAGCAATCACCCCGACGAAAAAATCTGATAATATGATAAAAGTAGGAATCATTGGCGGAGCCGGATACACCGCCGGAGAACTTATCCGTCTGTTGCTCAACCACCCCGAAGTGGAGATAGTGTTTATTAACAGCAGCAGCAATGCAGGCAATCTGATAACCGATGTACATTGTGGATTATTGGGCGAGACAGACCTTCGTTTTACCGACGAAATGCCCTTCGATAAAATCGATTTGCTGTACTTCTGTACAGCTCATGGCGATACAAAGAAATTCCTCGACCGCGAGCAGTTGCCCGAGGAACTGAAGGTTATAGACCTCTCTATGGACTTCCGCCTGAAGAGCAACGACCACGACTTTATCTATGGTCTGCCCGAACTTAACCGCCGCGACACATGCAAGCGTCGCTATGTGGCAAACCCCGGATGTTTCGCAACATGTATCGAGCTTGGCCTTCTGCCTTTGGCAAAAGAGCATTTACTCAAGGGTGATGTGTCGGTGAATGCAATAACCGGCTCAACTGGTGCAGGTGTAAAACCCTCTACCACCACCCACTTCAGCTGGCGCAACAACAATGTGAGCATATACAAGCCTTTCGAGCATCAGCATGTGCCCGAAATCATGCAGAGTATCAAGCAGTTGCAGCCCGACTTTGATGGCTCTATCGATTTTATACCATATCGTGGCGACTTTGCACGTGGTATATTTGCTACTTTGGTTGTAAAATGCGACCTTGATATTGATACACTCTACAAGCTTTATGAAAGCTACTATGAGCGCGATTCTTTTACACATGTGGTGGCAAAACCTGTCGACCTCAAACAGGTGGTGAATACCAACAAGTGTCTTATCCACTTGCAGAAACACGGCGACAAATTGCTTATAACATCTGTTATTGACAACCTGCTGAAGGGTGCCAGCGGACAGGCGGTTCACAATATGAACCTGCTTTTCGGTCTTGAGGAGACTGTTGGTCTTCGTCTGAAACCTTCTGCTTTCTAAAATTCTGAAGACAATGGATTTATATAACGTATATCCCCTTTTTGACATTAATGTGGTAAAGGGTGAGGGATGCAAAGTTTGGGACGACAAAGGTACCGAATACCTCGACCTTTATGGCGGACATGCTGTGATTTCAATTGGTCATGCCCATCCCCATTATGTCGAGTGCATCAGTTCTCAGGTGCAGAAACTGGGCTTTTACTCAAACTCGGTAATCAACAAACTGCAAGAGGCTGTTGCCGAAAAACTTGGTCGCCTGTCGGGTTACGAGGATTATAGCGCATTTTTTGTAAACTCGGGTGCCGAAGCTAACGAGAATGCACTGAAACTTGCCTCTTTCACCAACGGACGTACACGTGTGATTTCTTTCAAGAAGTCTTTCCACGGACGAACATCGTTGGCTGTCGAGGTTACCGATAATGCAAAGATTATTGCTCCCATCAACAATAACAACCACACTACATACCTGCCATTGAACGACATTGAGGCAGTGCGCGCCGAACTTGCAAAAGGCGATGTTGCTGCTGTCATTATCGAAGGTATTCAGGGTATTGGTGGCATTGTTGTTCCTCAGCCCGAATTCCTGCAGCAGTTGCAGGAGGCTTGTACAGCCACAGGCACAGTTCTTGTGCTCGATGAAATACAGAGCGGATATGGCCGTAGCGGAAAATTCTTTGCTCACCAGTGGGCAGGCATCCGTCCCGACCTTATCACCGTAGCCAAGGGCATTGCCAACGGATTCCCCATGGGCGCACTGCTCATCAGCCCTAAATTTACTCCCATCTTCGGACAGTTGGGAACAACTTTCGGCGGCAATCATCTTGCATGCTCTGCTGCTCAGGCTGTGCTTGATGTCATTGAAGATGAGAATCTCCTTGAAAATGTAAACAAGGTGGGTGATTATCTGATGACAGAACTCAAGAAGATTCCCGCAATCAAAGAGGTTCGCGGCAAGGGATTGATGATTGGTATCGAATTCGAACAGCCTATCAAGGAAATCCGTACAAAACTGCTCTTCGAGCAGCATGTGTTTACAGGTGTCAGCGGCACTAATGTAATCCGATTGTTGCCTCCTTTGAGCCTTACCATGGAACAGGCTGCTCAGTTCATGGAGCGCTTGCACAAAGTTCTCGATTGCTAAACTGTCAATAAATTCAGAAACTATGAATATGGTAAAAATTCTTCGTCCCTTCTACGTACTCTATTTCTTGATAGCGTATCCGTTAGCGATGATTGCAACAATGCTTGCAGGAATCTCTATCAGCCTTTTCGGTAAGTACCTCAAGGTGAAAGGCGGTGACTACTATCCTGCTGTGCTGTGGTCTAAATTTATGATCAGGGTTTTCCTGTTGCCGATAAAAGTTGAGGGACGTGAAAATCTCGACCCTAATCAGAACTATGTCTTTGTTGCCAACCATCAGGGCTTTTGGGATGTATTTGTGATGTTCGGATATATTGGCCGCAATTTCAAATGGATGATGAAAGATTCATTGCGCAAGATGCCTTTTATCGGCAGGGGTTGTTACGACACTGGTCATATATTTGTGAACCGCACATCGCCTCAGAAAGAGATTCTGGTGAAGGCTCTCAAAATTCTCAGAAGTGGAACAGCCATGGGTATATTTGCCGAGGGCACACGCACTAATGACGGTCACTTGGGAGAATTCAAGAAGGGCGCTTTTGTTATTGCTGATATGGCACAGGTACCAGTTGTTCCGTTGGCAATCGAGGGCTCTTATAATTTCTTGCCCAAGAAGGGATTCCTGGTAAACTGGACTCCGTTGAAACTTACAATTATGAAGCCTATCGCACCTATAGGCAAGGGTAAAGAGAATGTCGAGTATCTTATGACAGAGTCGCGCGCAGCTGTTGCAAAGGCTCTTGGTGAAGAATAATCAGTTCATGACATTATAACGGCCGCCCTGCTTCAAACAGGGCGGTCTTGACTTTTTAAGGTATATAATTATGAAAATAGCAGTTCCCACAAGAGAAGGAGTGGTTGACAATCACTTCGGTCATTGCGACCACTATACGATTTTTACTATCAATGGCAACAAGATAACCGAACAGACTGATATGCCTTCGCCGCAAGGCTGTGGCTGCAAGTCGGGCATTGCTGCCGACCTGCAACAGATGGGTGTCGAGGTGATGCTGGCAGGAAGTATGGGCGCAGGTGCGCTGAACAAACTCTCGCAACATGGCATCAAGGTTGTCCGTGGTTGCAGCGGCAACGTTGTGGAGTTGGTGGAGGCCTATTTGGCTGGTGTTGTGAAAGATTCGGGTGAGGCTTGTGGGCACCACGATTGTGGCAGCCATTCCCATGTGGCCGATAATCCCATTGTCGGATACAAGGGTGTTGTGGTAAAGGATTAAAATTGAATGTACTGATTGCTTTTTATGAATAAGAGAGAGAATATCGGCTGGATTGATTTCCTGCGTGTGCTGGCATGTTTCCTTGTTGTCTTTTCGCATAGTTGCGATGCATTTGTGGCTCAGTTCAACAATGACTATACGACATTTCTTTGGGGGTGTTCGTTAGGTAGTCTGGTGCGCCCCTGTGTGCCGCTTTTTGTTATGATGACAGGAGTGCTGCTGTTGCCTCCTGCAGGCTTTGCCGGAACAATGACTGAATTCTGCTCCAAACGTTTGCGTCGTATTGCGGTGCCGTTGATATTCTGGTCGCTGGCTTTGCCTGTGGCCTATTTCCTCTATCTCAATTTTGTGGCGTCAAGCAACAGCCCGTTTATCGATATGTCCTCTTTCACGTGGGAGATGACACTGCGCAAGATGTATACTTTCATCTTTAATTTCAATTACGATACTACTCCTCTTTGGTATCTTTACATGCTTGCCGGATTGTATCTTATAATTCCTGTAGTAGGCTCATGGTTGAACAGCGCTTCGCAAAAGGATGTTCGTCTGTTCCTCTGTTTGTGGGGTGCTTCGCTTTTTCTTCCGTACGTAAAGATTGCTGCTCCATTCCTGGGCTATTTAGGCGTTTTTGGTAATATGAACATTTTGGGCGAGTGTGACTGGAATGCTTATGGCACTTTCTATTATGTGTCGGGCTTCATTGGCTATCTGGTGCTTGCTCACTATCTGACAAAATATCCGTTGCAGTGGAGCTGGAGAAAATTGTCGGCGGTGGGAGCGCCAATGTTTCTTGTCGGCTATGCTGTGACATTTGGTGGATATGTTGTCATGCAGGAGTATTTCCCGGGGAACTACGCCTATCTCGAAATTGTGTGGCTGTTCAGTGGCATAAATGTCTTTATGATGACCTTTCCGCTGTTTGTTGCTGTGCAGAAGCTGAATGTCGCATCTTCGCCGTTGCTCTCAAAGGTAGCGTCTATGACTTTTGGCATCTATTTGTGCCATTTTGTGATAATTCAGATGGGTTACGACCTCTACGAATGTCTGTTTCCAGTCGGTACGCTGCCAGTGGTGAAAATCATCTGTAATGCCTTGACAACCTTTGTTGTGAGCTATATTGTAGTTTCTATCCTATCTCTGACGAAGATTACGCGCCGTCTGGTTGCCTGATTTTCTCTGCGGTTTATGAAGTGGTTGTTGATTATATTAGGCTCTGTCTCGTTGCTGTTAGGGGTGGTGGGTGTTTTTTTGCCTCTGCTGCCTACAACTCCTTTTTTGCTGTTGGCGGCAGCACTCTATTTTCGCAGTTCGCCGAGGTTGTATGACTGGCTGCTGGCGCATCCACATTTGGGTACATATATACGCAATTTCCGTGAAAACAAGGCTATCCCGTTGCGCGTCAAGATTGTTTCTGTGTCGCTTGTGTGGCTAACGCTTGGTTATTGTGCTGCTTTTGTTTCGACAAACGTATGGCTATCGCTGTTTTTCCTGGCTCTTGCCATTGCTGTCTCTCTGCATATCCTCAGCTATAAGACATTGAAAAAATAGTAGTTAGTTTGACGAATTATCAATCTATCCGGTAAACATAATTCTTTTTTCGTGGACGTGGATAGGGTAGCTCCTCATCCGAAGAGTAGCCAATGATGCAGTTTCCTATTCCTTCGTAGTCGTCACTTATATCAAGGCTTTTCAACAGCTCTTTTCCCTCCTCACGCTCGAACATCTCTTTGGCGCGATGTATCCAGCAGGCGCCGAGCCCTTCGGAATGTGCGGCATTCAGCATGTTGCCCATCACCAACGAGCCATCGTAGACGTATGTGGGTACACTCTTGTCGGCAAGCACTGTCAGCACCACCGGGGCGCCATAAAATGGGTCGGCACTGCTCCCAAGTATGGCTGCGTTCAGCCTTGACATTTTGTCGCGTATCTCCTTGTTGGTGACAGCTATAATTATTGCAGATTGTTTGCCCAGCCCATTGGGGGCGTATGTCCCTGCCTCGATTATTCTTTCTATGCTGTCGCGTGGCGGCATTTCCTCTTTGTAGGCGCGTATGCTGCGGCGCATCTTAAGGTTGGTTATAAATTTATTAGTCATGGTTGTAATCTTTTTGTTGTAGTAATTGTTGTGCCACATGTAACATAAATCCTCAGAAAATGTTCCCGTTCTTAAATCTTTTATATAATTTTGAAGTTGACTTCTTAAATGACATTTGTTGTTTTGAATGGAAGTAAATAAATAAACTGCAATGGCGGTTAATAAAATCAGATTTTATATATGGGACGAAAAGAGGAATATAAATTGAAAAATGAACTCTTTCTTGCGCAGTTGCGTCAGGATGATTCGGTTAGGGAACTTTCCGGTGGTGTGTTCTATCGCGTTATAAATGAGGGTGATGGCCGTGGTGATGTTAAGGCAAACAGCGTAGTCACCGTTCACTATAAGGGCTCTCTTATCAATGGTCGTGAGTTTGATAATTCGTGGACAAGGGGGTGCCCAGAGGCATTCCGTGTCAATGGTCTTATCGAGGGCTTTCAGATAGCCCTGGTGAATATGCACATAGGCGACAGGTGGGTGGTGTATATCCCATACGAGTTGGGGTACGGCAAACGTGCAAGTGGTCCCATACCGGCATTCTCTACTTTGATCTTTGAAATTGAACTTATATCGATCGCTTAGATGTTGCCGGAAAGTGTTTATACAAAGGCTGATTATAATGTTTTGTGCTTTGCTTATGTGTCTTATGTCGGTTGAATAGCTTTGTACGACTGATGTGTGCGGTGTAATTTTTATCCTAAAACCGGAAAATAAACAAAAATTAGTCGAATTTGTTTAAAATAAATCTTAACTTTGCTGTCAATATGCCCTATTGGGGTAATGTAGGCAAGGTCGATATTTCGTCTTTGCCATGTTGTGTAAATATAAATAAGTAACCATTGATGCGTTCTTGCTTTCTTGAGCGTATCTTGCAAAATATTTGATTACAATGTTTTGGAGTATCAGTGTGGCATCAGTTTTCCTGTGCAGCGTCATCTGTGCAGGCGTGTTAATTCCTCAAATATTGCTTATTGCATTCCGAAAGTCCTTGTTTGACGAAATAGATGAACGTAAGATCCATCGCTCTGCGGTTCCTCGCTTGGGAGGTATGGCGTTTGCTCCCGTTGTCCTGTTTTCTACAGTGCTGCTTCTTGGTGTTACCATGGCCTTGGGCTACAATACATATCTGACTGCCATAATGCACGAAATTAAGCCTGTTGCATTTCTGATATGTGCAGTCATTATGCTCTATCTTGTAGGCCTTGCCGATGATCTTGTTGGTGTACAGTACAGAGCTAAATTCGTGGTACAGATACTCTGTGCTGTGATGTTTGTTCTTGCAGGAATTTATATGTGTGACCTTTGTGGTGTATTTTTCTGTGGCAAACTGTATACCTGGTTTGGGGTGTTGTTTACAATATTGTTGGTGGTGTTTGTTATTAATGCAATCAATCTTATAGACGGTGTTGATGGATTGGCTTCAGGTCTAAGCGGTGTTGCTCTTTTTTTCTACGGAACAATTTTTTATCTGTTGGGTGAGTATGTGTATTCGCTTATTGCATTTGCCACTCTTGGTGCAGTTGTGCAGTTTTTCTATTACAATGTCTTTGGTAAAGCCGAGAAACAGCAAAAGATATTTATGGGTGACACAGGTGCGTTGACTATCGGTATTATGCTCTGTTTCTTAGCTTTGAAACTCTGCGCACATGATGTTTCCGACGTTCATAATGCCAATCCGTTGGTGATGGCATTTGCTCCTCTTATTATCCCTTGTTTCGATGTTGTAAGAGTGTTTATGGGTCGTATACGCAAGCACAAAAATCCGTTTATGCCCGACAAAACCCATATTCACCATAAACTGATGGCAATAGGCATGTCGCCTATAAGAACAATGATAACTATTGTTTTATCTTCTGTAGCTTTTACTGCTCTGAATATTATTCTGTCGCCTTATCTCAACGTGAATTTGCTGTTGCTGACTGATGTGGCAGTCTGGGTAGGCCTTAATATGTGGCTTAGCAAGAAAATAGCTTCAGCCTCATCTAAGTAATATTTGTTATTGGTAATTTGTATTCTTTATTATAAATTATTATTTTTGCTCACAATAATATGATTTAAGGGAGTTTATGCTCTTTTTGTTTGGAAAATGATTAACCGTTATATAGAGATGAATTTAAAAAGTTATCTGTTTGTGCTGCTGTCGATGACACTGTTGGCAGCTTGCCGTGCACCGCAAATCTCTTATTATCAAGATGCTGAGGATGGAATGTCTATTGCTCTAAAAGAGAATGGAACTATTAAATTGCGTCCCATGGATGAGGTGGTGGTAGTTGTTAATGCAAAGGATCAGAAATATGTCAATGTGCTGAACTTTCCATATACACCCGGTCGTATTGGTCTGTCTGCCACTTCTCCTAATGTGTCCACACAGGCTCAGGGCGTGATGTCATATAAGGTTGGCAGTGATGGTTGTATCGATTTCCCTCTTCTTGGCAAGGTAAAGGCAGCAGGTCTTTCGCGTGAAAAATTAGCTGCCAAAATCAAGCAGGAACTTTTGGATAGAAAAAAAGTTGCTGATGACCCCCTTGTGGTGACGGTAGAATTTACGAATTTAAATGTGTCTGTACTTGGAGAGGTTAAGAACCCCGGTAGATACAATATCACCAAAGACCAATTGACAATTCTTGAGGCTATCAGCATGGCTGGTGACATGAGTATTTATGGTGAGCGCGACGAGGTTGTTGTTTTGCGCGAAGAAGATGGTAAGCAGAAGAGCTACTTTGTTGATTTGACCTCTGTGAAAAAACTATTGGATTCTCCTGTCTATTATCTGCAACAGAATGATGTAGTATACGTGAAACCCAATTCAATGCGTCAGCGTCAAGCGACTGTCAGCGGTAATACCGTCTATACACCTTCATTCTGGATATCAGTGGCTTCTTTGTTGACCACTATTACCGCGCTTATTATTAACAATTGATAAATTGGCTGAATATGTCTAATACTTCGACTCAAAATCAAAACGAACAGAGTGAAGAAACCCTGAGTGTAAAGGACTTTCTTTATATGTGTCTGGCCAAATGGTATTGGTTCGTGATATCGTTGGTACTGGTTATGTCATTGGCCACACTTTACATACTGAAGACTCCCCCTGCTTATACTCGTTCATCGCAGGTTATGATCAAGTCCGACTCAAAGGGACGTTCTATGTCTGGTGCGATGAGTGAATTCTCTGATATGGGTTTGTTCTCAACTTCTAGTTCTGTCGATAATGAATTGGTGGCAATAAAGTCACCGGCAGTCATGGAGGAGGTTGTAAAGCGTCTGCATCTTGATATTAATTACACGGTTGATGGGTTCTTCTATAATAAAACAATATATGGAAGTTCTCTTCCTGTAAATGTGTCATTTGAAGATATTGCTGATAATGCAGCAGTACGCATGAAACTGGAACTTTTAAAAGATGGTTCTGTATCGTTAAGCGATTTCATTTGGTATGTCGATGGCGAAGAACTGGAAAGCAGTGCTGCTGTGAATGGAGAAATGTTTAAGCAGATAGAAACTCCAGTTGGCAAGATTGTGGTTTCTCCAACCTCGGCGTATGCCTCAGGAAATGAGTCTGTCATTTATGTCTCACGTAGTGGATATCACGGTACTATTCAAGGATATACAGAAAAATTGCAGGCTGCGTTAAATGGTAAAAAAACAGATATTATTGACCTTTCCATTGTTGATGTTTCTCCTCAGCGTGCTGCGGATATTTTAAATAAGATCATAGAGGTTTATAATGAAAAGTGGCTGGCCGACAAGAATCAGATTACTGTAAGCACTGCAAAATTTATTGAGGAGCGTCTTGACAGTATTAGAAAAGAACTGGAACTTGTAGACGAAGATATTTCTTCTTACAAGAGCAAGCAGTTGCTGCCCGATGTGGCCTCGGCTTCCAGCATGTATCTGTCGCAGAGCAGCAAAGCTGCAGAAGAGATACTTACTCTTAATAATGAGTTGTATATGGCTCGTTACATACTTAAATATGTTAAGGATGAGAGCAATAATACCAAACTATTACCAGCTAATTCCGGTATAACCTCTTCAGGAATTGAGAAGCAGATATCAGAGTATAACGAAATGCAGATGCAGCGCGCAAGACTTACCTCCGGTGGTGACATCAAAAACCCTATGGTAGATGATCTTGATAAACAGCTGGCTGCAATGCGTGTTGCCATCATTGGTTCTATCGAGAACCAGATAGTGGTTCTTAATACCCAGATAAAAAACATGGAGCGTCACGAGCGCGAAACAATAGAGCGTATCTCGGACAATCCCAAACAGGAAAAGTATTTGCTTTCTGTGGGACGTCAGCAGAAGGTTAAAGAGTCGCTGTATCTCTACTTGTTGCAGAAACGAGAAGAGAATGAACTCTCAAAGGCATTTACAGCATATAATACGCGTGTGATAACACCGCCTACAGGTTCAATATTCCCTACTGCGCCCACAAAAGGCAAGATTTGGATGATTGCTTTTGTTTTGGGCTTGGCAATTCCCGTGGGTATCATTTTTATGCGTGAAACACTTATAACGACAGTACGTGGTCGTCGTGACCTTGAAAAACTTTCACTCCCCCTTATTGGTGAGATTCCACAAATTGAGGGCAATAAGCCATGGTGGATGTTTTGGGTGAAGAATAAAAAGGTGAAACATTCATTTGTGGTGGAGGATGGTAATCGCAATATCATAAACGAGGCTTTCCGCGTTATGCGAACAAATATAGAGTTTATGACAAAGAGTAATTCCATGAATGTGTTTGTGGTTACCTCTTTCAACCCAGGTAGCGGTAAGTCATTCCTGACAGCTAACATTGCGAAGTCTTTAGCCTTGAAAGGTCGCAAGGTTATTGTTGTCGATGGTGACTTGCGTCATGCCTCTTCTTCACAGTTTGCCAATACTCCCAAACGTGGTATAGCAGACTATCTGGCTCAACGTGTTGATGATGTTGATAGTGTAATTGTAAGGGGAGTAGGTCATGAAAATCTGTCTGTACTGGCTGTCGGTAGCATCCCTCCTAACCCTACAGAGTTGCTTGAATCATCTCGTTTGGGCGAGGTTGTTAATAAACTGCGCGCCGAATACGACTACGTGTTTATAGACTGTCCTCCCATTGATATTGTAGCAGATACTCAGATTATTGAGCTGCTTGCCGATAGAACACTCTTTGTGGTTCGTGCCGGAATACTTGAAAAGAGTATGCTCCCCGAACTCGAGGATATGTACAGGGCGAACAGATTCAAGAATATGTCACTTATTCTTAATGCTACAACAGATGGCGGTGGCGGACGTTATGGTTATCGTTATGGTTACCGTTATGGCTATCGTTATGGCTCGCATTATTATGCCTACGGTGGAGGTAAAAATAAATCATAATTTCTAATCTAAAAATACCTGAGATTTATGTGGCCGTTCAGTTCTTCTGAAACATTAGCAGCAAGTGGTATTTTGAAAAACTCCATTGATTATCATTCTCATCTTCTTCCTGGAGTGGACGATGGAGTGCAGTCCATGGAGGAAACACTCGAAATTCTTGAAAATTTCGAGAAGCAGGGTGTTGCTCAGTTGTGGCTAACTCCACATATCATGGAGGATATACCAAACACGACAGAACGTCTGAAAGCACGTTTCAGTGAACTTCAGGCAGCTTATAAGGGAGGAATAGAACTTCATCTTGCTGCGGAGTATATGCTTGATACATTGTTCGATGAACGTTTGAAGGAGGGCGACCTCTTGCCAATTGGCGAGGTCGGTAATCACCTGCTGGTGGAGACCTCTTATTTTACCTCTCCAATGCATCTGTACGAAACCCTCTCTCGTATTAAGTCCAAAGGCTTTTACCCTGTTTTGGCACATCCCGAACGTTATCAGTATATGGACGAGAAGGATTATAAAAAACTGCGGGCTATGGATGTGAAATTGCAACTCAATTGGGCTTCGCTGGCGGGCAGATACGGCAAGCCCGAGCAGAAAAAGGCAGAATGGCTCATAAAAAAGGATATGTATTCAGTTGTAGGCAGCGACACGCATCGTCTGTCAATGCGTCACTGGGAAATGAAGGTTGACACTTCGGTGTTGAAAAAGTTGAAGTCAGCCTCTATCTGCATTGAGAGTGGCGAATGGAATTTATAGTCTGAATGGTGTAAGCCTTTGGGGGACTATGAAAAGTTATAAATTAATTATTAGGTTTTATGAAAATAGCAGTAGCCGGTACAGGATATGTGGGATTGAGCGTCGCAACGCTTTTGGCACAGACCAATCAGGTGGTGGCAGTAGATATAATTCCTGAAAAGGTGGATATGATAAACAAACGCGTATCTCCAATTCAGGATGAATATATAGAGAAATTCTTTGCAGAAAAGGAGTTGAACCTGACTGCGACACTCGATGCGGAAAGCGCATATAGTGATGCAGACTTTGTCGTAATTGCAGCTCCTACAAACTACGACAGCATAAAGAACTTTTTTGATACTTCGGCTGTCGAGAATGTGATAAAACTTGTCATGCAGTATAACCCCAATGCAATAATGGTTATCAAAAGTACCATACCTGTAGGGTATACAGAATATGTACGTTCAAAGACCGGAAGCAACAATATACTCTTTTCGCCTGAATTCTTGCGCGAGAGCAAAGCCTTGTATGACAACCTTTATCCCAGTCGCATCATTGTGGGGCGTCCCGAAAATGATGAACGACTCGACCGCGCAGCCCATACATTTGCTGAATTGTTGCAGGCAGGTGCAGAGAAGAAGGATATTGATATTCTCTATATGGGACTTACCGAGGCTGAGGCTGTAAAGCTTTTTGCAAACACCTATCTGGCACTGCGTGTAAGCTTCTTTAACGAGCTCGATACGTACGCTGAAATAAAGGGTCTTGACACACGCAGCATCATCGAAGGCGTAGGACTCGACCCTCGTATCGGTGCGCACTACAATAATCCCTCGTTTGGCTATGGAGGCTATTGTCTTCCTAAAGATACCAAGCAGTTGCTTGCCAACTATCAGGATGTGCCTCAGAACATGATGAGTGCCATTGTTGAGAGCAACCGCACCCGTAAGGACTTCATTGCCGACCGCGTGTTGAATATGGCAGGTTACTACGACTATTACAACCGTGGCGATTTCAAAGCATCCAATGAAAAACATTGTGTAATTGGTGTTTATCGCCTGACAATGAAAACAAATTCCGATAATTTCCGTCAGTCATCCATCCAGGGAGTGATGAAACGTATAAAGGCAAAAGGTGCCGAGGTTATCATTTACGAGCCTACGCTTCCCGACGGTTCAACATTCTTTGGTAGCAGAGTGGTGAACAATCTTGGTGAGTTTAAGAAACTTTCTCAGGCAATCATAGCCAATCGCTACGATGCTTCGTTGGATGACGTCAAAGAGCGTGTGTATACACGTGATATATTTAAAAGAGATTGATTAACAATAACATTATAATATTGCCATGAAAGGTATTGTCCTTGCCGGAGGAAGCGGCACACGTCTTTATCCCATAACAAAAGGCGTCAGCAAACAGTTGATACCCATCTTCGACAAGCCTATGGTCTATTATCCTATCTCGGTGCTGATGCTAGCCGGCATCCGCGATATCCTCATAATATCCACACCTCAGGATTTGCCAGGCTTCAAGCGTCTGCTCGGTGATGGAAGCGACTATGGAGTGCATTTCGAATATGCCGAACAGCCCTCTCCCGATGGTCTTGCGCAGGCATTTATCATTGGCGAGGAGTTTATTGGCGATGACGCTGCATGTCTGGTTCTTGGCGACAATATTTTCTATGGCGCCGGTTTCAGTGCAATGCTGCGCGAGGCTGTACGTGCTGCCGAACAGGAGTCAAAAGCTACTATTTTCGGCTATTGGGTACACGACCCCGAACGTTACGGCGTTGCCGAATTCGACAACAGTGGCAATTGCCTTTCGATAGAGGAAAAACCGGTTGTTCCAAAATCCAATTATGCAGTTGTGGGACTCTATTTTTATCCCAACAAGGTGGTGGATATAGCAAAAAATATAAAACCCTCGGCACGTGGCGAACTTGAAATTACAACAGTCAACCAGCGTTTTCTCGAAGATAAGGAGCTAAAGGTGCAGACTCTCGGTCGTGGCTTTGCTTGGCTGGATACAGGTACGCACGAGTCGCTCAGCGAGGCCTCTACTTTTGTCGAGGTTATCGAAAAACGTCAGGGGCTGAAGATTGCCTGCCTCGAAGCCATCGCCTTTCGCAAAGGTTGGATTACAGCAGATAAATTGCGCGAGCTTGCGCAGCCTATGGCAAAAAATCAGTATGGAAAATACCTGCTTCATGTAATCGACGAGATTGAACGTACAGGAAAAGCAAACCTTGAATTGTAGAAATGGAGATAATAAAGACAGAATTAGAGGGTGTTGTGATAATAGAACCGAGAGTGTTCAAGGATGCAAGAGGATATTTCTTTGAATCGTTTTCTCAACGAGAATTCAATGAAAAGGTAGCCCCCATAAATTTTGTACAAGACAATGAGAGTATGTCGGTCTATGGTGTTGTACGTGGACTGCACTATCAGCGTATGCCCTACACACAGAGCAAGCTTGTCAGATGTGTCAAGGGCGCTGTGCTAGATGTTGCTGTGGATATTCGCAAAGGCTCTCCCACGTTCGGTAAACATGTGGCAGTGGAGCTTACAGCCGAGAACCATCGTCAGCTGTTCATTCCCCGTGGCTTTGCCCATGGCTTTGCTGTACTCAGCGACGAGGCTGTATTTCAGTATAAGTGTGACAATTTCTATGCTCCGCAGGCCGATACAGGTATTCAGCTGTTCGACGAAGCTCTTGGCATCGACTGGCGTATTCCCGTCGAAAAGGCAATCCTCAGTGAAAAAGACCTTAAGCAGCCTCTGCTTTGCGAAAAGGCTTTCGACTTTGATATAAACGATAAATTGTATTAATCGTATGAATATTCTCGTTACAGGTGCAAACGGACAGCTAGGCAGCGAAATGCGAATAGTTGCCAAGCATAGCAAGGATAGCTACATCTTTACAGATGTTGCCGAACTCGATATTACTAATCTTGCGGCAGTTCGCACAATGGTAGCCGAGAATAGTGTTAAGGCGATAATAAACTGCGCAGCCTACACCAATGTCGATGGTGCAGAGGATGATTCTGAAATGTGCTATTTGCTGAATGCAACAGCTGTCGAGAATCTTGCCATTGCCATGAAAGAGGTCGACGGGTTGCTAGTTCACGTTTCCACCGACTATGTTTTTGGTGGCGACCCTTACAATACCCCCTGCACCGAGGATAAAAAGGGAACACCGACAGGAGTCTATGGCGCAAGCAAACTGCGTGGCGAGCAGAATATTCAGAAGGTAGGATGCCACCATATTATTATCCGCACATCGTGGCTCTACAGCGAATATGGCAAGAACTTTGTAAAGACCATGCTCGCGCTCACTGCCACAAAACCCCGTCTGAACGTAGTGTTTGACCAGACTGGTACTCCCACATATGCTCTCGACCTTGCTGCAGCTATTTTTGATATTGTCGAGAATCGCAAATACCATGGCAACGATGGCGTGTATCACTATTCCAATGAAGGCGTGTGCAGCTGGTACGATTTTACAAAAATGATAGCAGAGTATGCCGGTAACACTGAGTGCGACATACAGCCCTGCCACAGCAGTGAATTTCCCAGCAAGGTGGTGCGTCCCTCCTATTCCGTACTCGACAAGACAAAGATTAAAAATACCTTCTCGCTGAAAATACCCTATTGGACAGAATCCTTAAAGGGGTGTCTGGCTAATATCAACGACCAGGCTTCCAGGTAAAAGCTCTTTTCTCAATTATACTCCTTGTCTGTTTTTGTCGGACAAGGATTTTTTTTGCCTTTTTCAAAAAAAAGTGATTCTTTCTGCGAACAAAATGCAGTTTCAATTGTTTATAGGTATAGTAACCGCCGCTGTTATATATGTGTAGCTCTATTCGTGCGAAGCGGCAGTGGTTAGAGTAAACTGTTTTTCTAGGGATGTGGATTGTCTGACGATGGGTGCGATTCTATGCGGTTGAATATATTCAGGCATCCACATTCCTTATGAAGCCTATTTGCCAATAGTACTATATGAAATCTCCCACATAGTAAGTTAAGACTATGTGGGAGATTCGTATATAAGTGCTTGACTGTTTGAAGCAATCATTTCTTTGCGCTAAGTATGTTGCGGTATCTTGCAATGTCATCAAGCAGTTTGAAGCTCTCGGCAATGTCAGTGTCGTCGCGTAGCGAGAATATAATACCGCCCTTCTGGCTATAGTAACGTTTGATTATTTCGTCCGAAATTAGGCGCTTTACATCTTTGGCAAAGTAGTTCAGGTCGTGGTCGAGGTTGTGCTGCAATGTCTGTTCCATCTTTTCGACCTCAGCCTTTGTAGCCTCGGCATAACCCTCCATTTCCAGTGTCTTTTTCAGCTTTTTCAGCACTTTGTAGCTCTCTTTGTCGTAGCTGAATCCTGTTGCCTTCAGATACTCCTTGAACTTGTTGTACTCCTCGTCGCTCAGCTCAAAGGTTTCGGCAGGTGCTATTGTGGCGTGGCTCAACTTGTAGTCGGTGGCAAAGTCGAAGATTGCCATATCCTGTATAAGGTTGAAGAGCAGTGTTGTCAGTTTTTCTTCCTTCGGCTCTATGTCCGGAGAAATACCTCCTCCGTCGCGTACTTCGCGGCCGGCTGCTGTGTGGAATACATTTGTCAGGCTGTCGGGGATGCGTGTAGCACTGCCATCCTCGTTGCGGTGGCTGTAGTCTATGGCCTGAATACAGCGTCCGCTGGGAATGTAGTATTTCGATGTTGTAACCTTCAGATAGCTGTTGTAGGGAAGCTCACGTGTTACCTGTACGAGGCCTTTGCCGTATGTGCGCGAACCGATAATGACTGCACGGTCAAGGTCCTGCAGCGAACCTGAAACAATTTCTGCAGCCGAGGCAGTGTGTCCGTCGACAAGTACAATCAGGGGCGATACGGTGTCTATCGGCTCTCTTGTGGTCTTGTATATCTGGTTCGAGCGCTTGGTCTTTCCTTTTGTTTCTACAATGTTCAGTCCGCGTGGAACAAAGAGGTTGACAATCTCTATAGCCTCTTGCAGCGAACCCCCGCCGTTGCTGCGCAGGTCGATGATGTAGGCATGCGCCCCCTTGTTCTTCATCTCAATGAGTGCGCGGCGCATCTCTTTTGAGCAGCCTTCGGTGAAGCTCTCCAGTTGCAGATAGGCTATACTGTCGCGCATCATGCCGTAATAGGGTATTGAGGGTAGTGCTATACTCTCGCGTTCGAGCTTTATTGTAATATGCTCCTTTTTGCCGGGACGCTCCACTACAATGGTCAGTTTTGTGCCGGCTTCGCCACGCAGCATATTGCTTACGCTGTCCGAACTCATTCCTATCACGCTGACGCCGTTGATTGATTGAATGAGGTCGCCAATCTGCAATCCTGCCTTTGCCGCCGGCATGTTGTCGTACGGCTCGGCAATGGCAGTGGTGTTCTTCTTTTCGTGGAAACGTATGAGCGAACCGATGCCGGCGTACTTGCCGGTAATCATCATCTTCAGTTCCTGACTGCCCTCCTCGGTGTAATATGTTGTGTAGGGGTCGAGTTTGGTCAGCATGGCGTCGATACCTGTTTTTATAGTCTTTTCAGGCATTATGGTGTCGACATAGTACAGGTCAAGCTCCTTTATCAGTGTATTGAAGATATTCAGCTGTTTCGACAATTGGAAGTTGTGATTATCTCCTTTGAAGGCGCTGAAACAGAGTGCTGTTATTATGAAGAGTGGAACTATTAGTGCTATTCTGCTTTTTTTCATATATAATGTAATTTCTTTTATATAACGTTTCTTCTTTTCTCGCTGTTCTCTCCTTTCAAAGATAGTGCAAGCCGAGAGCAATACAAAAAAAGCTTGCTTTTTTTTATTGCCTAGG
>CAJGDX010000038.1 GCA_904502185.1 uncultured Bacteroidaceae bacterium | reverse complement strand
GACGTTTCTGCTGCACTCAGCAAGTAATTAGTTAGATAATTACATATATAATCTCCTGTAACTGACAAAGTTATGGGAGATTATTTTTTTGTAGATATAAATTCTAATGAACCACCTCTGTAATAAAGTTTTCCCAGGATACTTTTTTAACCTACGGCTTCAAAATTTTCTCCTAGACAGTTCTACTACTCACTGCAACAACCTTTTCAGCATTGTTCGCGCCGAGTTTATTCTGCTCTTTACGGTGCCAATGGGAAGTTGCAGCATCTCCGCAATTTCGCAATATTTATATCCTGCAATGCACATTTCAAAGGGAGTGCGATAGATGTCGGGCAGCGAACTGATTAAGGAGAGTATTTCGCGGTAATTATGTCTGGTGTCGATGGATATGCAATCATTTTCGCCAATCGCTACATCTGCATAATGCTTTGCAGCTTTACGGTCGTTGACAAAGGTGTTGTGCATGATGGTGTGCAGCCACCCGTTGAAATTGCCATCTATCTTGTAATGGTCGCACTTGCCGAGAGCCTTCAGAATAGTATCCTGCAACAAGTCGGCGGCATCGTCGCTGTTTGTGGTAAAATTGTTGCTGTATTGTCGCAGTCCGGCGAGCGAACCTATTAATTTCTCCTTGAATTCGTCGTTTTTCATTAGTAATATGATATTTGCTTCACAATATACCATAAACAATTGAAACTGCGAATTTGTTCGGAAAATTTTAAATAATTCTTATAAATTTCGGTAAATTTTGTGAGAATTTAGTGGAGTTGAACTCTTATAAGTGAAGGCGTATCTGAAATTTAGGAGAAATAGACACTCATGCTCCCCAAATTACGTGGGTACTTCCACGGAGTTGCAAGCCGTTAGGCGAGCAAGGAAGGAGGGTTCAAAATCCGCGGGCTTTAGCTTTATTAGTGCCTATCTTCGGGCTTGTTGGGGTCGCTGACTATGTGCAGAGGTACAAGTTCTATGTAATCCAGGAAGAAATTAGGCCTTCGATTTGGTTGGACGATGTTAGGAGGCAAAAACCTTAACCTTAGCCAATGTTCACCCCTGCCAATATATTGTCGGTGAATAATCTTACGGAATAATGCTTCCGAACCTCTTGCTATTGATATGCGATCGTTAATAGAACAATAATAATAGCTGTCAGGCGCTTTCATCCACCCTCTGTTGCGCATCTGCTTGTCGTTCTCAACACCATTATCGTGTGTATCAGCATCCTCTATCCATTCTATTTCAGGGTCGGTTCCAGTTGTGTTTCGATATAGGATTGCCAGAAATTGTTGCTTGACAGTTCCGGTTGCAACGATGCAAGGTCGAAACGCATACGCTCGTTCAGAATGTTGCCCACCTTTTCATATTCGTTGTAAATAAGAATTTTGTCTATCGGATGTATAATTGGGAACAAAGTTTTTATAATTCCATTTACCTATTGCTCCTTCGCCGAATTCGGCTGCGTGGTAATTCCTCTTTTCAATAAGGTGCATGCGGGCAATGACATTTGCCATGGAGCCGCTAAGTTCTTCAACAAACGGCAAGGTTAGTAACAATTAAAGACACTGCAATACAATTAGTTATATATTCTCCAAGAGAAGAACAAAATATAAAAGAATAGCTGAATTATTTAGGCTGTGTCCAATATTTAGTATAAATTAGAAAAACAGGATTCTGTCTTCAAATATAAGTTACATGATATTTGTCCATCAAACAAACAAAACATTTTCTTGCGTCAGTGGGGTTATCCCCACTTGTAATACAGATATAAACTTTTTTCGACAATGTCCTGAAATTTTATTTCTTCAGGCATAAAAAAAAGAACTATCTGAAAGGGTAAAAAAAGGTGCGATTGCATCTCCTAAAGATTGCCTAATTGCAGCTTGCTACAAAATTCAGCAACCTGCTCTTCTGTTGGAACAGGGAAAACAATTCTCTCCAAATCCAGTTTCTCTCGTTTGGAGTTTCCGTAGGGATGGTAGGGAATGACATCGTATGGCACCCCATTCAGTTCTTTCAGCAGGGCTTGGGTTGCAGCAAGCACCTCGGGCCGGTCTTGTATGCCGGGGATGAACATGATTCTTAAACGCAATGAAGCACCTTGGTTGTGAAGGGTTCGCAGGTTGTCGAGAACCTGCTGCAATGCTCCTCCGACCATTTGCCGATAGAGTTTTTCATCCATCACCTTTATGTCCCATAAGAAAAGGTCTGTAACGGGGATGAGTTTTATGTAGTCCGATATTTTACCACACCCCGATGTTTCGATGGCTGTATGTATTCCCTCTTGCTTGGCTTTAGCCAGTATGTCGAATGCAAATTGGGGTTGATAAAGAGGTTCACCGCCCGAGAGGGTAATTCCGCCTCCGGAATTGTCGTAAAATACTTTATCCTTCAGCACCTCGTCCAACACCTCATGAGCAGTCATCTCCTTCCCCACCCGTTCAAGACAACCGGTAGGACAAACCTGCGCACATTCTACGGAGTGCCTGACCTCCTTACCCGGCGGACAAGCCTTCTCGCACGAACGGCAACCTATGCATTTGGATGGGGTGTAGAACACCTGAATATCCGAGTTCTGCGACTCGGGGTTGTGACACCAAAGGCAATGCAAGGGACATCCCTTGAAAAAGACTGTGGTTCTTATTCCCGGTCCATCCCCTGTAGAGAAATGCTGGATATCAAATACCCTACCCATTCTTATACCAACTGCTGGGTTCTCTGGATAATCATATCCTGCCAGTCCTTGCCCAATGTGGTAAAGCGTGCCGACCAGCCTGACACACGCACTGGGAGATTGGGATAACGCTCGGGGTGTTTTTGGGCATCGATGAGCATGGCAGTGTCCACCACATCGACGTGCATATAGTAGCCACCCTTGTCGCGGAATGTCTTCAGGAGTGCCGACAATGCATCGATGCCGTTCTTGCCTTTAACCGACGAAGGAAGAATCTTCAGTTCAAGGGTGGCGCCGTTACATGTCTTGGTAAAATCGAGCTTGCAATAGGAGTTTATTGCCGAGGTGGGGCCCTTCTTGTCAGAACCGGGAGTGGGCGAACAGTTTGTAGCAAGGATATCGCCCAAACGGCTTCCTTCCGGTGTTGCAAGACGACGCATTCGCCAATCTATTTCGCGGCCGAAAGTAGAGATACCACAAGGACGCATAAGACCTGCACGAACCTTTGTCTTACCAACAATATCGGCATAATCATTGAAGACGCGTTGCATCATCAGGTCAGGTGCATCGGCATCGTTGCCATAGAAATCGAATCTGTTCTTTATCAGTTGACGGAGGGTTTCGTGTCCTTCCCAATTCTTTTTCAGGATATCTACAAACTCATCCAGAGTAAGGTATTTGTCGTCGTAGACTAGTTTCTTTATGACATAGAGGCTGTTGGCAACGTCGCTCACACCGCCGAAATGGATGCCGTGCATCGGATATATGGCACCACCTGCCTGATAGGAAACACCCTTCTCCAGACATCCTTCAGTAAAGATGGAAGTGAGAATACAGGGATACTTCTTGTTTTTCCATCGGCCGTCCAGGGTTTTTTGCACACTTGCCACATGGTTTTCCAGTGCCTGGCTGAACGAAGCGTAAAGAGTTTCGAAATCGGGATAGTCAGGTGCCGCCTCTTCGTTCATCTTCAGAGCGGTATAGAGAGATGGAAGCATGTCGTTAGGAGTGTAGATGAACGATGACTTGCCGGGAACGATAGCTTCCCAACATCCGTCGTTTGTATACTCGCGTGCATCCTCCAACGGTATACCAAATTTCACCAATCCATCAATGAAGGTATCTTCGCTATAGACGGAAACTATACCACCACCATAGCGTTGCACTTCGGCTATTCTGCGGATAAGCTCGATGTTACGCGAATTCCACTTTTCAACTGCATCCAATGCCAGCAGAGCAGATTCATTCAGATCCTTTCCGAACTCATCGAGATCTGATTTTAATTCAGTACTTCTATTACCATCTGCGACGACGCTGACGGCGTTTCTTCATCTTGCGCATGATGCCTGCAAGCAACAGCATGCCTACGGCAGCGAAAATAACCACTACCATCCAGTTGTTGAGGTTGTCGCCCTTGACTCTTGACCACATTGCCAACATTGCCTCGGTGCGCGGACCGCTATCGTGCATCATTCCACAGCGCTCGATAACCTTGCGGTCGGGATACATCACCTGATTTATCACCACGCTATCGGCCTCCTCGCCAAAGAAGTATGTAAGATCGGTAGTCTCTGTAATGCCTGCCTCCGCAGCCGACTCGGACATATACTTCATGACATCTTCAGTGCCGATAACACTTACATAGCCAATCTCGTCCATGTTGCGAATAGCGTTCTCCGGCATACACATAAAGTTGATGAAGTATGATGCAGCCTTGATGTTCTTGGCATACTTGGGGATGACCCAGCCGTCAAACCACATGATACTACCCTCTTTGGGCACCACATAGTCCAACTCCACATTTACAGCTTCGGCCTCTTCTATCGCCCACGCAGCATCACCACTCCACGACAAGTTCAGCCACGCCTTCTCCTTGGTCATGACCTCCTTGCCGAAGTCTGCCTCCCAGCCGGCAACATAGGGCTTAGCCTTCTTCAGAAGTGCCTCAACAATGGCGATAGACTCGTCAGAAGCATCGTGCATAAGTTCGTCAATCGTAACCTCGCCCTTGGCTATACGCTCCTGATTGGCAAAAATAAGCAGCGGACTATAGACATCGCGAAAAGCATCCTTGATGAGCAGTTTCTGAGCAAACTTCTTGTTCCACAGCGAATTCCAGGTGTTAGCCTCTTCACTGGTGACATACTTGGTGTTATAGAGGAAACCTGTTGTACCCCACATATAACCCACTGAGTAGTCATTGGCATTCTTGCCACCGCCATCAATTTTGTCGAAGACATCGTGTATAAAGGGCGAAACATTGTTCAAGTAGTTGGGAGTGTTGCCAAAGTCTTTGTTGATAGGCAGCAAAAGGTCGTTCTTGAGCATACGCTCGATTATATACTCCGAGGGACACACCACATCGAAGTCCTCCTTGCCACGCTCAATCTTGGCAAGCATAATCTCATTAATATCGAAGAGCTGGTACACAACCTCCACCTCTTCGCCGGTCTGCTCGAAGTACCACTTTTCGAACTCAGAGAGCAGCGACTCGTCGATATAGTCGGCCCAGTTATATACTTTGAGTATTGACTTGCGGGAATCGTCGCTTGAACAACCCACGCAAAGCAGGGCTACAACCGCAAAGAGTATATATAACAGTCGTTTCATTATGCTTGTTTCTTATTTTTAGCGCGTTGTGAGCGCACATTAATTACAATCAACAACACCAATACGGTAACGAAGATAATCGTAGAGAGCGGACGCAACTCAGGTGTAAGACCACCCTTGCGAGCATCGGCGTAGATATATGTCGAGAGAGTTTCAAGTCCCTCTGTACCTATGGTGAAGATAGTCACAGCAAAATCGTCAATCGAAAGTGTGAAGGCAAGGATAAAGCCACTAATCATACCCGGCTTAATCTCAGGAATGATAACCTTACGCAGTGCCTGCGAGGGTGTAGCGCCCAAATCCAATGCTGCCTCATAGATATTGGGATTCATCTGTTGCAGACGTGGCAATACACACAGCACTACGTATGGCGTACAGAATGTGATGTGCGCCAGAATAACGGTTGCGTAACCCTGTGTGATGCCAAGACTCACGAACAGGAGGAACAAAGATATACCCGTGATAATATCGGGGTTAAGCATCGGTATGTTGTTCAATGTGTTTATTGCCACCTTCTTACGACCATACAGATTGTGTATACCAACTGCTGCGACACTACCCAGCATTGTAGATGCAGCAGCTGCCACAAGAGCTATGATTAGTGTATTTTCGATAGCACTCAGCAACGAGTGATGCACTCCGCCCGAGAACAGAGAGGTGTAGAGTTTTGTCGAAAAACCGGTCCAGTTACCCAGCACCTTTGCCTCAGTAAAAGAGAATACGGCAATAATAAGGATTGGTGCATAGAGCATTGCCAAAAGAAACCACAAATAGACCTGAGCAAAAAATCTTTTCATCAGATGATTCCTCCCTCGTTTGAAGCACAATCCTCCTCGTCGTCACTAAAGAGGTTGGTGGCAAAGATAATCACCAACATAATGAGCGACAAGGCAGCGCCATAGTTCCACATTCCGTTATTGATATTCTCCTGAATGGTTGTACCAAACAACTTTATGTTGTTCATTGTCAGCAACTCTGCGATGGCGAATGTCGAGATTGTAGGCATAAAGACCATCATCACGCCACTTATAACGCCCGGCATCGACAGAGGCACAACCACCTTCTTAAACACAGTCAGAGGACTGGCGCCCAAGTCCTGTGCAGCCTCAATATAGCTATGATCCATCTTCTGCATAACATTGTAGATGGGATATATCATAAAGGGCAGGAAGTTGTATACCATACCAAATATCAAAGCACCCTCACCCAGCGGCAGACGCAAGAAGTCGAAGAGCGCCACTGTTGCCAGCGTACGTACCAGGATGTTAATCCACATGGGCAGGATAAATAGTACAACCATCACCTTCGAGCGACATAGCTCCGAATTGCTCAGAATATAGGCTGCCGGATATCCCAGCAGAATACATAGCACCGTTGTTACGATGGCCACACCTATTGAATAGACAAAGGTATTCGCAGCCTCGGGACTCGAAATAAACTTGGCAAAATTCGAAAGTGTGAAGTTTCCGTCAGCATCCTGAAATGCATACAGGAGAATTAGCACCAACGGCACCACCACAAAAATAATCAAGAATATCAAGTATGGAAGACTCCAGTTACTTCTCTTCATAAAAAACCTAAACAACCACTTCATATCACACTATAGATTAAGTTGTCAGACCAGTTTTATTCGCATATCGTCGGGCTGTATCTTCACACCCACAATATCTCTGTCGTCCCACACATCGTGTGTGTCCACGTAGATATTATCACCATCCTCGGTGCGAACCGTCAGGTGGTAGTGGTCGCCCTTGTAGAGGATAAAGCGCACATCGCCAACCAGCATGCCATCCTCCTTGTTGTCCATAAGTTCAATCTTGTCGAAGTCAACCTCAACCTCAATCTTCTCGCCACCGGCTACATTAGGCTGCTCGTTGCAGACAAGCTGCGTACCAAGAATGTTTATATGTGTTGCATCTACCATAGTACCCTCGAAGGTATTTGTAGTGCGCTCTTTCTGCATTACGTGAATATCGGAAGGCTTGACAATAAGGCTCACCTCCTGCCCCACCTCGAAGGCATTATAATCCTGAATCATGATTTCATAGCCATCGGGGGTAAGCACTATCATTTCGTAATGCACACCCTTGAATATGCACGACTGCACAACGCCCTCGAACATACCCGAACCGCTCTTTGCCATGATATATACATCCTCGGGACGAATAACAACATCCACTGAGACATTCTCGCCAAAGCCGCCGTCAACACAATCAAAGTCGCGATTCATAAAATGTACCAGGCGGTCACGTACCATAACTCCATTCAGAATGTTACTTTCACCGATGAAATCCGCAACAAATGAGTTTGCAGGCTCGTTGTAGATGTCGGTAGGTGTGCCAATCTGCTGAACACGGCCCTCGCTCATGACAACGATAGTGTCGCTGAGTGTGAGTGCCTCCTCCTGGTCGTGTGTGACATATACGAAAGTGATACCCAGTGTCTTGTGCATATCCTTAAGTTCCATCTGCATATCCTTACGCATCTTCAGGTCGAGTGCAGCCAACGGTTCGTCCAACAACAACACCTGCGGACGATTGATAATAGCACGCGCAATGGCCACACGCTGCTGCTGACCTCCCGAGAGAGAGTTTACATCGCGCCATTCGTAGTCGGTCATGCCCACCATCTTCAATGCTTTTCTTACACGCGCCTCTATTTCGTCTTCCTTCACCTTTTTCAACTTAAGGCCAAAGGCTATATTATCGTAAACATTAAGGTGTGGGAAGAGCGCATATCGCTGGAAAACAGTGTTCACGGGACGCTCATGCGGCGGGACCTTAGTAATGTCCTCGCCGGCAATCTTTACCTGGCCCTCATCGGCAGTACCAAATCCGGCGAGGATACGCAACAGCGTAGTCTTACCACAGCCCGAAGGACCGAGAATAGTTACAAACTCGCCCTTCTTAACATACAAACTAACATCATCCAAAACCTGTTTTTCGCCAAAACTCTTTGAAATATGACTTAACTCGATGATGAAATTTGAATCTTTCATTTCTTAATCAAATAATTCGGGATTAAATAAACCTGTTAACTATTTTGCCTCGTTGGCCAAAAACTTAATGGCACCTACCACATCGAACTTCCAAGTAAGTCCCACATTGAACATATGGCGTTTTGTATAGTTATTCGATGCCCACACTGCGTGAAGGCGTATATTTTTATTCTCTTTCAAGGGGAAATATTCCAAACCTGCACCATAGTAGATATACTCCTTATCGTTTGCAAGGTATGCAGGTATAACACATTCATTCTCCTCATTAGCAATCACTTTGTCGTCTAAAGGCAGATACTCGCCAAGAAAATCGTACGGTACATCGTCCGCGGTCTTCTCTACACCGAAACGGCCAAACACGCGCAACGACTCGCCAAAGTTGTATGCAGGCTGCACGGTCATAGTGTAATCCTTGCCTAATCCGTTGTCCAGGTCTGATGCACGCGCAATATAATCGAACATAAGTTCGAAATCGCCAAGATAGAACATATTACCCAATGCCAGCATCTTGACAAACTTGCCCGACTCATACTCCATCATGTTCACCGACCACATAGACTCGTAATTTTCCCATGTGCCGTACCATCCCAGGCTGTATGCAAAGAGATTGTCCTCCTTGGGAGCAAAAGCAAAGGGTGAATTAGCTACCTGAAAAGCAAATGAAGAAGTCTCGGCATTGTTAGTCCACATAGCCGACGCGCCCCATAACCAGCAGTTTATATTGTAGTTGAACATTGAGCCCATTTCGTAGTAGCAATCAAGCTCATAGGCATCGTACTCGAAACTACCTACCATCAGCGCATCCTTACCTGCAGTGAAGGTAAAGTTACCCAAATCGTAGCTCAGTGTAAGCCATCTAGTAGCATCGAAAATGTTTGAATCTTCACCGGCAGGCGAAACAAGAGAGTGGCTAAGGCTATACGAAAAATTCTTGCCTATTTTACCATCAACATTTAATAGAAAACCATCACCGCCGAAACCTCCCCTCCTGCCGGAGGATTGATGTTCAAAACCAAAGCGCGTATCAAGAGTAATCTGGGGTACTCCATCAACTACATTTTCCATAGTAACATCCTCCACGGATGAAGCTCCCGGCAGCGTCGCACTACTATTAACTTCCTGCGCCCAAACTGTGGAGCCAGCCATAACAAATACGGCCACCAAAAAGGTTAAGAGTTTCTTCATTAAGCAGTAAAAAGTTTAATTACATAAGAGTGTATTTTAATATTTCACTATAAGTTGCAATTTTTGTAAAAAAAATGCGGCTACAAGATTCGTTTGACAACGAACTCACAACCACAAATTCGCGGACGAAGATAAAACAAAATATCGAATAAATACCCCCTTTCGAAAACTTTTTTTGCATTATTTGGTTACCATCTTGCTCAACGCGCAAAATTCCATTGACACGCAAAGAGTTTTTCGCCATCGGCACCTATAATATAAAAGCAAAGAGAGCAACCCATTTCACTTCTGGATTGCCCTCTTTGCTGTATCTTTTACGGGTATTATAAGCTATTCCATAATTGTTACATTCATCACAACATCGGTCTTGGGACGGTCGCCTGCGGAAGTCTCCACATTCTGTATTGCCTCAACAATATCCAAGCCCTCTTCCACCTCGCCAAATACGGTGTATCCGCCATCGAGGAAGGGAGTGCCACCAATTGTGGTATAGACATCCACCTGTTCGGGAGTAAAAGCGGGTGTTCCCACCTGCTTGCTCTTCTCTATCGCCATCTTTGCCAACTTATCCTGCAACTCCATCAAGCCGTCACGGTCGCGATTGCGGCGAAGATTCATAATTTCATCGCGATGTTCCATTGCAAGCGCATTAAAGATGTTCTGCTCCTGCTGCATCTTCATCTGATGCTCCAGCTGCTTAAGTTCGGGAGCTTTATAAACTTTTCCCCAAACAATATAAAACTGGCTGCCACTGCTCTCTTTCTCAGGATTCACCTCGTCGCCAAGGCGTGCTGCACTCAGGGCACCGCGCTTGTGAAAAAGCGTCTCAGCCTTAATCTCGGCAGGTATATTGTAGCCGGGGCCGCCACTTCCTAGATTCTTGTCTGCTGAAGCGCCCTTACTCTCGGGGTCGCCACCCTGAATCATAAATCCTTTTATCACACGATGAAACAGAGTTCCGTTGAAAAATTCCTCGGAAGCCAGTTTCAGGAAATTATCGCGATGAAGAGGGGTCTCGTCGTAAAGGCGCACGGTGATGTCGCCCATTGTTGTTGAAATTTTAACTTTTGCCATAATATTTATCAATATTGTTTATTTGCAACCGATTCAAGTTTCCACGGTTAATGAACCCTAAACCGGCCGGCAAAGATAGCAACAAACGTGCGAAAAATATCTAAACTTCGATATTTTTCGCTCGCCTTTCACTATATTTGAGAAAATCCTCGAATATGTCCTACACTCGCTGTGAGAAATATCAAAGCAAGCTTTATATTTCTCGCTCGTTTGATGTATATTTAAGACAGAACTTGAATATAGGATGCGGCTCGGAAAACAAATTCAAGCAAACTTGATTTCTTTTCGCTCGCCTTTCACTATATTTGAAAGCGGAAAGAAATGGATTGTTTTTTTTTAATATACAACACAGCCAAAAATGATATCCCGTTGCTATCTTGAAATAACCAACATATGTAACCTCAACTGCCTGTTCTGTCCAAAGACTGACAGGGAGAAACGCCGACTGACGTTCGAGGAGTTCGATACCCTTACCGACCGTCTAAGGGATGAGGTACAATTCCTATATTTTCACCTGATGGGCGAGCCCATGCTGCATCCGCTGTTGCCTCAGTTCCTAGAGACCGCGCGCGAAAAAGGGTTTGTGCCGGTGCTAACCACCAACGGCACACTGCTGTCGAAGGCAGAGGGTGTTATAGAAGCACGGCCGCACAAGATACAGATATCACTTCACTCACACGAAGGAAACAGGAAAGAGGACGCAGCAGAATATATACATGGTGTGATGCAGTTTGCCATCAAAGCTGCCTCGAATGGTACAATCGTCGTGCTGCGTTTCTGGAACCAGGGTGGATACGAAAGCACAAACAAAGAGCTCACCGACCTTATAGCCCAACACCTGCCCACTCCATGGAAGGAGCGATACGACGGATGGAAGCTTGCCGACAACATCTACCTTGAGTACGACAAGATGTTCGAGTGGCCCGATGCCACGCGCCCCGAATATGCCGAAGAGGAATCATTCTGCTATGCACTCCGAAACCAGATAGGTATTCTTGTAGACGGCACCGTAGTACCCTGCTGTCTGGACCACGCAGGCGAAATAAACCTAGGCAATCTGTTCAACACACCCATGCAGGAGATTCTATCGTCGCCACGTTCACAGGCCATATACGAGGGATTCAGCCGACACACTGCAGTGGAACCCCTCTGTCGCCGTTGCGGATATGCAGCCGTAACCAAACGTTTCAGAAAATAAATGTGTGAAGGCACTTTTACCCAATAATGTGGATTTGTATTATTTGTATGATTCCAAACCTGTTTTTCGGACTCGTAAAGATGGAGCGCCTTATGGCTGAAGAGAGTGATGAAAAGAAAAAATAGTTGATTGCATGAAATCGATAGACGTTGCTGCGAGTGTCGGCAAATGGTTTTTGTTGCAGTATGTGCTGCTTGCACTGATGCCTTATTTCTTTGAGGGAATCTACGGCGACGGGCTTTTGGTGCTGATGTTCCTGTACACAACTTCCTATGCTGCGTACTGGGAATATGTACCCAAAGAGAAACGGGTTGCATGGATTTTTGCACCATACCTGATATATCTTATAATTGCAGTTGCATTGTGTTTCATTGTGGACAAATGGAGGCTGTCGCTGTGGCTTTGTCTGCTATGGCCGGTGTATGGTCTTGGCTGTTTCATTGGAGTGAAATATGTGAAGAGGTGGTATAAACAAACGAAGAGCAGATACCGATACGGTGGTGCTGCAGCAAAGTTTGCTATTGCTCTGTTGTTTATTGCTCTCAAGTGTATTTGTGTGTCGTGGGAGTGCCTGGGGCAAGGCTCGTTCGATGGCGAAAAGAAGGAACTGCTCGGCCGCAGGGATTACCTGACCGGCAAGCTAGTTGTTGAACCCGAGGAGGTGCTCGACGCAATGCCTTCGACCATTGGCGAGCAATTCAGAGGAGAGTGGGCATTGTATTCATGCTCCATGCTGTCTCAGGCGCTTGTTAACATTTCGCGGCTCTACCCCGAAACGCGTACCGAAAACCTGCAAATGATTGACAGCCTTATAGGGGTTGTGATGTCCAAAGAGTTGCGCAGGTACGACAGTATGCGATGGTACGAGGACCCGCTTGAGACATTGGATGGCAACAAGAGTCATGTGTCGTACCTGAGCCATCTGGCGTGGATGATATGCGGCTACAAAAAGGCTGGCGGCGATGGAAAATATGACAGGATGCTCGACTCGCTGTGTCGCACGATGAACCGCAGAATCTGCGAGAGCAAGGCTATGAACCTGCCAACCTACCCAGGCGAGGCTGTGTATGTGCCGGATATGCTTGTGGCTATTGTTGCACTGAACGAGTATGCCGATCTTTATGGTGGGAAGTATCGCGCAACAGTGAAAAGATGGACGGAAAGAGCCAAAAAAGAGTGGCTGGATGAAGGGAGCGGCCTGCTCGTTTCGTTCCTGAAAGAGGATGGCTGTAAATATGATGACAGTTTTGTGAAGGGCTCCTATTCGGCACTTAACTGCTACTATCTAACTTTCATTGACAAGACTTTTGCGCGAAAGCAGTATGATACTCTGAAGAGGCTTTTTTGGAAGGACTCATGGGTGACGGGACTGAAGGAATATTGGGACCGTTGCTACTATTTTGGACTGGACATTGATGCAGGGTTCATCCTGTTCGAGTTGAGCCCTTCGGGCACTGCCTTTCTCACAGGTGCTGCCACATATTTTGGCGATGTACAGGTGCGCAGTGGCATCTTGAAGACAGCCGAGATTGCTGGTCACACAGTGGGATGTGGCAACAGGCGTCACTATCTGCTGGGAAATGTAGCATTGGTGGGCGAGGCTATTATGCTGGCGATGCGTACGCACAGAGGATTTTAATTTTCACCACGAATGACGAAGTCCATTATCTCATTTGCATAAGGAAAGGCTCTTTAAATAACAGAATCATTAAAACAAGTTTCATGTTTCTCGCTCGTTTGTTGATATTTTTGACATAACAATCGAAAATAGACTGCACTCGCAGTAAGAAACATTGAAACAAGTTTCATGTTTCTCGCTCGTTTGTTGATATTTTTGTGTAACTTTACAAAAAAATAAACAGAAGATGATACATTTACACAAAAGAGCACTGGCAATGCTTGCCATTGCTTTCGCTGCAATTTTCACACTGGCAGCAAGCGACAAGATACCTTCGCGTCTGACTATGAGCCGCGCTACACTGATGGACAAGATTAAAGGTGCATGGGCAGGACAGGTGCTGGGTTGCACATACGGCGGACCAACGGAGTTTGTGTACCGTTCGAGCATGATACCCGATAGCATAGCTATCCCCTGGGGCGACACCGACTACGTGGCAACGACTATGAAGAGGGTACACACCCTGTACGACGATATTTACATGGATCTGACATTCGTAGGAGTGTTCGAGCGTCTGGGGCTTGATGCACCCGTCGACTCACTGGCAGGTGCCTTTGCCAATGCAGGCTACTATCTGTGGCACGCCAACCAGGCTGCCCGCTACAACATTCTGCACGGCATACGTCCGCCAATGTCGGGTCACTGGCGAAACAACCCTCATGCCGACGACATCGACTATCAGATAGAGGCCGACTATGCAGGAATAATGTCACCGGGAATGCCCAATGCAGCATCTAAAATTTCGGACAAAGTGGGACACATAATGAACTATGGCGATGGCTGGTACGGCGGCGTATACATTGGCGCAATGTACTCCATGGCATTCATCTGCGACGACGTGGAGACCATTGTTACCGAGGCGCTGAAGACCATCCCCAAGAAGAGCAAATTCTACCGTTGCATGGCTGACGTGATAGACATTTGGCGTAACAACCCCGACGACTGGCGTCGCGGATGGCAGTTGTGCGAAGAGCGCTGGGGAACAAGCGACGCTGGCTGTGGCGAGGGTACATTGGCTCCGCTCAACATCGACGCTGCTATAAATTGCGCCTATGTGCTTTTCGGTCTGCTGTATGGCGATGGCGATTTTACAAAGACAATAGACATTTCAACCCGCTGCGGACAGGATTCGGACTGCAACCCTGCCTCGGCTGCCGGAATCCTGGCTACTGCCATCGGTTACTCAAAGATTCCTGCCGAGTGGATAGAGCCACTGAAAAGTGCCGAGGATATTGACTTTGCATATACACCCTACTCGCTTAACGACACCTACAAGATGAGTTTCAGCCACGCCTTGCAGATGATTGAACGCGGCGGTGGCAAAGTCACAGCCGATGAGGTTACAATTAAATGCCAAAAGCCAAAAACGGTACGCTACGAAAAGAGTTTCCCCGACATTGTCCCCAACAAGCGTATGCCTATAAAGGTTCTGTTGTCGGAAACCACCCATACTATCGATGCCAACTGCGCCGGAATTGTGATAAACGGCGGAGTAATAGCAAAAGACAAGCAGTATGTTGCCCAAATTGAGGTTACACTTGATGGCGGCAAGCCTCAGAGATTTGACATGCCGGCAAGCTTCCGTCAGCGTCGTCTGGATGTATACTGGAACTTCGAAATGAAACAGAAGCCCCATACAATAACCCTGCGCTGGCTGAACCCTAAAGAGGATGCAAAGGTGGTTGTCACCGATGCAGTTCTCTTCGACAAAAAGTAGAACCGACAGTTGCAACGATGCAACACGGATAATAAATTTTGCGCATCAACTATATTGTTTCACACTTGCAATATAGTTGATGCGCAATCTATTCAGCCGGGCAGCTGTGGCGGCATTGCCCTTCTTTCCTATTCTACATAAAAATTTTCGTTAAACATTTTCTTTGCCAATTTTGCATATATATGGACTTCGGAGTAGTTCCACACACCACCTACGACACCGCCAATTATAGGTACTGCTTTGCCTGCGTTGACAAGCCCCTTACCGCCACCCTTGGCTAAAAGTTTAAACCCGACAGCCTGATTAATTTTAGTTACCAGCTCCTTTGTAAGCAAAGGCAACAACTTTTTGGCAGCAAATTTTTGAACTCCCTTGATGCCGGCACTCTTTACAACATCTCCAATGGAATTTCCAACCAGACATAGGAAGACCAGGGACTTCACTTCGTCGTCATTTACCTTGTAGCCACGCAACATGGCTATGGAGACAATCATTCTCACCTCCATATATAGCGAACTTGCCAAATCAGTTGGCAGAGTTACCGGCAACGTTATCAGTCCTCCCAACCCTGTCAGGAAACCGGTGGTGGTACATTTTATTTTCTGTGCCGCCACCATCTTGTCTATTGCCTTTTCGGTGCGACCATATTTTTCAATATAGCCATTGACAAATTCGTTGAGAGGCTCCGAGACCATGGGAATACCATTCAAAGCTGTTTTGTATGCCCAGTCAAGTAGTGCAACACCTTTATCTTTTTTCATAGAATAAATAGATGATAGTGAACAATTATTATCATCATCAGAGAGTCATCAGAGAGATAATAATCGTTACAAGCAAGATACAATTCTCATTTAAATACTACGCTGTTTGTAATTCACATCACTTGGTAACCTTATAGGTTCCAGCCTCGTAGCGCTTTGCTTCTGTTTCGCCGGGCAGAGTAACGCTTGCGGTTGCTCCCTCAGGGATTGTAAATTCCCACACCCAGGCATCACCTTCGTATCGCCATGCGCTCTTTATAAGGCCTGCCGATGAATTATATTCGGCTGTGAGGTGCCCCAAACGCTTGTCGGGAATAGGCTTCATTATTATATGTTTGAAGCCGGGGACTTCGGGGTCGGAAGCGATTCCTGCGGCAGTTTCCCATATCCACTCGCACACACAACCATAAGCATAGTGGTTGAAGCTGTTCATGCCACGCGGACCCATTCCCTTGTCTATCATGTAACTGTTCCAGCGTTCCCAGATGGTGGTGGCGCCGTTGTCAATGGAATAGAGCCAGCTGGGGTTCTGGCGCTGAAAGAGAAGCTCATAGGCAATGTCCGACATTCCATTCTCGGTGAGTGTACTCATGAGGATGGATGTTCCCAGAAATCCGGTCTGCAGGCAGTTGTCGTGCTGTCTGAAATTTTCGCGCAGACGGGCAATCATGCACTCTTTGGCATCGCCCTGCAGAATATTGTTCTTAAGAGCAAAGAGCGCAGGTGTCTGCATTGTATTGAGAATCTCGGTCTTGAAAGTGCCGTCGGGGTTCAGGAAATTCTCTCGGATATATACTCTTGCCGAGTCTGCCATCAGACGATATTTTTCTGCGTCGCGACCCGTAGCCGCAGCCATGTCAGCCATCATGGAAGCATCGATTGCCCAGTATGATGCGCTGAGGTAGTTCCAATAGTCGATAGCCTCGGGCAGAGGACCTTGACGCGAAAAGGCGCGACCACTGCAGCTTTCCAACGGTTCGTAGCTAAGCCAGTCGGCCCATTGATAGTTGGCGTTCTCGCCGCGCAGAGCCTCGTGGTTGTATTTTGTATCGTTTATATGGTTCACAAACTTTTCCATTGCAGTCCAGTTGTCCTCGACAATCTGTGTATCTCCAAACTGTTTCCAAACGGTCCAAGGTACAATGACACCTGCATCGGCCCATCCCAGACGCATATATTCGCCACCATACTGCGCCAACGGTGCTACACCAGGGTAACCACCCAGTCTGTTCTGACTGTCGCGCACGTCGCGCATCCATTTGTGGAAGAAACTTACGGTATTGGCAAAGAACGAGCCTGTCTCGGCGAAGACCTGTGTGTCGGCCATCCATCCCAGACGTTCGTTGCGCTGCGGACAGTCGGTAGGCACCGACAGGTAGTTTGACAGCTGTCCCCAATAGGTGTTTGAAATAAGTTTGTTCACAAGTTCGTTGCCGGTGGCAATGGCGCCAATCTCCATTCCTTTGGCAATGGATGTTACAGGAATTGAAGCTATGGACTTTATTGTAACCTCGTCAGTTGCAGTGATGGAAACATAGCGGTAACCGAAGAATGTGCAGTGGGGGTAGTAGTTTACAAAATCCCTGCTGTCGGCGAACGTGTAGAGCAGTCGGAAGCAGTTGTCCTGGGCACGCAGATTCTCGCGGTGCACACTACCCTCGGGGCCATCCATTCCTCGGCTGCGGGCGCCGTTACCGTCATTGAGAATCTCGCCGGGCAGACAGGTGAGCATTGTACCCTCCTTGCCCTTGAACTCGAACGAAGGCACAGCCGCACAGTTCTGTCCAAAATCGACCACCAGCGTCTCGCCCTGCTTAAGGGTCATAGGCTCTCCGGGTTTAAACTCCCTGGTAACAACAACCTTTCCAAATTCATTATCCCCAGCGCCCTCTACCCCGCTCCACAGATAGGCCTTTACGGGCGACAGCGTAAGATCGTGGCGCAGATAGACCTCGGCACCGTTGGTAGGAAATATCGTGCCACGGAACTCTTTATTCTCTTCGGGAACGGCCAACGCCTCGGCGCAGTCGTAGCCCATCTTTTCGCGGGCATCGTACTCCTCACCGTCGAAGATGGCGGCATGCTTTACAGGGCCAGCAATGCCTGCCTTCCAATCGTCGAGGTTTGTTCCATACAGTTTGGTGGAGCCATCGGCAAATGTAAGCTCCAGCACTCCGCGGAAGGCGCACTTTGTACCATACATTCCTTTGTTTCCGCCGGGAGTGACAATCCTGTCGCCCCACCATCCGGGCGTCACCTGTGCCGAAAGCACATTCTCGGCACCTGCCTTGCATTTGAAAGCATCGGTAATATCATAGGTAAACGACAGCTTGGTCTTAAAGGGATTTGTGAAACCAGGCTTCAGAAACTCCTCTCCCACGGGGCAGCCGTTAAGATAGAGCTGAAAGACACCCAGTCCGGCTGTCATCCATTTGGCAGAGGTCACCGCCTGTTCGTTCTTCACTGTCGAAAGGAACCAGTTGGCGCCATCAGCCGCACGTTCTATATTGTGGTCGCTAATTATGGGCGCGTCCACCACCGAAATCCATTTGGAAGACTCCCAGGCTGCGTCGTCGAGAGCATCGACAAGAGCGCCGACAGAGGATACACTCTTCGAGCCGCAACCACAAACTGTTACAAGGAAAATT
>CAJGDX010000037.1 GCA_904502185.1 uncultured Bacteroidaceae bacterium | reverse complement strand
ATACTCCCCGTCACTTGGCCGAGTTCTGGATGATTGAGCCCGAAGTTGCGTTCAACGATATCTTCGACAACATGGAACTTGCCGAGGAGTTTATAAAGTACTGCGTACAGTGGGCTTTGGATAACTGTATGGAGGATATTACTTTCCTTAACAATATGTTCGACAAGGAGCTTATCGAGCGTCTGCGTTCAATCATCAACACCGAATTCGTACGTCTGAAATATACCGAAGGTATCGAGATTCTTGAAAAGGCAGTTGCCGACGGTCACAAGTTCGAATTCCCCGTATACTGGGGTGTAGACCTTGCTTCGGAGCATGAGAGATACCTCGTGGAGCACCACTTCAAACGTCCTGTAATCCTTACCGACTATCCCAAGGAGATAAAGGCCTTCTACATGAAGCAGAACGAGGATGGAAAGACTGTACGTGCAATGGACGTACTCTTCCCCAAAATCGGCGAGATTATCGGTGGTTCCGAGCGTGAGGCCGACTATGGCAAACTGCTCGCCCGCATCGAAGAGCTGGGAATCCCCATGAAGGATATGTGGTGGTACCTCGACACACGTCGCTACGGTTCATGCCCCCACTCAGGTTTCGGTCTCGGATTCGAGCGTCTGTTGCTCTTCGTGACAGGTATGTCCAACATCCGCGATGTGATACCTTTCCCCCGTACTCCGAACAACGCTGAGTTCTAAATAAACTATTCATAAAGCAGCACCCTGCTAGCAGGGTGCTGCTGCTTATAAATGCGATAAAATGGATAAAAATCGGTATTGTGTAATAATGGCAGGCGGTATCGGTAGCCGTCTGTGGCCTTTGAGTCGCAAAGTCTATCCCAAGCAGTTTCACGACCTTCTGGGCTGTGGAAGAACCCTTTTGCAGCAGACATTCGACCGTTACAGTCGCATAGTTCCGTTGAAAAACATAATAGTTTCAACCAACAGCGACTACTCGGCTCTGGTAAAGGAGCAGTTGCCGCAACTCTCTTCCGACCAGATACTTCACGAACCGACCTATCGTGGCACCGCGCCCAGTATAGCCTACGTTGCCTGCCACATACGCCAGCTCAATCCGCAGGCGAACATTGTGGTTGCACAGGCCGACCAACTGATACTCGACGAGAATATGTTCGTAGAAACCGTTAATCACGGACTCGACTTTGTGGCTACACGCAGCAATCTTGTTGTTGTAGGTATCAAACCTACATGTCCCGAGACACGATACGGATATATTCAGGCCGAAGCGGTGGAAGAGGATGTCGACAACGGTACATTCTACAAAGTGCGTACCTTTACCGAAAAACCTGCATACGAGTTTGCAAAGGTCTTTATGGAGAGTGGCGAATTCTATTGGAACTCCGGTATATACATCTGGAATGTGCAGACCATAATCGACACCATGACCGAACTGCTGCCTGATATGATGGGCGAGCTCGAGCGTGTCTTCAGGGAGTATCCCAACAGGGATGAACGTCGCCGTCGCGTCTACGATGCCTACACCTCGTTCCCCAACGTCTCTATGGACTATGCAGTGATGGAACGTGCCGACAATGTCTATCTGCAGATAGGTAAATTCGGATGGGCCGACCTCGGTACATGGGATTCTCTTTACAGCACTTTCCCAAAGGACAGCAATGGAAATGCTCTTGTTAAGAAATCACGTACAATCACCTATAACAGTCGCGACAATGTAGTTGTGCTGCCTAAGGACAAACTGGCGATTATTCAGGACGTAGACGACCTGCTGATAGCCGATGTTGGCAATGTGCTTCTTGTCTGCAAGAAGGGTAGGGAAGGGGATATAAGAAAATTCCTAAACGATGCACGCATGAAATATGGCGATGAGTTTGTTTAGCGTGTAAATATCATAATAAAAAGAGGGCAACCCAAAAGTGTAAATGGGTTGCCCTCTTTAGTTCTCTTTATCTTACTTCAGTGCTATCTTTTTCTTTACCACCCTGCCACCGGCTTTTACCACAAGAATATGCGTACCTTTACTGTCGGCGGGAAGGAACATTTCGCTGCCTTCACCCTCTTTCTGCGCAACACAGATGCCGTTGCTGTTGTAGAGGGTGGCGCTCCACTGAGGGATGTTTGCGCCGAGATTTACCCAAAGACCATCAGAGGATTGTTGACAAATTACATCATCCTCGACAATGGCAGGTGAAATACCTGTCTGAACCATATGAATGAGACTATGGTCTACATACAACGTATCGCCATTCTCTTCTACGCAGTAGATTAGTGAATAGGACGGACCACCAACAGCCCAATTGTGTTCCCCAAAAATCCATCGACCCCCTTTGATGTATCCGACCCCATGCAACCATGTACATTTCCAACCGTTCAAATCCAAATCCCAATATTTGCGTCCATTGAGATAACCGGTATTTACCACTGTTTCGTATTTGTCAACACGACTCATACTCTCCTCGTCAAAAACATCATCATCTACCCAGGTTGTCGTGTCGCCTTCGCTCCATGATTCATCGAAAAGCAAAGAATCGCAATCATTCCACATGCGTGCATATATTTTTGTTCCATCCAGACGTATCTCATCGTCAGGTCTTCCATTTGCGGATAATATTATACTTGTGTAGGACTTAGCATCTATAAGTACTTCGCCGTCTGCTACGTAAATATTGATATCTGCATCTACGTATGGATTCAGATATTTACTCATGACGCACCATTTTCTACCCTTTTTAATGTATGGCTCCTGTGCGACAACACACAAGGTACATTGTAGCGTTAAAATTAAAAATAAAAATCTTAGAATTGCTTTCATTGGGATAATTGTAATTAGTGAATAGTGCCGTTTTCTATCTTTATATGATTGGCAATCTTTACATATTCAGATAGGATGTGAGAACAAATGTATTCTGCCCGCCATCGTATTTCATCTGCAGGAAGTATGTGGGGCAGAACTTTATGCGCAGGTTGGCCACGAATCCCTTTTTGTAGAGCATGGAGTATCCGGCATTGGCGATAAAGTATTTGTGTATATATCCGCCAACCATCTGAAAACGGTCGGTGTGCGTTGTTCCCACCTGTTTGAACATATTGTCCCATGTGGCATCCAGCGACAGATTGTATGGCAGTTTGATGGTTGTTGCCAGTTCGTGCGAATATTTCTTTGTGTCGAAATTGTATATCGAACGGGAGAGCAGGTAGTAGCGCTCTGCTGCCGAAAACTCGAACCATGCCTGTGAGATGAATGACTCCTGCTTGATGTTGTATTGCGCAAATACCACACCCTTCATCCACGATGCGATGTCCTGTTTGTAGCTGATGTATGGCGATGAGTTTATTGAGCCGTCATCGAGGTTGAATGTGAGCGGCAGCGACACACGGTAACGTGCCGATTGCACGGTTCCGTCCAATATCTGGGCATTGGCAGCGAGGGCTGACACCATTAGCAGCAGTGTCACCACTATTCTGCCTAAAAGGTTTCTGTTTTTCATATCAAAGAAAGATGTTTTTCTGTGTAGTAATCTATTAAAGGTTCAGCCATGGGCGCGGATTCAGCTTGGTCTTTTCGTTGCGAAGCTGGAACAGCAATGTTGTCGAGCCCGATGCGTCGGTTGCAACGTCGGCAAGTATGTCGCCGGTTTTTACCTTGTCGCCTTGCGCTACCTTTATGTTCTCTATTTTGCAATATACGGTGAGGTATGTTCCGTGGCGTACGATGATAAAGGCAAAGTCGCCTGCGCGTACCACAGAGGTTACCACTCCATCGAATACTGCGCGTGCCTGTGCGCCTCGCTTGCCTTGCAGGGTTATTCCACCGTAGTCAATCTGTACGTTGCCCTTTCCGGTGACACCACGTTGCAGACCGAACTGTCCCACTATCATGTAGGGGCCTGTGATGGGCGCCGGCAGACGTCCCTTGTTCTGTAGGAAAGAGCCGGTCAGTTTTTTCATTCCCTGGCTGTTGGGGTTGACAACAGGCTCTTCGCGGCGGTCTACCTTGGGTGTCGGCTCATCCTTCTGCGCTGTGGCTTTTTTATCTTTGGCTGTGGCTTTTGCGGTCTCTTTACCTTTGGTTGCTGTGTTTGTTTTGTTCTTTGCTCTCTCTTTGGCTGCAAGAGCCTCTTCGCGTCTGCGCTTTTCTAACTCGCGTTCAATCTCACGCTCAATTGCGGCATTCAGGTTGTTGAGCTCTTTGCGCTGACGTGTAAGCTCCTCTTTTACCTTCTTGTTTTCTTTTTTAAGTTCGGCTACAAGGGCGCGTTGCTGCTCTTCGAGGGTAGATAGCTTTTCCTGCTCCTTTTTTTGCTCTTCGAGGGCAGTGAGTTTTGTTGCTCTTACTTTTTCTACCTCTTCGCGCTTGATGTTCAGTGCTGCCACCTCTTCTCGCAACTGCTCTGCCAATTTGCGGTGGGCATTCATATACTGGCGTGTGTAGCGGTAGCGACGAAGCATGGTGTTGAAGTCGTTTGCCGATACTATAAACAGCAGTTTGTCCTGCAGTGTGCCGTAACGGCGCGCGCGTCGCAATGCTCCTGCGTACTCTTTCTGCGATTTCTCTATTTTTGCTTCGTCCTTGGCAATTTCTGCTGCAAGTGTTGATATTTCGCGTTCTATGGCGGAAACCTCTTTTGTCAGCAGGTTTATCAGGCCTTTCTGCTCGTCAATGCGGGCTGTCAGCAGATTCAGGTTCTTTAGCTTCGAGGCAACATCCTTTTCCGATGACAGAAGTATGCGCTCTTTCTCCTTTATCTGTTGTTGCAGGCCGTTGACACGACGGCGCATCTCTTTCACTGTTGTCTGTGCCCATGAATTTGGCGCAAACATCAGCGTCAGTAGCAGTGTCAATAATATTTTTCGTCCTGTCATCTCTCTTTTCCCAATCAAAATTTTAACCCTTTAAGCAGATTGCCGGCATCCACTTTTTTGTATGAGGATAGGTTGGATGCAGCACTCAGTTTGAAACTGCTATCCTTGATGTTGCTTAGCACCATTCCCAGGCTCATGTCAGCCACAGCAAATGTGATATTTTGCGGAAAGGGGCGTGTGCCTATGGTTGAAAAATCGGAGTAGTTGCAGTTTACGTTTATCTTGTTTGCATAATTGCCCTGTGTCAGTGTCAGGTGGCCTTCGTCCTGCCCGATGTGGAAGCTGTATTGCATCTCCTTTTCGCGTGGGGTGGTGATGATAAACTCCCCGTTGGCGGTGAGTATGTTCATATTCTTCAGCTCTTTTTCCAATGAGCGTCCATCGGGCGCAAATAGTTCGTTCATAAGTATGGCTTCGAGCATTGTGTAGTCGATACCAAGTTGTCTGAGTACTTCCACCTCGCTGTACTTTATTTCGGCATATTCGCGTCCCAGACGGTAGATGAGCAGCATCTTCTCGGGGGTGGCCTCTATGCGTGCCACCTCTACAAGGCCTCCAAGTGCGTTGATGCTTATCTGCAATCCCTCATTGCGCTTAATCTTTATGCTGCCTGACGCCGAAAATTTGCTGCCCTTGAAGTTGGCATTCAGTTTCAGCTTTGCCGACAGATGTTTGCCGCTGCTGCTCAGTGCCGGAAGTGTTTGCAACTCTTTGAGACTTACAGTTGATGTGCCGCTCTTTTGGGTTGACTTACATCCGCTTGCTATAATCAGCAGGCTTGTAAGCATTGCCATTGTGAGTATGGTAAACAGGCTATTTCTTTTTTTTCTTTTTTCCATCGGGGATATATTTCTTTTTCTTAATCTTTCGTTTCAATATCTTTGAGTCGTCTCCTTTCTTTTGGGCTTCGAGCCAGCAGTCGAGCGCTCGTTCAAGGTCGCCGCATAGGGCAAATATGTCGCCGCAGTGAACATATTCGACAGCACTCATCTCTTCGTTGGTGCTGATTAGTTTCTCGGCGTATGCTGCTGCCTCCTCGTAGCGTTTCTGCTTGAAGAGTATCCACATATAGGTGTCTATGTATATTGGATTCTCCGGCTCCTCCTTTATGGTGCGGAAACTCATCTCCTCGGCACGTTGAAGGTCTCTCTCTTCGAGTGAAAGAAAGTAGGCGTAGTTGTTCAACACCACAATGTTGCCTGGGGCATAGATGAGTGCCGAGTCGTAGGCTTCGAATGTGGCCTGCATGTTTCCTATTTCATGCTCCGTGTCGCCAATGAGGGCGAAAATATCGGATATCAGTTCTGCATCAGTATCTTCGCTTCGTTTCAGCAATCCCTGACGATAAATTTTCACTGCCTCTTCGGGCTTATCTTTCTTGTATCCTGCAATGCCTCTGAAGTAGTAAAGGCGCAGCATTTCGGGGTTGTAGAGTATGGCGGTGTCGGCACGTGCAATTATGTCGTCGTAGTCGGCGCGTACGATAGCATAGTTCAGCAACTGAAGTTGCGCCATGCGGTTCTCCGGCTCTATCTGCAATATCTTTTGCAGCAGTGGCGCTACCTGCTCTTCCGGCGCCCCTTTTATTCCCAGATATTGTGCGTAGACTGTCAGTGTGGGCAACTGCTCCTCGGGCAGTGATATCAGGCGCTCGCACAGGTTTGTGATGAATATGCTGTCGCCTCCGTTCTTCTCTATCTCCGAGATTACCTTTACCAGTAGCTCGGAGCGGGTTGTGGGGGACATTTTGCGGTTCATCAGCAGTGTGTCGAGACTGGCCTTGTAAAGTGTGTCGTTGCCCTGCATGCGGTGGTAGTTGACCATTGCCAGTTGTGCATCGATGTTTGTAGGCTCTTGCGACAGCACTTCTCTGTATATCTGGTAGGCGCGGGGCATGTTGCCGTTATATTGATAGGCATCGCCAAGCAGCACTTTGTATTTCAGGTCGTCGGGGTTGTCGGCTGTGAGTTTGGCAACCTCGGCTATGGCCTTTACGCTGTCGTGCATCATCATGCTTATCTCGAATTTCTGCATGCTTATCTGCTCGGATTTTCCCTCTTTGCGCTCATAGTCGTTAAGGGCGGCAATGGCCTTTTCGTACTGCTCCTGTTCGGCATAATGACCCGACAGTATCAGGTGAATCTCGCTGTTGGCTGGAAAATCCTTTGCCATGCCTTCGTATATGGCTATGGCATTGTCGTTGTCGCCGTTGTTTTCGTATGCGGTTGCCAGTATCTGTCGGTACCAGAAGTTCTTTGGCTCCATCTCCACGGCACGTTTCATCATTTCGAGTGCTTCGCTCTTTTTGCCCAAGTAGATGTAGTAGAACGATAGCTCAAAAAGTACAGCTGGCGATGAGGGGTCGAGCGAGTGGCAGTGTTCGAACATTTCATAGGCCGCGTCGTGTTGCCCCTGCTCCTTTAGCGAGAGGGCTTGAAGGTAGCAGTAGTCGAAGGCACGACGGCGCGATAATGTGTCGTCGCTGTGTCGTGTCTCCTGCTGCTGTGGACGGGCTGTTACTGTTTCCGGCAATAATATTGCGGTTATTGCCAACAACAAGCATACTATCGTGAATCTGTTCATTTTCTGCTGAAATGTGTGTTTATACACCTGTGTGGCCGAATCCGCCTGCGCCACGCTCAGTTTCGTCAAGGGTGTCGGTCTCTATCCATTCGGCCTGTTCGTGACGGGCAATCACCATCTGCGCGATTCGTTCGCCATCGGTTATTTCAAAGGGGGTGTCCGAGAGGTTTACCAATATCACGCATATTTCGCCGCGATAGTCGGCGTCGATGGTGCCGGGTGAGTTAAGTACGGTTATTCCCTTCTTTATGGCAAGTCCGCTACGGGGGCGTACCTGCGCCTCGTAGCCCTCAGGGAGTGCTATGTACAATCCGGTGGGGACGAGGGTGCGTTGCAGGGGTGCAAGCATTATGGGGCTGTCGATGTTTGCTCTCAGGTCGACTCCTGCCGACTGTGGGGTTGCATATTCGGGCAGCTGGTGTCTGGACTTATTTATTATTTTTACTTTCATATATATAGTTGTTGTCTCTTGTTAATAACAAATTTCTTTTGTGCCGTGTTTGTCCCGTTATAAACAAAAGGACGGCAACGGCTATTGCTGTCCTTTTGTCTCTATTCTGTTGTGTCAGTTTTTATTGTTTTTGTCGGGAAAGAATACCTTGTGTGCGCCTGTGTGAAGCTCTATAGCCCAGGGATTCTCTTTTGCAAAGGACTCTATGTAGCGTAGTCGTTTCTCTTCAATAATCTCGTCGACTGCGATGAGAATACCTGTCTCTTCAACATTTCCGAATTCGGTGTTTATGGCTGTTCCGAATGTGCGCATGGTGGGTGAAAGTCCCATATAGGCATTTACGAGCGGAGGTATGTTGTATCCGAGTGCGCGTATCTCGCGGTTGAGTATCTTGTAGTCGTCTACGAACTTATCTTCGCAGAAGAGTGCTTCAAACTCTTTTTCGTCTGTCTCCAGCAGCAGCGGCGACATTGGGACAATCAGGTTGTCGGGGTCGTTGAAGTGTTTCTTCAGGAAGTAGAGTATCATGTCTCTGCCCTGTTTGTGGTAGCTGGGGTACATTGTCACCTTTCCGAAAAGATATTTTGTGTTTGGTACCACCACTGTCAGTGCGCCGAGTCCGTCCCATAGGTTGTCAAGGGCGAAGAGGCTCTTTGTTCCCATTCTGGTAGATTGGTATTCGAGTGTTACGAAAGAACGGCCGAGCTCAACTGTGACGGGGAGTATCTCTTCGATGAATTTACGTGAGAAGTGGAACATGTTGTGTGCTGTGGCAAGTATAGGGTTGCCCTCCTCGTCGAAACGTACGTCAGCGCCGCTGATGAAACGGTAGCCGCCGATGATGTCGTTTGCCTCGGGATTCCATACAATGAGCTGTTTGTATGGGTTCTCCATTGTATCAAACTCGTCGATGTCCATTGAAAGACCTGTTCCACCACCTGCTGCGCGGAATGCAATTTCGCGCAGACGACCAATCTCTCTCATCACATTGGGTGAGTCGAATGCTGTAAGTACGTATATTTCGTTGTTGCTGCGGTGTGTAAAGCGCAGGCGTTTATCTTCTGTGAGTTCGGCTTTAAGCAGTTCTTTGGGAACCGGAGCTATTATTTCTTCCATGTTGTTTTTGATAGTAATTTATTGTCTGGGGAGAGAGTATACGATGTCCTGCACATGCTGCGCCCATTCTGCCGGCTTTTTGCTGTTGTCGAATGTCTGCCATGGAATAGGCTTGCCAATTGTCACTTTGAATTTCTTTCCTCTGTTCTTGAACATTTCGTCTGCAAGGTACAGCATGGCAATGTTGAACTTTATGCCCAACATCTTGTTGACGTTTGCAAGATTGTAGAAGAAGTCCGAGTTTCGTCCTTCAAAATGTATAGGTACAATATCTCTCTGTGTCTGTACGCTTTTGGTAATGAATGTCTTTTTCCACTCCAGGTCGCGGATTACACCCTTCTGACGGCGCGAGCAGATTCCGGCAGGGAACATCAGTATGTGGTTCTCCGAACGGAATGCCTCGTCGACCTGTCGGGGCAGGTTCTTTGCCTGACGTCCTGTCTTGTTTATGGGTATGAAAAGAGATTTCAACTGAGGGATGTTCATCAGCAGGTCGTTCACCAGATATTTGATCTTTTCATCGTAGTGCTTGCCGAGAATCATTCCCAATCCCATTCCGTCAAGCGCACCAAGGGGGTGGTTGCTGACAAAGGTACACCATCCTTCCGAGGGGAGATTCTCCATGCCCTCTACTTCAAAGGAGTTATCGAAAAAACGGAAGAAATCTTCGATGAATTCCACTCCGTATGTCTCCTGCTCATTCTCAAGAAAACCGTTCAGTTCCTCCTGATGTACAATTTTCTTCAGATACGAAACAAGGAAACCGGGAACATATCGCGCCTTCTTGCCTGCTTTGCTTGCAAGAATCGCATCAATGTCTATCAACATTTTTTCGCTCATAGTCTACTTTGCCATGTTAATTATATATTGCAAATGTAGAATATATTTTTCAGATAATGAAATTTTGAAATAAATAAAAAGAAACGGGATTGGCAAAATATGCAATCCCGTTTCTTTTTATTTATGTATGAGTTATTAATCCTCTTTATCGTCTTCTACGTCAGAGAAGTCAAGCACGGTTTTCTTGTTGGCCATCATGCGTTCGTAGTCCTCTTTCGAGCCTACCACGATGCGCTGGAATTCGCGCTGTCCTGTTCCGGCGGGGATGAGGTGACCGCAGATAACGTTCTCCTTCATACCCAACAGGTTGTCGCTCTTCATGTTGATGGCTGCCTCGTTCAATACCTTGGTTGTCTCCTGGAACGATGCTGCTGACATGAAGCTTGTTGTCTGCAGCGCGGCACGTGTGATACCCTGAAGTATCTGTGTTGATGTTGCAGGAACTGCGTCACGTGCAACAACCTGCTTGAGGTCGCGGCGTTTCAGTGTACTGTTCTCATCGCGCAACTTACGTGCTGTTACAATCTGACCAACCTTGAGTGTCTCAGAGTCGCCGGCATCGGTGATAACCTTATTGCCCCAGATGCGGTCGTTCTCCTCCTGGAATTCGAGTTTGTCGACTACCTGAAGTTCGAGGAAGCGTGTATCGCCATGCTCGTTTATCTGTACCTTGCGCATCATCTGGCGTACGATAATCTCGAAGTGCTTGTCGTTGATCTTCACACCCTGTGAACGGTAAACGTCCTGTGCCTCGTTGACAATGTATTCCTGTACGGCTGTGGGGCCCTTGATAGCAAGAATGTCCGAGGGAGTGATGGCACCGTCCGAGAGGGGTGTACCTGCACGTACATAGTCACCATCCTGTACCAGAATCTGTTTAGAGAGAGCTACGAGGTACTTCTTAACGTCGCCAACCTTAGATGTTACGACAATTTCGCGGTTACCACGTTTAACCTTACCCATTGTTACCTCACCGTCGATTTCTGATACTACTGCGGGGTTAGAGGGGTTACGTGCCTCGAACAACTCGGTTACACGGGGCAGACCACCGGTGATGTCACCGGCATTACCGAATACGCGAGGAATCTTCACAAGGATGTCACCGGCCTTAAGCAACTGCTTGTTCTCGATTACTACGTGACCACCCACGGGGAGGTTGTAGTTGTGGAGAATGTTGCCCTCCTCGTCCATGATGCGAACGGTAGGTATCTTGTTCTTGTCGCGTGACTCGATGATTACTATCTCCTGGAGTCCGGTACTTTCGTCGGTCTCTACCTTGTATGTGATGTTTTCTATTACTGATTCGAAGTCTACACGTCCGGCAACCTCTGTAACGATTACTGCGTTGAAGGGGTCCCATGATGCTACAACCTTTCCGGGTTCTACAAGTTCGTCCTCGTAAGCGTAGAGTTTAGAACCGTAGGGGATGTTGTGTGTAGAGAGTACGATGCCTGTGTTAACGTCGACGAAACGAACCTCGCTGAGTCGGCTTACAACGATCTTGATAGGTGTACCATCGGGCTCAACCGCGTCAACTGTACGAAGTTCCTCGAACTTGATGCGTGCAGCGTGTTTAGCCTTGATGCTTGCATCCGATGCGATGTTGGCAGCGGTACCTCCGGCGTGGAAAGTACGGAGTGTAAGCTGTGTACCGGGCTCACCGATAGACTGTGCTGCGATGACACCGACAGCTTCACCTTTCTCAACCATGCGGCTAGTTGCAAGGTTGCGGCCGTAACATTTTGCACAAACACCATGTTTAGACTCACAGGTGAGTACAGAACGTATCTCAACGCTTTCGATGGGTGAATTCTCAATCTCTTCGGCAATAGCCTCTGTGATGAGTTCGCCTGAAGCAACGATGAGCTTGCCTGTTATGGGGTCGATTACGTCGTGAACCGATACACGTCCCAGGATACGCTCGCCGAGTGTAGAAACCACCTCATCGTTGTTCTTGAGTGCTGTACATACAAGACCACGCAATGTGCCGCAATCCTCTTCGTTGATGATTACGTCGTGCGATACATCGACAAGACGACGTGTCAGGTAACCTGCGTCGGCAGTCTTAAGCGCTGTATCGGCAAGACCCTTACGAGCACCGTGTGAAGAGATAAAGTACTCAAGCACCGAAAGACCCTCTTTAAAGTTCGAAAGAATGGGGTTCTCGATGATCTGTGCGCCTTCAGCACCTGCCTTCTGGGGCTTAGCCATAAGACCACGCATACCTGAGAGCTGACGAATCTGGTCCTTAGAACCACGGGCACCTGAGTCAAGCATCATGTATACCGAGTTGAAGCCCTGGTCGTCAGTAGAAATGGTCTTCATCAGAACGTTTGCAAGGTCGGCATTAACGTGTGTCCATTCATCGACAACTTTGTTATAACGCTCCTTGTCAGTGATAAGACCGAGGTTATATTCTGCAAGAATCTCTTCAACCTTCTCGTTACCCTTGCGTACAAGTTCCTCTTTCTCTTTGGGGATGATAACGTCGTCGAGGTTGAACGAAAGACCTCCCTTGAATGCCATGTGGTAACCGAGGTTCTTGATACCATCGAGGAAATCTGCCGAACGTGCAACACCTACTCGCTTGATTACCTCGCTGATGATGTCGCGAAGTGACTTCTTAGAGATAATGGTGTTTACGTAGCCCATTTCGCGGGGTACAATCTGGTTGACGATGACACGACCTACTGAAGTTTCGCGCAATACTTTAACGTAGTTGCCCTCTTCGTCGCGGTCTTCAACAAGGACTTTCACGGGTGCATGTATGTCTACGCGACCCTGGTTGTATGCGATAAGTGCCTCTTCGGGACCGTAGAATGTCATTCCGTGACCCTTTGCACCTTCGCGCAGTTTTGTAATATAATAGAGTCCGAGAACCATATCCTGTGAAGGTACGGCAATAGGAGCACCATTCGAGGGGTTAAGTATGTTGTGTGACTGCAACATCAGCATCTGGGCTTCGAGAACAGCCTCGTTGCTCAAAGGCAAGTGAACAGCCATCTGGTCACCGTCGAAGTCGGCGTTGAACGCGGTACATGCCAGAGGGTGCAACTGAATAGCTTTACCCTCGATCATCTTGGGCTGGAATGCCTGGATACCGAGACGGTGAAGTGTCGGCGCACGGTTAAGCAGTACGGGGTGTCCCTTCATTACATGCTCGAGGATGTCCCAGATTACAGGCTCGCGGCGATCAACGATTTTCTTCGCTGATTTTACTGTCTTAACAATACCACGCTCAATCAGCTTACGGATGATGAACGGTTTGTAGAGCTCTGCAGCCATCAATTTGGGAAGACCGCACTCTCCCATCTTCAACTCGGGACCAACGACGATTACCGAACGTGCTGAGTAGTCGACACGTTTACCGAGAAGGTTCTGACGGAAACGTCCCTGCTTACCTTTAAGGCTGTCTGAGAGTGACTTCAAGGGGCGGTTCGCGTCTGACTTCAGGGCGCTTGCCTTACGTGAGTTGTCGAAGAGTGAGTCTACAGCCTCCTGAAGCATACGTTTCTCGTTGCGGAGAATTACCTCGGGAGCCTTAATCTCGATAAGTTTCTTCAGACGGTTGTTGCGGATGATTACACGGCGATAGAGGTCGTTAAGGTCTGATGTTGCGAAACGGCCACCATCCAAGGGAACCAAAGGACGCAATTCGGGGGGAATGACAGGGATAACTGTCATTATCATCCACTCGGGACGGTTGCGACCATTCGAAGCTGACATTGACGAACGGAACGACTCCACTACCTGAAGACGTTTCAATGCTTCATTCTTACGCTGCTGCGACATGTCTGTGTTGGCGCGGTTGCGAAGCTCGTATGAAAGCGAGTCGAGGTCGAGGCGTGCAAGAAGGTCGTAGATTGCCTCTGCACCCATCTTTGCGATGAACTTGTTGGGGTCTGAATCGTCAAGCATCTGGTTCTCCGCGGGGAGATTCTCCATGATGGTGAGATATTCGTCCTCGGTAAGAAGCTGGTTGGCATTTACGCCGTCCAGAATGTTCTCCTTGCCGATTACCTCCTGACGTGTTTCATCCTCCTTGCGAGCCATGATACCGGGCTGGATGACGATATATTTCTCGTAATAAATTACTGCGTCGAGATTTTTTGTGGGAAGACCCAAAAGGTATCCTATCTTATTGGGCAATGAACGGAAATACCAGATGTGTGCCACAGGTACCACGAGCTGTATGTGTCCCATACGCTCGCGTCTTACCTTCTTCTCTGTAACCATTACACCGCAATGGTCGCAGACAATGCCTTTATATCTGATACGTTTGTATTTGCCGCAATGACATTCGTAGTCTTTTACAGGACCGAAGATACGCTCACAGAATAATCCGTCACGCTCCGGCTTGTATGTACGGTAGTTGATAGTTTCGGGTTTCAACACCTCGCCACTTGAACTACCAAGGATCTCCTGCGGTGAGGCCAATCCTATGGTAATTTTTGTGAAGTTATTTTTTGTCTTAGTTTCTTTTCTGAAAGCCATAATACTATATTGACAAACGTGATGGTATTAATTATTCAAATGATATACTCAAGCCCAGACCGCGAAGCTCGTGCAGCAATACGTTGAGTGATTCGGGAATTCCGGGAGTAGGCATTGCATCGCCCTTGACGATTGCTTCGTATGCCTTTGAACGGCCTACTACGTCGTCCGACTTGATGGTCAATATCTCCTGAAGGATGTGTGCTGCGCCGAATGCCTCGAGCGCCCAAACCTCCATCTCTCCGAAACGCTGACCTCCGAACTGTGCCTTACCACCGAGCGGCTGCTGTGTGATGAGTGAGTAGGGACCGATTGAACGGGCGTGCATCTTGTCCTCAACCATGTGACCCAGTTTCAGCATGTAGCTGACACCTACAGTCGCAGGCTGGTCGAACTGCTCACCGGTTCCACCGTCGTAGAGATATGTCTTACCGAAGCGGGGGAGTCCTGCCTTGTCAGTCCATTCGCAGAGGTCGTCAAGTGTTGCTCCGTCGAAGATAGGTGTTGCAAACTTCACGCCAAGTTCCTTACCGGCACGTCCGAGTACTGTCTCGAATATCTGACCGATGTTCATACGTGAAGGCACACCCAACGGGTTCAAAATAATATCTACGGGAGTACCGTCTGCAAGGAAGGGCATATCCTCCTGGCGTACCACGCGTGAAACGATACCCTTGTTACCGTGGCGTCCCGCCATCTTGTCACCCACACCGATTTTACGTTTCTTGGCAATGTAAACCTTTGCCATCTTCATTGTACCTGAAGGCAACTCGTCACCAATCTGCAATGCGAACTTCTCGCGTTTAACCTGTGCATCGTACTCTTTGTACTTGTGCAGGAAGTTGATGATGAGTGTGCGGATGAGGTCGTTGGTGTGTGCATCTGCTGTCCACTTGCTCAACTGGATTGCTGTGAAGTCCATAGCCTCCAGGTCGTGCTTTGTGAATTTCGCACCCTTGGCAATAACCTCTGTACCCATGAAGTCCTTAACGCCCTGTGAAACGCGTCCGCCGATGAGGCTGATGAGTTTGTCTACAAGTATATCTTTCAGTGCGTTAACCTTTTCCATGAATTCGTCGTCGATCTTGGGAAGCTTAGCCTTGTCAGCCAACTTCGCCGAACGTGATTTCTCGGCACGCTGGAAGAGACGACGGTCGATAACAACACCCTGAAGTGAAGGTGAAGCCTTCAAAGAGGCATCCTTAACATCACCTGCCTTGGCGCCGAAGATGGCGCGCAGAAGTTTCTCTTCGGGTGAGGGGTCAGACTCGCCTTTGGGTGTAATCTTACCGATGATGATGTCACCGGGTTTAACGTATGCACCCACACGGATAATACCGTTCTTGTCGAGGTCTTTTGTTGCATCTTCGCTTACGTTGGGAATATCGTATGTGAATTCCTCCATTCCGCGTTTTGTTTCGCGTACTTCGAGTGAGAGCTCGTCAACGTGTACTGATGTCAATACATCCTCACGTACAACTCTTTCGTTCAATACGATAGCATCCTCGTAGTTGTAACCCTTCCAGGGCATGTATGCCACAAGAAGGTTCTTACCGAGTGCAAGCTCACCTGCCTGGGTTGAGTAACCCTCGGTGAGGATGTCACCGGCTTTGACTCTTTGTCCCTTTTCGCAGATGGGACGAAGGTCGATGGTCATATTTTGGTTGGTACGGCGGAATTTGGGAATAATGTACTCTTTCCATGCGGGATCGAAGCTTACAAATTCCTCTTCCTCTGTACGGTCATATTTGATTCTGATTCGGTTAGCGTCGACAAATTCGATTACACCTTCGCCCTCAGCAACAATCTGTGTGCGTGAGTCTTCGGCGAGCTGTTTCTCGATACCTGTACCCACAATGGGGGCCTCGGTTGTCAACAAGGGTACTGCCTGGCGCATCATGTTCGATCCCATCAATGCACGGTTGGCGTCGTCGTGCTCAAGGAAGGGGATGAGTGATGCTGCGATTGATGCAATCTGCTGGGGAGATACATCCATCAGGTCTACTCTGCCGGGTTCCACTACGGGATAGTCGGCATCCTGACGAGATTTTACTTTCTTGCGGATGAATTTACCATTCTCGTCGAGGGGAGCATTACCCTGTGCTATGATTTTGTTCTCTTCCTCCTCGGCTGTGAAGTAGATTACATTGTCGTTGTTGATGTCAACAACACCATTCTCTACCTTTCTATAAGGAGTAACGATGAATCCAAGCTCGTTTATCTTCGCATATATACACAATGACGAGATAAGACCGATGTTGGGTCCTTCAGGTGTCTCAATAGGACAAAGGCGTCCGTAGTGTGTATAGTGTACGTCTCGCACCTCGAAACCTGCGCGGTCACGTGAAAGACCACCGGGACCGAGTGCCGAGAGACGACGCTTGTGTGTTATCTCTGCGAGGGGGTTAGTCTGGTCCATGAACTGTGACAGCGCGTTTGTACCGAAGAAGGTGTTGATTACGGCTGATACAGTCTTTGCATTGATAAGGTCAGTGGGTGTAAACACCTCGTTGTCGCGTACGTTCATGCGCTCGCGGATAGTACGTGCCATACGTGCAAGACCTACGGCAAACTGGTTCGAGAGCTGTTCGCCTACTGTGCGTACACGACGGTTGCTCAAGTGGTCGATGTCGTCGACAACTGCTTTTGAGTTTACAAGACCTATAAGGTATTTGATAATTTCGATGATGTCCTCTTTTGTAAGTACTCTTACAGACATATCGGTTGAAAGACCCAATTTACGGTTGATGCGGTAACGACCTACATCACCAAGGTCATAACGTTTCTCTGAGAAGAAGAGGTTGTTGATAACCTCGCGTGCGCTTACATCGTCAGCGGGGTCAGCATTGCGCAACTGTCTGAAGATGTAGTACACTGCCTCTTTCTCCGAGTTACATGTGTCTTTGTCGAGGGTGTTGAAGATGAGTGAGCAATCCATTGAATCGGAATTTTCACCCTGTTCCTTGTGAAGCAAAATGCGCTCAACACCGCTTTCGAGAATACGCTCAGCAATGTCAGCTTCGAGGATTGTCTCGCGCTCAACAATAACTTCGCTACGCTCGATTGATACAACCTCACCGGTATCGGGGTCAACAAAGTCCTCAAGCTTGGTCTTTACGACGCGTCCGGCCATCTTGCGACCGATAGCCTTCTTGATGTTTGCCTTGTTTACCTTTACCTCCTCTGCGAGGTCGAATATTTCAAGAATATCCTTGTCTGTCTCAAAGCCGATAGCACGCAACAATGTTGTTACGGGCAACTTCTTCTTACGGTCGATGTATGCATACATGACATTGTTGATGTCTGTTGCAAACTCAATCCATGAGCCTTTGAAGGGGATGATACGCGCTGAATAGAGAGGTGTTCCGTTTGCGTGTACGCTCTGTCCGAAGAATACTCCGGGTGAACGGTGCAACTGTGAAACCACTACGCGCTCGGCTCCGTTTATGATGAAGGTACCGCGCTCTGTCATGTAGGGGATAGGACCGAGGAATACATCCTGGATAACCGTATCAAAATCCTCATGATCGGGGTCGGTACAGTAAAGCTTTAACTTTGCCTTTAAGGGCACACTGTATGTCAAACCACGTTCAAGACACTCAGCAATTGAATAACGGGGCGGATCAATGTAATAATCCAGGAACTCCAGAACGAAGTTATTACGTGTATCTGCAATGGGGAAGTTTTCTGCAAATACCTTGTAAAGGCCATCATTCACTCGTTTTTCGGGCGGAGTATCCAGTTGGAGGAAGTCTTCGAATGACTTCAATTGTACTTCCAAAAAGTCCGGACATGGCATCGGAACTTTAATAGAAGCAAAGTTAACTCTTTTATTATCAGCTTTTAAAGACATTGTGGAAACGTTTTTTAGAACTTATTTATTTTTAACGCAGAAAAGGTTAAGAACCCTCTGAGGGTTCTTAACCATTGACCCTAACAGGGTACTGTTTTCTTATTTAAGTTCAACTTCAGCACCTGACTCCTCGATTGTCTTCTTCAAGGATTCAGCCTCTGCCTTAGCAAGACCCTCTTTGATTACGCTGGGAGCGCCATCAACGAGATCTTTAGCCTCTTTCAAACCGAGACCGCAAGCCTCTTTAACAGCCTTAACTACCTGAAGCTTGTTAGCACCTGCGCTCTTCAAAACTACGTCGAAGTTTGTTTTCTCCTCAGCAGCCTCACCTGCACCAGCAGCGGGAGCAGCAGCAACAGCAACAGCTGCAGCAGCGGGTTCGATACCATATTCTTCTTTAAGGATTGTTGCAAGTTCGTTAACGTCTTTTACTGTCAAGTTAACCAATTCT
>CAJGDX010000036.1 GCA_904502185.1 uncultured Bacteroidaceae bacterium | reverse complement strand
AGGACCTCAACTATCAGTACATCAAGGTACAGCAGCGTAACTACAAGAACTAATTAAAAGGATATAGCAATGGATAAAAATATAAGTTTTACTTTAAATGTATGGCGTCAGAGAGGTCCTAAGGAAAAAGGTTATTTTGATACCTTTGATATGAAGGATATTCCCGGTGACACCTCATTCCTTGAAATGCTCGACATTCTCAACGAGAAGTTGGTGAACGAAGGTAAGGAACCCATAGTATTCGACCACGACTGTCGTGAGGGTATCTGCGGTATGTGTTCACTCTATGTTAACGGTCGTCCCCACGGTCCCGCAACAGGAGCAACAACCTGTCAGCTCTACATGCGTCGCTTCAACGACGGTGACACAATCACAGTTGAGCCCTGGCGTTCGGCTGCGTTCCCCGTTATCCGCGACCTTATGGTTGACCGTACAGCATTCGACAAGATACAGCAGGCCGGTGGTTTCGTATCAATCAACACAGGTGGTATCCCCGATGCAAACGCAATTCCCATCGGCAAGGACATCGCAGAGGAGGCTATGGATGCAGCAGCATGTATCGGTTGCGGTGCCTGCGTAGCAGCATGTAAGAACGGTTCTGCAATGCTCTTCGTTTCTGCAAAGGTTAGCCAGTTTGCTCTCCTTCCCCAGGGTAAGGTTGAGGCTGCAAGCCGCGTTAAGGCAATGGTTGCCAAGATGGACGAGCTGGGCTTCGGTAACTGTACCAACACTCGTGCTTGTGAGGCTGAGTGTCCCAAGTGTGTTTCTATCAGCAACATCGCTCGCCTGAACCGCGAGTTCATCAAAGCTAAGCTTGCTGACTAAACAAGACAATTTGCTTGATTAATATTGACTGCGACGGAGGTTTCTCTGTCGCAGTCTTTTATTTGCTCGAATTTTGATTATTTCAACATTTTGGCTATTTTTGTATTTGATAGGCATAATGTTATGAAATACGATGTTTTTATAAGCTATTCACGCAAGGATATTGCTGTCGCCGACCGCATATGCAGTGTATTTGATAAGGTTGGCATAAACTACTTTATCGACCGTGTAGGCATAAGTGGAGGTTTTGAGTTTCCCGCAGTCCTGGCAGATGCAATAATAGAGAGCCGAATATTTTTGTATTTGGCAAGCAACAACTCCTACGAATCGAAATTCACGCAGAGCGAGATAACCTTTGCCTTCAACGAAAAACCCAAAGGAAGCATTCTGCCATATATAATTGATGGCAGTACAATGCCGCCTGCACTGCGTTTTGTGTTCAGCAGTATTAATTGGCGTCGCCTGGATGAACATCCTATAGATACAGTCCTTGTAGATGATTTGCTGCGCATGCTGGGTAAAAAACGGAGTGAATCTCCTGAGAAAATATTACCGGAAGATGCTGTGAAATGCAATCGGCGTGGTGACGACGCCTATGACAAGAAGGATTACGAAGAGGCTGTCAAGTGGTACCGCAAGGCTGCCGAACAAGGGTATGCTTCTGCTCAATGCAATTTAGGTTGGTGCTATCGAAATGGTAGAGGTGTTCCCACGGATGAATCAGAGGCTGTCAAATGGTATCGCAAAGCTGCGGAACAAGGGCATGCTGCCGCTCAATGTAATTTAGGTTGGTGCTACGAATATGGTAGAGGTGTTCCCAAAGATGAATCTGAGGCTGTCAAATGGTATCGCAAGGCTGCGGAACAAGGGTATGCTGATGCTCAATGTAATTTAGGTGTGTGCTACGAAAAAGGTCGTGGTGTTTCCAAAGATGAATCTGAGGCTGTCAAGTGGTATCGCAAGGCTGCGGAACAAGGGAATGCTGCCGCTCAATTTAATTTGGGCTATTGCTACCGAAATGGCATAGGTGTTTCCAAAGATGAATCAGAGGGTGTTAAATGGTATCGCAAAGCGGCTGAACAAGGGCATGTATCTGCTCAATGTAATTTGGGCTACTGCTATCAATGGGGCTATGGTATTTCCAAAGATAAATCTTTGGCTGTTCAGTGGTATAGTAAGGCTGCTGAACAAGGGAATGCTCGTGCTCAAAATAATTTAGGCTGGTGCTACGAATTTGGTAGCGGTGTTTCCAGGGATGAATCAGAGGCTGTCAAGTGGTATCGCAAGGCTGCGGAACAAGGGGATGTTAATTCTCAATATGATTTGGGCCGCTGCTACAAAGATGGTATGGGTGTTTCCAAGGATGAATCGGAAGCGGTCAAATGGTATCGCAAGGCTGCTGAACAAGGGCATGAACATGCTCAATGTGATTTGGGCTACTGCTACAAAAATGGTCGTGGTGTTTCCAAAGAAGAATCAGAGGCTGTCAAATGGTATCGCAAAGCTGCGGAACAAGGAAATGATTGTGCTATAAAAGCCTTGAAAGAATTGCAGAAGTAAATATAAACACTCTTTCAATAAAAAACGCTTGCGAAAAAATCGCAAGCGTTTTTTGTATGTTTAGCAAAATCTTTGAATATTAGAGAAGTTTCTTGATAACGGGCTGAATAAGAGCCTCCATCACCTTGTAACCATCGGGGAGGGGGTGAACACCGTCGTTAGAATATTTCTTGGGCAATGTGCGGCCGTCAGCGTCAACAAGTGCTTTGTAGTAGTCTACGTAAGGAATCTTGTTAGCCTTGGCATAGGCCTCGATGCGTTTGTTCAGGGCAATAATCTTGTCGGGGGCGTCAGTAATGTGAGGATGCCAACCGAAGCGCTTAGCGGGAAGTACAGAGGTCAGGATAACCTTGATTTTGTTAGCCTTTGCAATGTCTACCATAGAGACAATGTTGTTGAATGTGAACTCCTCGTTGTAGGGGCCTGTATTCTCGGCAACGTCGTTTGTTCCTGCATTGATAATCACCACTTTGGGGTTAAGTTTAACAACGTCCTCACGGAAACGGAGAAGGAACTGGTAAGATGTCTGACCGCCGATACCACGACCAATGTAGTTGGGGTTCTCTTTGAAGAACTCGGGGCGATGCATGGGCCAGCCTTCGGTGATAGAGTTGCCCATGAATACCACACGTTTGTTCTTTTTCTCTACTTTGGGAAGTTCAGAGTTTGCTTTTGCGTAGCGCTTGTAGTTTGCGAACTCATGTTTCTGTGCGTTTGCATTCACAGAGAATCCCATACAAATTACGAGTAACAACAGGTTTACCCAAATGCTTTTTTTCATGTCTGTAAATTTTTATGGTGTTTGAATTATTGTGTCATATTTTCGATACGGCTTCAAAGTTAATGAATAAATTGTAATCTTTGTTAAGTGGCTGATGTTTTTATCTGTTTTTGTTTAAAAAAGTAACTTCACTCGCTTTGAAATATTAAAGTAAACTTTACATATCTCGCTCGTTTGTTGTATCTTTAGATAAGATAAAACTTCACTCGCTTTGAAATATTAAAGTAAACTTTATATATCTCGCTCGTTTGTTGTATCTTTGAATCGGATATGAAGAAACTATTCGGAAATATATTATTTGCGCTTTTCGCTCTGTTGTGCAGTGTTGGAATTGCAAATTCATCCCTCTTCGCTTGTGAGGCGGCAGCGGATGCTGCCTCCCCTGTCTCTGTGAGCGAAGAGTTTCGTTCTGTGGAGATTCCCCGCTTCTCGGATGGAAATATTTCCGAAGGCATTTCTCTTCCTGCGCAATCTCTGGTGCGCAGCAATTCCTCTAATGGGAATATGTCGCGCCTTGTTAACGGGCAGGGCAATGTTATGTACAAAGGGTGTAAACCCCTTCTCTGTCGCCCTGTTTATAAGCAGTATGAACTCTCTTCGCCCTTCTACTGTACGCCTCCTTGCAGATATTATGTCTTTGCTCTGAGGCATCTGATTATTTAGCAGACATACTTATTTTTTTGACCTTTTAAGGCTGTCGTCGTGATATACATGATGACGGCAATATGTGTATTATATTAACTTTAAATAAAATAATTATGTCTGCACAAATATATCAAATATCATCTTTAACAATTGAAAATGAACAAGTAAAGAAAGTATCCAATGTCAAGAATATAATAATTGCCACATGCGGTATGCTCCTCTCTGTGGCGCTGGTTTTAATTACGTCCCGCATGCCGGTCGAGAATGAAACTGCTGCAATGTTTATGCTCACCTGCGGTGGTCTGCTGTTTATTGTTTCGTTGTATATGTTCATAAACAAGAGTAAAAAGTTTATCTATACTCCCACGAACAGCTGTCTGAAGCATTATGTCATTTATGTTGAGCAGTCGCAACTTTTGCAGGCCGAACGCTGGGCTGCCGATGGTTTTAAGAACTCAGTGGATTTTACAACAAGAAGCGACGGCAACACCCGTTTCGACCTTCTCCTTTCCGAGGATAGAAAATTTGCCGCTATACAACTTTCTGTTTACGAGAATTTTAGATACGACCCATGCGGTAAGGTTGGGTATCTTTACGATGCAGAGGTGGAGTCGGTGAAGTCTCTTGTGGGATAATCTCTCTCTCCTCCATTTAGTCTGGTGCCGCCCTTGGTTTCTTGTGAAACTTCGGGTGGCACTGCTTTTTTTCTTGCCTTTGCGCTGTGTGCAGCAGCCGCTGATTTAAAATAACTCATAAAATTCTTCGATATTTGACATTTTTCGCAAATTGTACTAAATTTGCCAATTCTAAGAACCTTCGAACTATGGAGATAAAATCGGCGCGTTTCATAATCAGTAATACCGATGTGCGCAAGTGCCCGCAGGACGGTAAACCCGAATATGCCTTTATTGGCCGTTCAAATGTGGGAAAGTCGAGCCTTATAAATATGCTCACAAGGCAGAATAAGTTGGCAATGACCTCTGCAACCCCAGGAAAGACACTGCTCATCAACCATTTTCTGGTGAACGATGCGTGGTATCTTGTCGATTTGCCCGGTTACGGATATGCCAAGCGCGGTAAGGCTCAGCAGCAGAAGTTGAAAGAGATTATTTCGGGCTACATATTGGAGCGCGAGCAGATGACAATGCTATTTGTGCTTATCGACTCGCGCCATGCACCGCAGAAGATAGACCTTGAGTTTATCGAGTGGCTGGGCGAAAATGGTGTCCCTTTTGCCATCATCTTCACAAAGGCCGACAAGCTGACACGTACCGAGCTGCAGTCTAACCTGAACAAATACAAAAACACACTGCTCGAACAGTGGGAAGAGTTGCCGCCGTTGTTTGTGACCTCTTCGGAGCGTGCAATAGGTCGCAGCGAACTGCTCGAATACATACATAATGTAAATAAAACCATACAGGAGGGAAAATGATTCTTCTTTTCCTCACTGTGTATTTAAATATTACCCCAATATTACGAAAAATAAACCGACTAATGAAAAAAGGACTTTTATCACTCTTGGCAACTGTTGCACTCTTTGCGTGTGCTCCCACAGACAGTTATAAAATAGAGGGCAATTGCAAGGCTGTGCTTGATGGCAGCAAGGTCTATCTTGCCGAACTGACATACAACCGCCTGAATTATCTCGACTCTGCCACTGTCAGCAACGGCAAGTTCCAGCTCGAAGGCAAGCAGGAGCAGCCGGCTGTGCGTTTTCTCTTTTATCCGCATGTGGAGGGTGGCGAGGATATGCTCCCCATCGTGCTCGAAAATGGAAGAATCTCTGTCACACTCGACAAAGTATCTACTGTTGGCGGCTCGCCGTTGAATATCGCTATGCAGTCATACAAAAATGAATTTGACGATGTTGTGCGTCGTTCCGAGTCGCTTTTCCGCTCTATCGACGATCCTCGCACTCTCTCACCCGAAAAACGCGACAGCCTGCAGGTGGTGACAAATGCCATCATCAAGGAGATGTCGGATGTGTTGTTGAGCCATATACGTCGTAATATCGACAATCCTGTGGGTGCTTTCCTCATCTCCATCAATGGAAAGATGTGTGACGCCGAGCAGCTTTATATGCTTCTCGACTCAGTTCCCGAGACTTATCGTGACGAGCGTTTCAACAATTTCAGCAAACAGCTGAAAGAGGATGTAGCCAAGGTTGTTGGCGCTACCCGTACAGCCGAGGGCGGTGCCTATGTCAATTTCGAACTGAAGGACCTCAATGGCAACCCTGTGCTCTTCTCCTCTATTGTCGAGTCCAACAAATATACTCTGCTCGACTTCTGGGCAAGCTGGTGCGGTCCATGTCGCAACGCAATGCCCGGAATAAAGAAAATCTATGAAAAATATGGCAAGCAGGGGCTGGCGGTTGTCAGTCTGTCGCTCGATGCCGATGGCGAGGCGTGGAAAAAGGCTGTAGCCGACCTTGGAATGACCTGGACTCAGTTGTGCAACCCCGATGGTGGCAGCCGCGAGGTTGGTCAGGCCTACGGAGTGGAATTTATTCCCACTGTTCTCATAATTGACAAGGATGGCAAAATTGTTTCGCGCGGTCTCGAAGGCGAGAAACTTGCAGCGAAAATCGACGAATTAATGAAATAATATTTGAACCATAATGGAGTGCTGTTGTTTAAAAGGCAACAGCACTCTTTTTTTGTGGATAATTGTGGATGAATAGCGTAAAACGCTCTTTGTCGCTGTTTTTGTCCTCTTCGACTGCAAAAAAATGGTGAAACAGCAATTAAATTTAAAACAAATTGTATATTTTTGCACCGAAAATAAGATAAGGCCATTTCTCAGCGCCTTATTTCTGATAAAAATCCCAATAACAAATAATTTCAACTTATAGCCGTGGGCGACTCTCAATAATCTATCGCTCACAGTATCATTAGAATATGTATTATATAGAACAACTGAAAAGCAAGGACCTTTCAGAATTGCAGACTATTGCCAAAGAGCTTGGAGTCACCGGCGTGCGCGGATTGGATAAAGACAATATCATCTATCGCATACTCGACGAACAGGCTTTCCGTGGAAGTCAGAGCGGAGCGCCTGCTGTGGTTAAGGAGGAGAACAGAATGAATCGTCGCAATCATCGTCGCAATCGCATCGGTGCGGCAGACGCAGGTAGCAAAGTCTACACTGCTACAGGCGATAAAGCTGTGAAACTCGATAAGTCGGATGTGAAACGTGAGCGAAAAGCCGAGACTGAAACTGTTGCCGAAAAGCCCATTGTGACAAACGAGGTGCGCGAGGCTAAGGAGATCAAGGAGGTTGCTCAGAAGGTTGCCAAGGCTTCTGAGCCTGTGGTTGCAGAGGTGGCAGTCGAAACTCCGGCAGCGCCTGCTGTTGCCGGCACCGCAGAGGCTTCTGAAAAGTCTGCTCCCAAAAAGCGTGGTCGCAAGCCCAAAAATAAGCCTGCTCAAGAGGCTCAGCCCGTTCCTGCCGAGGCTCCCGTAGCAGAGGCAGCTACCGAACAGCCTCAGGCGGCACTTGTAGAGGCAGCTCCGGCAGAGGCTTCTGAAAAGCCCTCTCCCAAAAAGCGTGGTCGCAAGCCCAAGAACAAGGCTGCTCAGGCAGAGGCTGCAGCAGCAGAACCCGTTCAAGAGGTTGCTGCAAACGAGAACGAGGGCGAAAAGTTTATTCCAATCGAAGAACTTCCTGTGGATAAGGCTGATGTTCCTGCCGAACTTGTCGACAAATTTGCCAAAAAGGATAAAGAGAAGGCCGACAAGCATCAGAAGCACGAAAAGGCTCGCAACGAAAATAATTCTAACAATAATAGCAACAATAATGCAGCCGAGGCTCAGCCTGCTGCCGAGCGCAAGCAGGATCCTCGTCAGATGACCTACGACTTTGCCGATATTCTGAAGATAGAGGGTGTGCTCGAAACAATGCCCGACGGATACGGCTTCCTGCGTTCATCGGACTACAACTATCTTGCCTCTCCCGACGATGTTTATGTGTCGCAGTACCAGATAAGACACTACGGTCTGAAAACCGGCGATGTTGTTGAAGGTACCATACGTCCTGCAAACTATGGCGAGAAATACTTCCCCCTTGTAAAAGTGAACAAGATTAACGGTCTTGCGCCCGAACTTGTGCGCGACCGCGTGTCGTTCGACAATCTTACTCCCCTCTTCCCCGAAGAGAAATTCACACTCTGTGCCGGAAGCTACGACAATCTGTCGGCTCGAGTGGTTGACCTCTTCTCGCCCATTGGCAAGGGACAGCGTGGCCTCATCGTGGCGCAGCCCAAGACAGGTAAAACATTGTTGCTTAAGGATATTGCAAATGCCATTGCAGCCAATCACCCCGAGGTTTATATGATAATGCTGCTCATTGACGAGCGCCCCGAGGAGGTTACAGACATGGCACGCAGTGTGAATGCCGAGGTTATTGCTTCTACATTCGACGAGCCTGCCGAACGTCACGTGAAGATTGCCGGCATTGTGCTTGAACGTGCAAAGAGAATGGTTGAGTGTGGTCACGATGTAGTCATCTTCCTCGACTCCATCACCCGTTTGGCACGTGCTTACAACACTGTGTCGCCTGCTTCGGGCAAGGTGTTGTCGGGTGGTGTCGATGCAAATGCGCTCCACAAGCCCAAACGCTTCTTCGGTGCTGCTCGAAACATCGAGAATGGCGGTTCACTCACCATCATTGCAACTGCTCTCATCGACACCGGTTCCAAGATGGACGAGGTTATCTTCGAGGAGTTCAAGGGTACCGGTAACATGGAGTTGCAGCTCGACCGCGGTCTCAGCAACAAGCGCATATTCCCTGCTGTCAATATTACAGCTTCAAGTACACGCCGCGACGATCTCCTGCTCGACAAGCAGACGCTCGACAGAATGTGGATTCTGCGTAAGCATCTGGCGGATATGACCTCTCTGGAGGCTATGGAGTTTGTTAAAGAGCATCTTAGCAAGACGAAGGACAATGCTGAGTTTCTTATCAGTATGAATGGATAACAGAGAATCTTCCATAAAGAAAAACGGTGATTAAGGCAATGCCTTAATCACCGTTTTTCTGTTGTTGTGTGTGCTTTTCTTAGAAGGGAAGCTGGTCGTCATCGCCCTGTGTCAGAAAATCTGCTGCATTTGCTTTGGGAGCGTCAATGGCAGGTGTGTATTCTGCTGTGGGTGCGGGTGCTGTGCCTCTTTCAACGCGCCATGCGCGGATGTCGTTGTACCAGCGGCCGTTATATTCGCGTGCATTAATGTCGAAAGATACGGTCATTTCTTCGCCTGCCTGTATGTTGAACTGTGCGATTTTGTCGGCGCCGAATACGTTGAAGCACAATTTCTTGGGATACTGCTCGTGTGTCTCCAATACATATTCCTGCATTTTCCATTCGTTGCCGGTCTTTGAGATGCCGCCTCTTTCAGGCAACACTGCGATGATTTTTCCTGTAATTTCCATGTGTCTGATATTCGATTTAATAAGAAGTAGCGCGAAAGTAGTTCATTTCTGCGAGAAACGAAGCGTTTTTTACTATTTTTTTTGTGTTGCGCAGTTTTTGTTGGTTTTTCCATGGTTTTCAATGGTCTGTTCTGCCGGCCTGAAACAGCCAAAATTCAATCTTTTGATGTTAATTTCACCACATAATATGCCGAACCTCTCTGCAAACGTATTTTAATCCATTTCCGGACGCAAAAAACTGTGTCGGCGATTTTGAAATTCAACCATCATGCACTATATTTGTAACTTAAAGCCGGGTATCGTCCCGAGTGGGCTGTGCTTGCATGCACAGCCATCAGTATCAATGTAATATAATTAAAAAACGACAATATGAATTTTGTAGTATCAAGCTCGTCGCTAACGAGCCATTTGCAGGCTATCAGCCGCGTAATAAACTCAAAGAACACAATTCCGGTACTCGACTGTTTCTTGTTCGAACTTGAGGGTAATATTCTCAAACTTACTGCATCGGACAACGACAATACTCTCAATACCTCTTTCGAGGTTGTGGAGAGCAGCGAGGATATTCGTTTCGCAGTGTCATCGAAAATTCTTCTCGACTCGTTGAAGGAGATTTCGGAACAACCCCTGCGCTTCGAGGTAAATAAAGAGACTCTCGAAATAACCATCTACTACCAGAATGGTAAATACAGCATGGTGGGTATGAATGCCGACGAATATCCCTCGGCTCCTGTTATGGGCGAGAATGCAGTGAAGATTTCCATTGCTTCGGAGGTTCTCTCAAACGGAATTTCATGTTCGCTTTTTGCGGCTGCCGACGACGAGATACGTCCTGTGATGTGCGGTATCTACTTCGATTTTACACCCGAAAGCATCACTATGGTTGCTTCTGACGGACACAAATTGGTTCGTTGCCGCGACTTCTCTGTGACAGGTGCCGAAAAATCGGCTTTCATCCTGCCCAAGAAGCCTGCCAACCTGCTTAAGAACCTTCTCGCACGCGATGGCGACAACGAAGCAGTTGTTGAATTTGACGACCGCTTTGCAATCTTCACACTTGCCAACTACAAGCTCGTGTGCCGCCTCATCGAGGGACGTTACCCCAATTACAACTCTGTAATTCCCCAGAACAACCCCCGCAAGATTACAGTTGACCGCATGGCTATGATAGGCACTCTGCGTCGCGTGGCAATATTCTCGTCACAGGTGAGCCTGGTGAAACTGCATCTTCAGGACAACAACATGATAATCTCGGCGCAGGATTCAGACTTCTCGACATTTGCTGAGGAGAGCCTCACTTGCAGCTACGATGGCGCGCCCATGAACATTGTCTTCAGTGCATCGTTCCTTATCGACATTCTGAACAACCTTCCCGGTCGCGAAGTGGTTATCGAACTTGCCGATCCCTCACGTGCCGGTGTTATGATTCCTGCCGAGCAGGTTGAGCAGCAGGAATTGCTCATGTTGTTGATGCCCATGATGTTAACAGATTAATGCAGTATGAAACTCAATCTTAAAAAGCCAATAGTTTTCTTCGATCTCGAAACTACGGGTGTCAATGTTTCCACCGACAGAATTGTGGAGATATGCTACATCAAGGTGATGCCCAATGGTAACGAGCTCTCAAGAAACATGCGTATAAACCCCGGGATGCCCATCCCCGCTGAGGCCTCTGCCGTACACGGTATAACCGATGAGGATGTGAAGGATTGTCCTACATTCAAGGAGGTTGCGCGCGACATTGCCAAGGATTTCGAGGGCAGCGACATTGCAGGCTTCAACTCCAACCGCTTCGACGTACCTATGCTTGCCGAGGAGTTTCTGCGTGCGCAGGTGGACATCGACCTCAGTCGTCACAAGGCTGTGGATGTGCAGGTGATTTATCACAAACTGGAGCAACGTACACTCTCTGCTGCATATAAATTCTACTGTGGCGGCGAACTTGTGGATGCTCACAGTGCGTTGGCCGATACACGCGCCACCTACGAGATACTTATGGCACAGCTCGACAAATATCCCGATGTACTGAAGAATGATGTGGATTTCCTCTCGGAGTATTCATCCTTCACACGCAATGTCGATTATGCCGGACGAATGGTATACGACGATGCAGGACGCGAGGTGTTCAACTTCGGACGCTACAAGGGGATCCCCGTAGCCGAGGTGCTGCAGCGCGACCAGGGTTACTACGGCTGGATGATGAACGGCGATTTTCCGCTGAATACCAAGCAGAAACTCACCGAAATAAGAATACGCTCAATGGAGAAATTCAAGGGAGGGCCCACAAGTTAGAACATTCCGAACCTCTCTCTTGACAAAATTGATTTAATATGCTGAAAGGAAAAAATATAGTGCTTGGCATTACGGGAAGTATAGCTGCTTACAAGGCTGCTATACTTGTTCGTTTATTGGTGAAGGCAGGTGCCGAGGTGCAGGTGGTCATGACTCCTGCTGCCCGCGAGTTTATAGCACCGCTGACCCTTTCCACCCTTAGCGGCAACGCAGTGCTCAGCGAATTTTTCAATGAACGCAGCGGCGAATGGAACAGTCACGTCAATCTGGGACAGTGGGCCGACGCAATGATTATTGCTCCGGCAACGGCTGCAACCATAGGCAAGATGGCTACCGGCGTGGCTGACAATCTGCTGGTTACAACATATCTTTCGATGAAGGCACCTGTGTTTGTTGCGCCGGCAATGGATCTTGACATGTATGCTCATCCGTCGACTGCAGCCAACCTCGAAAAACTTAAAAGCTACGGCAACCACATAATAGAGCCTGCATCAGGCGAACTTGCCAGCCATCTTGTGGGCAAGGGTCGCATGGAAGAGCCTGAAAATATTCTTCGTGTGCTTGAAGAGCATTTTGCACAGTCGACACTGCTGGCTGGAAAAAAGATACTTATCACAGCAGGCCCCACATACGAGAAAATCGACCCTGTGCGCTTTATCGGCAACTACTCTTCGGGTAAAATGGGCTACGCACTGGCACGCGAATGTGCCCTGTGCGGTGCAGATGTGACGCTGGTGTCGGGTCCTGTTACATTGGCTACTCCCCATCCCTCGATACATCGTGTTGATGTAGAATCGGCTGCGCAGATGTATGAGGCTGCAAGTTCGGCGTTTGCCGATGCTGATGCTGCCATACTGTGTGCGGCAGTGGCAGATTTTACTCCCGATACTCGTGCCGACGAGAAGATTAAACGCGAAAAGGGCAGTGGGCTTACACTCAACTTGAAACCCACCCGGGACATTGCTGCTTCGCTTGGCGAGCTGAAGCGCCCCGAACAGCGTCTTGTGGGCTTTGCGCTCGAAACGAACGATGCCCAGGCACATGCACGCGAGAAACTTGTCAAGAAGAATCTCGACTTTATTGTGCTTAACTCGTTGGAAGATAAAGGTGCAGGCTTTGCTGTGGATACAAATAAAGTGACCATTATCGACGCGGAAAAGTCAACCGAATATCCTCTGAAGAGCAAACTTGAGGTGGCACGCGACATTGTGGCGCATCTCTCTACACTTTTTGTGACAATGCTGCTGTTGCTTATTCTTCCCTGCAACCTTCAGGCGCAGGAACTGAAAGCCAATGTCACCATGAACACCGAGAAGATACAAGGCACAAATACCGAGGTATTCGATGTCCTGAAAACTTCGCTCGACGAATTTCTGAACAATACCAAATGGACCAATTTCGAATACGAAGAGTATGAGCGTATTGCATGCAACTTCTCCCTTGTGGTTGAATCGTATGCCGAGGATGGCACATTCTCCTGCACGCTTATGGTGCAGTCGTTGCGTCCCGTCTATGGCTCGTCGTACAGCACTCCTGTGTTCAAATATCAGGATAATGACGTGAAATTCAAATATATGGCATACGACCGTCTGGAGTTCCGCGAGGATAACCTTGACAATAATCTCACTGCAGTGTTGGCGTTTTATGCCTACCTGATAATAGGACTCGACCTTGACACCATGGGCGAGCTTGGCGGTTCGGAATTTCTGAACAAGGCGCAGAATATAGCCAATGGCGCACAGAGCCTCGGCAGCACAGGATGGCAGTCGGGCAGCAGCACACGTAACCGCTTCACCATCATCGATGACTATTTGAGCAGTGCGCTTATATCCGTAAGACAGATGATGTATCGCTATCATCGTCAAGGCTTTGACATTATGTATCAGGCGCCTGACAAAGGTCGCGAAGCAATAGCTGCCAGCCTCGAACTTTTGAAGAGCGGCTATCAGGAGCGTCCATTGTCGTACTTCCCCAAACTTTTTACCGAGTACAAACAGGAGGAACTGATAAACATATTCTCCAAAGGCCCGGCCAAAGAGCGTAAGGCGGCAGTTGAAATACTGTCGGGAATCAATCCCTCGCTCTCATCGTCGTGGGATAAAATATCTACCATCTGACAAGAAGTATGCTTACATCACTACATATAAAGAATTTTGCGCTGATAGACAGACTCGATATTGATTTTACATCGGGTTTCTCTGTCATCACCGGTGAAACGGGTACAGGAAAATCTGTGCTTCTGGGTGCAATATCCATGCTTCTGGGCGAACGCTCCGATGCGCGCCAGGTGCGCGAAGGAACCGATAAATGTGTCGTTGAGGGACATTTCGACATCTCTTCGCTTGCGCTTGAGAAATTCTTTGAAGAGAATGAACTTGAATATGATGCTGTCGAGTGCATCGTTCGTCGCGAACTGTCGGCAACAGGCCGCGGACGCTACTTTGTGAACGATACCCCCGTCAGCGCTGCGTTGCTCAAGGAATTGGGCTGCAAACTGATAGATATACATTCGCAGCACAAGAATCTGTTGCTTGGCAACAAGAATTACCAGTTGAATGTACTCGATGTGCTTGCCGATGACGAGCAGCAGTTGCTTGAATATCGCACCCTTTTCCGCAGCTATGATGCCAACCGCAAGGAACTGCAACGTGTTAAAGAGCAGGCAGCGGCCATAAAGAGCGACGAAGAGTGGCTGCGTTATCAACTCGAAGAGATAGAGGGTGCAGCTTTCGGCGAGGACGAACAGGAGCAGTTAGAGCAGGAGTCTGTCCGCCTGACACATGCCGAGGAGATACAGTCGGCGCTATATGGTGCCATTCTCTCCATTGACAACGAAGAGAAAAGTATGCTGCAATCGCTGCGCGATGCGGCTCTGTCGCTTGGCAAAATAGCGCAGCACTATCCGCAGGCCGATGCTCTTGCCGAAAGGCTCGAGAGCAACTATATAGAGTTGAAGGATTGTTGCAGCGACCTGCGTCGCAGCCTCGAGAGCAACAGCTTCACTCCCGGACGTCTTGAGCAGGTGGATGCCCGTCTTGCGCTTATGTACGACCTCTTCAAAAAACATCGTGTCGACAGCATAGGTGAACTCTTGTCGCTGGCAGCCGATTATCGAGCCCGTCTGGACCTGATCACCGGTGGCGACGACACGATTGCCGAGCTTGAAAGGCTCTGCGCGAAGCAGCGTAAAGAGCTTCTGTCAATGTGTGACAAGCTCACAGCTCTGCGCAAGAAAGCATCGCAGACGCTTGCCGAAAAGATAAGTGCCATACTTGTCACTCTGGGAATGCCCATGATACGTTTCGAGGTGGAGTTTGGTACAACCGCAGACTTTACGACCTCCGGAACCGATGTTGTGAAGTTCCTCTTCTCGGCAAACAGCATAAGTCCTCTGCAACCGCTTGCCGATGTTGCTTCGGGCGGAGAAATGGCACGTGTGATGCTTGCGTTGAAGTCGATAATTGCCGAGTTTACCGACATGCCCACACTTATCTTCGACGAGATTGATACAGGTATTTCGGGTATTCTCGCCGAACGCATGGGTCGACTCATGCAACAGATGGGAAGCATGAACCGCCAGGTGATAAGCATCACCCATCTGCCTCAGGTAGCGGCTCTCGGCGGCAACCACTACAAGGTGTGCAAGAGCGAGGGCGACGGTGGCACACGCACAAGCATTGTGCAGTTGTCTGGCGAAGAGCGTACACGTGAGATTGCGCAGATGATGAGCGGTGAAGAGCTTACCGAGTCGGCGCTGGATGCTGCGCGTACCCTGCTTGCCAAGCGATAATGTAAAATTATCGGCAACAGATGCTGATATGCGAATTAAAATAGCTAATTTTGCGAATATTTACAATATACATGAAAATGCTATGAGTGATAGCGTAATAATAATACCTACATATAACGAGAAAGAGAACATAGAGCGGATGATTCGCACCCTGATGGCATTGGAACATGGTTTCGATGTGCTGGTGGTTGATGACGGTTCGCCCGACGGTACTGCAGCAATAGTCAAACGCTTGCAGCAGGAGTTTGAAGGCAGGGTTTTCATCATCGAGCGTTCCGGAAAACTAGGCCTGGGTACAGCATACATCGCAGGCTTCAAATGGGCTTTGAAGGAGGGCTACGAATATATATTCGAAATGGATGCCGACTTCTCGCACAACCCCGACGATGTTCCCCGTCTCTATGACGCTTGTGCCAAGGATGGTGCAGACCTCTCTGTCGGCAGCAGATATGTTACCGGCGTGAATGTTGTCAACTGGCCCATGGGGCGTGTGCTTATGTCCTATTTTGCATCGAAATATGTGCGTATGATTACCGGACTCCCGGTCTACGACACCACTGCTGGTTTCAATTGCTATCGTCGCAAGGTACTCGAAACAATCGACCTCGATTCGATTCGTTTCAAAGGATATGCCTTCCAGATAGAGATGAAGTTTACTACACACAAATGCGGTTTTTCCATCAAGGAGGTGCCTGTGATTTTTGTGAACAGAGTATTGGGTGTGTCAAAGATGAGCGGAGGTATATTCAGCGAGGCCTTCTTCGGTGTCATCAGACTGAAGGTTGGCAGCTGGTTCAAACGCTATCCGCAGAAAGGCAATTAATTGTAACTTAACAAAAGTCCGGAATTATGGCAGAAAATACAAATATGCAATTCGAACGGGTAATTGCACGTTGCAGAGAATTGTTTGTGAAGAAACTGCACGACTATGGTGCATCGTGGCGCATCATGCGTCCCGAGTCGCTTACCGACCAGATATTCATTAAAGTAAAGCGTATACGCACCCTGGAGACAGGTAGCGAAAATATGGTTGGCGAGGGTATTCCTTCGGAGTTGATAGGAATTGTCAACTATGGCATAATCTCGCTTGTACAGTTGAAACTGGGATATGCCGATGTGTGCGACCTTACACCCGAAGAGGCACTTGCCCTCTACGACGAAAAGGCTGGCGAGGCGCTTGCGCTGATGAAGAAAAAGAATCACGACTATAATGAAGCATGGAGGGGTATGCGTACCTCTTCGTACACCGACCTTATCCTTACAAAAATATGCCGCACAAAGCAGATTGAGGATCTTGACGGTGCGACACAGGTGTCCGAGGGTGTCGATGCGAATTATATGGACATGATAAACTACGCGGTATTCGGACTTATAAAATATGGCTTCGGCGAGTAAGATAAAAAACGGAACCTTGCTGTTGCTGACCAATCTTTGCCGATTGCTGTTGGCGGCAGTGTTCATTGTATCGGGATATGTGAAGGCGGTAGACCCCAAGGGGCTCCTGTATAAATTGCAGGAGTACGCTGCGCTGTTTCCGCTCGACGGAACATGGCTGCCCGATATTCTGATGCCGATGGCGATACTGCTCTCGGCAGTGGAATTTGTGCTGGGAGTGATGCTGCTGATGGGAACGAACAAGCGTTTCTCTACGGTGGCAATATTGCTGATGATGCTGTTGTTCACTCCGTGGACATTGGTGCTTGCCATTTGGGAACCTGTGCAGGATTGTGGCTGCTTCGGCGACGCCTTCAAACTGTCGAACTGGGCAACATTCTTCAAGAATGTGCTTCTGTTGATGCTTGCATCGTTCGTTTGGGTCAAGCGCTCGCGAATTAAGCGTTTCATCAGTCCGCGAGGCAGTTGGCTGGTCACCCTCTTTGCTCTGTTGTACATTGGCACTGTGGAGTATTACGGCATCAACCACCTGCCGGTGATGGATTTTCGTCCGTTTGCCATAGGTTCCGACCTTAACGAAGGGGTGCGTGACATTCCTGCCGAATTCAAACTTCTCTATCGTTACGAGAAGGATGGCAATGTGCTGGAACTTGAAAGCGAAGGTGCTCCCGACAGTACGTGGAACTATCTTGGTACACGCAGCGACATCATCAGCGAGGGCGTGCCTGCTCGCATACAGGACTTTTGGTTCGAACCGATGGATGGTGGTGCCGACATTAGCGAAAAACTGCTCAGCGACAGCAATTACACCTGTCTGCTGGTGATTGACAAGGTAGAGAGTGCCGACGAGAGCCGCGTCGACAAGATAAACGATATTTACGACTATTGCGTCGACAACAATATGCCCTTTTATGCCCTAACTTCGTCGCTCGACGATGAGGTGGCTTTGTGGCGCAAACAGACAGGTGCGGAATATCCCTTCTATGCAGCAGACAACCTTCTGCTAAAGACTATGGTGCGTTCCAATCCCGGATTGTTGGTGCTGAAGAGCGGCAGGGTGGTGGCAAAATGGTGCATGAATGATGTACCCGAACTTTATGGCGATGAACTGTTGAACGATACGATTCCCGAAGAGGAGCGTATAGCGTCGATAGTAAAGGTGGCGTCCGACAATGGAAATTTTTACAGACTCTTTCAAAGTCTGTTTATGTTGCTTGTTCCGTTGATGGCGATATTTCTGCTGGATCTGTTGTTGCGACAAAGCAGAAAGTCGAAAAAGAACGCAAAGGCCGAGTCCGACACAAAAACAGAAAATGATAAACAAACTATCAATTAATACAAACTACTAAATTTAAGAAAAATGAGAAAGAACATTGTTGCAGGAAACTGGAAAATGAACAAGAACCTTCAGGAAGGTATCGCTCTTGCAAAAGAACTTAACGCAGCTCTTACAGCTGACAAACCCAATTGTGATGTAGTAATCTGCACACCTTTTATCCACCTCGCATCTGTTGTTCCCGCTGTTGACGCTGCTATCATCGGCGTTGGTGCTGAGAACTGTGCAGACAAGGTATCAGGTGCATACACAGGTGAAGTATCAGCAGAAATGGTTGCTTCAACAGGTGCAAAATATGTAATCCTCGGTCACTCAGAGCGTCGTGCTTACTACCACGAGACTCCCGAAATTCTCAAAGAGAAAGTTCAGCTTGCTCTTGCAAACGGTCTTACACCTATCTTCTGCATCGGTGAGGTTCTCGAGGAGCGTCAGCAGGGTGTTCAGAACCAGGTAGTATTCGATCAGCTCGCAGGTTCACTCTTCGACCTCTCAGCTGAGGACTTCTCAAAAATCGTTCTCGCTTACGAACCCGTATGGGCTATCGGTACAGGTCTTACAGCTACTCCCGAGCAAGCTGAAGAGATCCACGCTTACATCCGTTCAGTAATTGCTGACAAGTTCGGTGCTGAGGTTGCTGAGAATACATCTATCCTCT
>CAJGDX010000035.1 GCA_904502185.1 uncultured Bacteroidaceae bacterium | reverse complement strand
TTTGTGTTCATCTTAAGATAGGTAGATGTGCCGTAGATATACTTGCCGCCTGTGCCGATGCTGAAGCCGAGGGCTGCTGTGTCGAGGTCGAGTGTGTAGGCAAGTGCCTGGCTGCCACCGAGAGCCTCGATGTTTGAAGCACCCATGAGCGCGCAACCTGTGCCGGCATTGTAGATGTAGTATTCGTTGGTGTTACCGGTGGGGATGAATGCCCAGAGCATGCTGTCGTCACGTTTCTGGTCGCTCTGCATCATGTAGCCGAGGTAGCGTTTTGTAACAAGCTCCACTGACAAATATTTGCCGGTGTCGTTGTTGCGCACATAGTACCATGTGATGCCGTCGGAAGCACTGCCGGGGTATTTGGGAATTATTGAACAAACAGCGTTGAGAGCTACAACAGATGACTGCAACTGCTCGGCTGTGGGACGATAATCCTCGGCACCACCATTAGCGCGGATGTCCCTGGCTGTAGCCAAGAGAGCTACGAATGCTTTGGCAACTTCCATCGCAGAGCCATCTTTTACAAGAACGTTGTCGTTGAAAGCGTAGACTCCCGATGCAAGTTTCTCGCTGTCGAGTATTTCGGCTACGACACTGTCGGCAACAGCTATCATAGAGTCGAGCAGCTGAGTGTCATATTTTACCTGGTTGTTTTCTGTGGTTTTTATAATCCACCAACTGTCGGTCGATCTGAAATCCTTACCACAGACACTGTTATCCGATTTAACGGCGATACAACCGCCGTGTACATTGTCGAGTTCCATGTAAAGGTATCCGTTCTCGAGTGACACCACGCGGAACTTGGCAGCCGAAGAGGCCGAGGTTGTCGTCTTAGCAGTCTCATTATCAGGCATTGTGGCAATGTAAACACCATCTTTGGTTCGGAGATAATAAAGACTGTCGTCCTCGGTTACAAACTGCCACTTTTTGCTGTTCTGCGAAGCACCACCCTTGCTCACTCTGACTCCGGTAGAGGTTGCCTCCAGTGAGTTGTTGGAACTATTGCGACAACTGATGGTGTAATAGTTCATGGGCTGAACCTTGATAACCGAATTTGATGTATATATTTTATCAAGTTCGTCGTCGATGAGAGTAAGGTATTCGCCGTAGGTGTGAGCACTTTCGTCGCCATTGGTGACTGCTGCCTGAGCTGCCTCCTTGAGTTCTTTCAGACGGGCTAATTTATGAGCATAGTAACTGCCCACTTTGGTACCGTAGGTATCTGTATTTTTAATGTAGTAATCGGTGGTCGAAAGTGCATATTTAAGTGCCTTGAGCTCGGCATCCTTGCCACTCCTGTAGTAGGGTTGGAGTTCAACCTCGTCGCCGTCACCTTCGGCGGCTACAATTCTGATGCCGGGGTCGGCTGCAAGAGCCTCGGGGATGGTGAACTTAAATTTGTTGGAGAGGGCCTTGTATTCGCCTTTGCCGTTGTAGACCTTGAAGCCGACAGCGCCGCTACCCTTCTCGATGATGATGGTCTTGCCCACCTTGGTGTATGAGTAGCCTGTAGCCTCGGGCGAGCCGTTCACGTCGTAGAGTGTATACTGACCTACGTCGCCACACTGACCTACAGAATATGCACTCTTTTCTTTATAGCCGCTTCCTCCGTCGGTGCGCAAAATGGGTTCGATTCGGTCCTCTATAAACTCGATGGCAGGAGCCTTACGGCTATATGATGCCATTTTTGCGAGTGTCTTGTTCAGCATAGCCTGTGTCACAGTAAGATCTTTGCTTGTATACTCTTTGCCGAGCAATTTGTCCATAGGATGGAAGAATCCCCACACTTTGAAAAAGTTGGTAAGGTCCATATTTGCAGCCTCGCAACATTTCTCGGCGAAGTGCAGAATATCCTTGTCGCCCTGCACATGTGTGGGCGATGGGTCGATACCATTCTCACGCAAAAGAGCAAACAATTTGGGGTAGAACTCTGTGTCGTTACCTGCCATGTGGAAATAGAGGTAGAGCTGCCACCACATTCTCATTTTCACTTCACCCAAAACGGTTGGCCATGCTCTGCCCTCTTTAAAGTCGTTGAACAGTCCGCCAAGGGTGTCGCCACGTGACATATATCTACCCATCTTGTACATCGTGTAGTTAGCAAAGAAGTTGGCACTGATTTCACTCGTACCCATAACCTCTATCGAGGCCTGATTGAAGTGACCAACCTCGTGACCGGGACCCCACACATTGTCGTGGTTTGACATCAGAGTGTTGTAATTGAGAATTTTGTATATTACGCTCACATGATACTGTGTGCGATAGCCGGTAGAAGCCATATAGGTTTTGTCATCGTCGAGGGTGATGGCACAGTGCAGGTTGTTGAACTTGACACCGTAGATGCCTTTGTCCCATCCCATAAGTTCGTGGTCCCACCTGAGCATGTCGTCCCACCATCCGATGGCATCGGTGATGGTGTTCTTACAGCAATTGGAAGCGGTTATCCATTTCTTCTCCATGTGGTAGATGTTGCGGTCGCCCTTCACCTGAATCACAGGGTGAGTAGCAAGATTCTGTGTAATATCGCGCCAATCTTCGTCTGTGTGGGTGGCTTTGTCGAAGAAACCGTTGACGATTCCATTCTCGATGTGGATTTTAAGATTGGGGAAGTCGGCGAGCACCTTGCCACTGTTGTGGGTATTGACCTCGTAACGGATGAAGAGGTTCGAGAGGTCGTAGCTTATAGGAACGATATTGAGACCCACCTTCAGTGTATCGAGAACACCGCTGGTGTTGGTACTCAAAATCTCTTCGATCCCGAGGAATGCACCATCCTTAAGTTCGCCCTCGACGAAAATATAGAGAAGGTCGTGGGAGTTTCCGTAGATACCTGTGGGGTTGTTCAGTCGCGAGTAGGGGTTGGTCTGCAAAATTTCTTCCCATTCACCGGGATCGGAATATGCCTTATACTCTCTGATGCGGAACTCTTTCTCGCGCTTGCCCCAAGAGTCGTTCTTTATCTTCAATGCCATATTGCGAATTACGTCGGGTAACTCTTTTGTCGCTTCGAGCAGTTCGCTGTCGCTCATGGCTGCATATGTTCCCTTAAGTTCGCTGCACGAATAGTCTGTGAATATTTGTGCAAGTGTGGCGTTGTAATTTTCGGCATTTTTGATAATCGCAATCTGCTCGCGGAACTTCTCTTGTTGCTCGGCGAGCACGTCGATGCTTACGGCTACATTCTCGAACAGCCACTCGCTGGCGTCAATTTTGCCACTTGTGGTCGATGGTGTCCATCCGACTACCTCGTACGAGGGGCTTGTGTGCAAGCATCTTGTGCCGGTGCTGGTTGTAAAAATATTATAATATCCTTTATTGTATTGGTTCTCTTTGATAAAGAACTCTTTTGGTGTCCCGGCCAGTTTGGAAAGCTCCGAGTTTTTTGTCACATGCTGTATATACTGTCCGGTGAGTCCGTTCTTTATGTACACGCTGTTGTCGCCTGCCTTTTCGAGAATCCACATCTGCTCGTAGGCTTTTTCATTTTTGTCAACTGCTCCGATTGTGTTGTTTTTGTAGTTGGCAATCATGTATTTGTTATTTCTGTGGGGGTTGAGCACCCTATACACTTTTCCTGTTTCGGGTTTTGAGTATTGTCCCCATGCGAGAGTACAACAGAGAAGCGTTGCCAGTGTCAATAGTAATTGTTTCTTCATTTTTATATGGTTTTTATAGTTTTTGCATCGAAAAGTGGTTGAAAGATACGAATTTATATTAAAAAACAAAATATCGTACCCCCTTAAATTTGACTCGCTTTATAAAAAATGGATTAAAATGGCTGCAAGCATTACCAACAGAATGAATACAAAAATGCCCCGACGTTGGTTTTTAGGGAAATATAACAGTTTGCGTATCATTAAAAAAAATTAATCGAGAGCCGTTAAGCGGCTTTTTGTGTACTTTTGTCGCTCATGCGACCTATTTCTGCACAAAAATACATAAATATCACTTCAATACAATGAAGAATAAACCATTTTCTATCATAAGATTCATCAGGCGTTACCCTCTGTCGCTACTGGTGGTGGCAGCCATATTGTTCCTATCGTTCTTCAAGCCGCCACAGGAGAATATCATCGACATTTCCAACATCGACAAGCTTGCACATTTCTGCATGTACGCAGGCTTTTGCTCGGTCGTGTGGCTGGAGTATTTCTGGTCGCACGAGTCGGTGAGCCGAATAAGAGTATTTCTGTTGGCTGTGGTGGCACCAATCATTTTCGGCGGAGTCATTGAGGTAGCACAGGGAACAATGACCGCTTACCGAGGCATGGATTGGTATGATTTCATATTCAACTCGATAGGAGTAGTTTTTGCACTTTTCTTCGCAAAATTCATTCTTCTCCCATGGGTGAGAAAGTTCAAAGAAAACAGAAACAGCGGCAAATAGCCGCTGTTTCTGTTTATCGCAATAGTTGAAATTACTCCTTGCATTTATCCCAATACTTGTAGGGGAAACGGGTAAGGTGCGAATTGTAATACTTTTTGTCGCCCGTCACCTCTTCTCCCAGAAATGAGGGTTTTTCAAACTGCTCATTCTCGTCCTGAAGCTCAATCTCGGCAACCACAAGACCCTGATTATCGCCGTAAAACTCGTCGACCTCGTAGACGTGGTTGCCACATTTTACAAGGTAACGGCGTTTGTCTATCAGTGCATCTGTACACAACAGCATCAACTCTTCGGCCTCCTGCAAAGGAATCTCCTTTTCCCACTCGTAACGGCTGAGTCCGCCGTCGAGCGAAGGGCCTTTGATGGTGAGTATACCCTTGCCGTCTCTTATTCTTACCCTGACCGAGTTACCATTCTGGCGGCACAGATAGCCCTGGGCTATCTTGTCCGAACGGAAAGCCATCGTACGATAGCTCTCGTTGGTCACAAGGAATTTGCGTTCAATTTCGAGTGCCATGATGCTTGCAGTTTATTGTGCCTCCTCGGCAAATTCCATCAGATAGGCTTTAATGAATCCGTCGATTTTTCCATCCATCACTCCACCAACGTCAGAGGTCTGATGTCCTGTGCGGTGGTCCTTCACGCGACGGTCGTCGAACACATAGCTTCTTATCTGTGAGCCCCACTCGATTTTCTTTTTGCCAGCCTCTATCTTGTCCTTTTCGCGCTGACGCTTCTTCAGTTCTTTGTCGTAGAGCTGTGACTTGAGCAGTGCAAGAGCCTTCTCCTTGTTCTTGGGCTGGTCGCGGGTCTCGGTGTTCTCGATGAGAATCTCTTCCTCTTCGCCTGTGTCGGGGTCTTTATACTGATAGCGCAGACGCACACCCGATTCCACCTTGTTGACATTCTGTCCACCGGCTCCACCACTGCGGAAAAGGTCCCACGAGAGCAGTGCTGGATTGATGACAATCTCGATAGTATCGTCCACCAACGGGGTAACAAACACTGATGCAAACGAGGTCATACGCTTGCCCTGAGCATTGTAGGGCGATACGCGAACCAAACGGTGAACGCCATTCTCGCCTTTAAGATAGCCGTAGGCAAAGGGTCCGTCAATCTGAATGGTGGCAGTCTTTATACCAGCCTCGTCACCCTCCTGAAGGTTTATGGTAGAGAGCTTGTATTTGTTGGCTTCGGCCCAGCGCATATACATGCGCATGAGCATTTCCGACCAGTCCTGGCTTTCTGTTCCACCTGCACCTGAGTTTATCTTCAGCACGCAGCTCATGGAGTCGGCCTCCTGACGAAGCATGTTTTTCAATTCCAGTTCCTCGATGGCAGCAAGGGCACGTGCATAGGCATCGTCTACCTCTTCTTCGGTGACTGCCTCTTCGCGGAACATCTCCATGGCAATCTCAACCTCTTCGGTGAGATTGTAAACCGCCTTGTAGCCATCGACCCATCCCTGGAGCGATTTTACCTTTTTCATCTGGGCCTCGGCTGCCTTGGCGTCGTCCCAGAAGCCCGGAGCCTGTGTACGCAGCTGCTCCTCCTCTACCTGGATTATTTTTTCATCTATTCCGAGGTACTGCTTAAGGGCAGCAGTCCTCTCTTTTATATCTTTCAGTTGGTCGGCTGTTATCATTTTCGTCTCTTATTCTGTTTCTTTGCAAAGGTACAACATATTAGGGTCGGGTGCAAATTTTTGCGATTCGTTTCAATTGTGCCGAATTGCTGAATTTCGATTCTAAATTTGCGAATTCGATTTTGCTGTACTAATTTTGCTTCTGAATTTGATATAGAAGAGATGGAAATTACAAAAAATGATGTTGAACAGGCTGTCGGGCTGCTGAAAATTCTCATCAGCACGCCATCTGTCAGCCGCGACGAGAGTGCTGCAGCCGACAAGCTGCAATCATATATTGAGCGTAGCGCCCCATTTCTGGGAACAGTGCATCGCCACTTGAACAACATTTGGTGCATTGCTCCGGGTTACGATGCCTCGCGTCCTACCCTGCTGCTCGATGCGCACATCGACACAGTGAAGCCTGTTGCCGCATGGACAAAATCGCCTTTCACTCCCGTGGTGGAGGATGATTGCCTCTACGGACTCGGCAGCAACGACGATGGTGCCTCGTTGGTGACTATGCTTCATGTATTTTACAAACTTTGTGCGGCCGAGCAGTCGTACAACCTTATATTTCTTGCATCTGCCGAAGAGGAGGTATCGGGCAAGGATGGCATAGAGTCGGTGCTGCCAATGTTGCCGCCAATCTCCTGCGCCATCATTGGCGAGCCCACAGGCATGCACCCTGCAATTGCCGAAAAGGGACTTATGGTGCTTGACTGCACTGCACATGGACGTTCGGGACATGCCGCACGCAACGAGGGCGTAAATGCCATTTACGAGGCACTGCCCGACGTCGAGTGGTTCCGCACATTTGTCTTCCCCGAAGTATCGCCCCTGCTTGGTGCTGTCAAGATGAGCGTTACGCAGATAAATGCAGGCACACAGCACAATGTTGTTCCCGACGTGTGCAAATATGTTGTAGACGTGCGCAGCAACGAATGTTACAGCAACAAGGAGCTTGTGGAGATTATCTCCGAAAATGTAAAATCTGAGGTCAAGCCCCGCTCGTTGCGTCTGAACTCTTCATCGATAGAGCAGCAGCATCCGCTGGTGCGTCGTGCAGTGGAACTTGGACGCAAACCCTTCGGTTCGCCCACACTCTCCAACCAGGCACTTATTTCCGGCGTTCCCTGCCTGAAGATGGGCCCCGGTGAATCGTCACGTTCGCACACCGCCAACGAGTTTATAAAACTGAGCGAAATTCGCGAAGGAATGGAGATTTATCTTAACCTGCTCAACGGACTTAAACTGTAACAGATTAACTTCATAAATAAACCAAAAGTGTCAGAACCGGGTTCTGACACTTTTGGTTTTATTCTACACATAGATTTAGTCTACGAATTTATACTTTGAACGGTCGCGAGGCTTGGCATCGGGTGCTTCGTCGGCATATCCGAAGCCTACACAAAGCGCAAGCTCATATCCGGGCGAAAATCCCAATTTACCGTACACAGGAGTGCGCGCTTCGCTGTCGTTGATGAAACGCACGGGGCTGCCCAGACAGATGGAACCTACACCCAGTGAAGTGGCGGAAAGCATCATATTTTCGGCCATAAGTCCACAATCGTATGCCGAAAAATCGTAGGAGAGGTCACGAGCGATAAAGACCATCACGGGGGCACCACGGAAGCAGCCTGTCACTCTTTTGGCATCGTCGGCAGGATAGGCAGCAGCCATCATCTGCTTAATCTCCTCCATTGTTTCGGGATTATCAACCACACGCACCTCCCACGACTGCTTGTTCTGTCCGTTGGGAGCATTAATGCCACATTCGAGTATCCGGGTCATTGTTTCGCGGTCGACTGTGCCGGGTTTGTATTTGCGTATGCTGCGACGTGCCATGATTGTCTCTATCACCGCATTGCCACCATTGTCGGCGGCTGTACCGCACTGCGCAGAATCGCCACATGAAACTACTGCCGCAAGCGAAGCACCCAGTAGTATTTTCTTAATTGCTTTCATAGTATATTACTTATTGTTTTTCGAAGTTTTATTATTTACAGCAGTCACATTTTGCGCCTTGGGCAAGAACATCTGCAGCAATATACAACCGAACAGAGCTGAAATCAGCGAACCGCAGAGAATACCCACCTTTGCCTCGTTGAGCAGCTGCGCACCGTTGCCCGAGAGCGACGAATAGGAGAGGTCGGCAATGAAGATTGAGACTGTAAGTCCGATACCGCACAACGCGCAGACACCTGAGAATGATTTCCAGTCTGAGCCCTGAGGCAGTGTGACAACACCCAGTTTCACGGCTGTCCATGAGAAGAGCAACACTCCCACGAACTTACCGATTACAAGACCTGCCATAACCGAAAGTCCCACACCTGCGAAAAGACAGCTGATGTTCATTTCGGAGAAGTCGATACCTACATTGGCAAAGGCAAAGAGAGGAATAACCACATAACCGATGAGTGAGTGCAGATTGTCCTCAAGATCCTGCAAGGGACTGATGAGCTTATCGGCTGCCGACTCAACGCTTTTCAGTTTGTTAATCTCTTCGTGGCTGAGTATGATGGTACTCTTTTTTCCTGCATTTATCACAGGGAAACTATTGATGTTCTCCTTGATGCGTTTAAGGTAGTAGCCCGTTCCATGTTGCAGTGTAGAGGGAACGCAGAAGGCGGTTATTACACCTGCGATGGTGGCGTGTATGCCCGAATTGAGCATTGTGTACCACAGTACAAGACCAATAATAAGGTAGAAGAATTTGTTGTGTACCTTGCACTTGTTTCCGATAACCATTATTACCACACATATAAGTGACATGAACAGATAGTCGGTGAAGAGTTCCGATGAGTAGAAGAGGGCGATTACTATGATGCCTCCAAGGTCGTCGGCTACTGCAAGTGCCGCCAGAAAGACTTTAAGACCTGTCGGTACACGTGTGCTGAACACTGCAAGCACACCCAGCGAGAAGGCAATATCGGTAGCCATAGGAATGGCAAGACCACGCTGCATGTCTGCATTGTCGGGGCAGAGCAACCAGAAGACCAGCACAGGGAATATCATTCCGCCAAAGGCGCCAATGATGGGGAGCATAGCCTTTTTGGGAGAAGAGAGGTCGCCCACCAGAAATTCACGTTTGATTTCAAGACCTACGGACAGGAAGAAGAGTGCCATCAGAAAGTCATTGATGACCTCCATCACTGTCATGCTGTGTCCATTGTGGCTGAAGAAGTTGAAGTCGCCAACTGAAATAGAGACATGGTTTTGCCAAAAAGCGAAATATCCATCCTTCAACGAGGTGTTAGCGAATATCAACGCCAACACCGCGCCTATGACCAACAACGTGCTGGCAGAAACATATTTCTTGAACATACTCATAAAACTGTAATTTGTCATAGTTCAGTATTGTTTTCGTGTTTGTGTTAATTCGTATTTAAATTACTCGATGCGGATGGCATATTTCACAGGACGGATGATGAATGTGAAGCTGTAATCCTTGTATGGCAAGCGATATTCGGACAGAGGCAATGCTCCCCAGCTGTTGATGCAGCCCAGTCCCATCTGTGCCTTGTCGATGCAGAGGTTGGTAAGGTCGGCCTTTGCTACCTCCTGCGAGTGTCCCTGCTTTTTGCGCATACCCTCGTCAAGCGACTCTATCGTGTAGTGAAGAGCCGATGCCGAGAAGGGCGCTTCGGCTGTAATCTCTACACCACGACCGGCTGCGTTGAGTACACGCCACCAGCGGAGGTCGCTGCGTGTGCCATTCTCCTGGGGACGGATGTAGGGATAGAACTGTTCGTCGACACTCTGACGGTAGATTGCAAAGTCGGCGCAACCCTTGCGGTCGGCATAGTTCTCGCCGGGACCACGGCCATAATATTCTACTGTTTCAAAATCGTAGGGCATGGGCAACTGCACACCGAAACGGAACATGTCGCTGACCTTTGCCTCTTTGTCGGCAGTCATCGTTTGTGTTATTTTCACAGCACCTGCGTTGTTTACAACATACTTTATAACGAGTGTGGCCTTGACGTCGGGCATTTCGTAGCGTGCCTCAACCACTGCCTGCCCCTGTTCGATGTTGCGTTTAAGCTCTTTAAGGCGAATCGAGGGGTTCTGCCATACGCGGTAGCGATATTGCAGATTGGCACCAAAGTCGTTGTCGGTGGGGGCGCGCCAGAAGTTAGGCTTCAGTTTTTCGCCCTCTTTTATCATCTCCACACCTTCGACATTGTATTTTGTCATGTAGCCGCTGTGCTTGTCAAATTCAATTCTGAAATTCTCGCCTGCAACTATAAGGTAACGATAGTCGTTGTCTTTTATCACAGGTATGGTGGGAGCAATGTTGCTGACTGTAATGTTTTTCAGTTCCATGTCTGCTGCGGGAGCATCTGTCAGGCGCAACTGGTTCTTGGCTACTGCATAACCGGCAGGAAGCAGATCCTCGCGGTTTTTAAGGCGGAAGGTTACGTTAAGCAACCATTCGGCGTCGGGGGTGGTGCCGGCAGCAATGTTAATCTTTGTACGCTGCTGCGGTGCAGCATTGATATTCTCGATGCGACCGCTGCGCACGGGAGTACCGTTCTTCAGCATAGTCCACTCCATGTAGTATGCCGAGAGGTCGCGGAAGAAGTTCTCGTTATATACCTCAATCTCGCCTTTAGCTGCATCGGTGAGTGTAGCCCATATATTCTGATAGTAGTATCCCACTTCGTACATGTGAGGATTGGGAACGCGGTCGGGGCTGATGAGTCCGTTGTCGCAGAAATTTATGTCGCTGGCATCGAAGCGGTTGAAGTCGCCGCCATAGGCATATATCATCTTGCCATCCTTGCCTTTCCAACGTATCGACTGGTCGACGAAGTCCCAGATGAAGCCTCCCTGATATTTGGGGAATTTGCGTATAAGTTCCCAATACTCTTTGAAGCCTCCCTGCGAGTTACCCATGGCATGGGCATATTCGCACTGGATAAGGGGTTTTGTGTATTTGTCGTCGCTGCAGTAACGCTCGCTCCAGTTGTAGTCGGCGTACATGGGGCAGTAGATGTCGGTCTTGCCCTCGTAGCCTGCACGTTCGTACTGGACAGGACGTGAGGGGTCTTCGGCCTTCACCCAATCGTAGGCAGCCTCGAAGTTGGGACCATAACCCGCTTCGTTGCCAAGCGACCAGAAAATGATGCTGGGGTGGTTGAAGTTGCGCTGTACGTTGCGCTGGTTGCGCTCCATGTGTGCTTTTGTATAGTCGTCACGTTTGGCGAGAGTGTGGTCGCCGTAGCCCATTCCATGAGATTCCAGGTTTGCCTCGGCTACCATATAAATACCATATTTGTCGCACAGGTCGTACCAGTAGTTGTCATCGGGATAGTGGCAGGTGCGCACAGCGTTGATGTTGAACTGTTTCATTATCTGTATATCCTGCAACATGCGTTCGCGTGAGATGACGTAGCCGCCATCGGGATCGAGTTCGTGACGGTTGGCACCCTTTATGAGGATGGGTTGACCGTTGACAAGCAACTGTGAGTTTTTAAGCTCTATCTTGCGGAAGCCCACATTAACGGGAATATATTCGCCGCTGCCCTGCATGGTGGCTGTCAGTGTGTAGAGGTAGGGGGTTTCTGCTGTCCACTTGTTGGGGTTGGCAACCTGCATTACAACCTGTTTTTTTCCGTCGGTAGTTGTTTCGGCAATGCACTTGCCCTCGGCGTCGGTGAGTTTAAGCTCTACCTTGCCGCTGCCTTTGAGTTTGAGGTCGATGGCAAGTGTACCGTTTGTGTAGTTGTCGGTGAGGTCGGGGGTGATGCGTATATCCTCGATGCGTTTCTTGTTACGGGCATAGAGATAGCAGTCGCGTCCTACACCGCTGTAACGGAAGAAGTCCTGGTCCTCGAGGTATGTACCGTCGCACCAGCGGAACACCTGAAATGCAATGAGGTTCTTCTCGCCCGGTTTAAGGTAGCGTGTGAGGTCGAATTCCGCTTCGAGCTTGCTGTCCTCGCTGTATCCGACGAATTTGCCGTTCACCCACAGGTAGATGTTGGATGTGACAGAGCCGAAGTGGGCGATTATCTCCTTGCCTTTCCAGTCGGCAGGAACCACAATCTCGCGGCGGTAACTGCCAACATTGTTATTTTCCACGGGAATTTCGGGGGGATTGTTGCGGAACTGGTTGCGCCATGCGTAGCCTATGTTCACATATATGGGATCGCCGTAGCCGTTTAGTTCCCACAAGCCTGGAACGGGCATTGTTCCCCAACTGCTGTCCTCATAATCCTTTTTCCAGAAATCGGTAGGACGGGCATCGGAATTCTGCACCCAAACGAATTTCCAGTCGCCGTTGAGAGTCATATAGTTGACCGACTGCTCTTTTTGGGCAACAGCCGCAGCCTCTGCCGTTTCGTAAGCAAAGTAGTTGCTGTGCATGGGAGCGCGGTTCACTTCGTTTATACGTGGGTCTTTCCACTCGTTGAATGTTTGTGCGCCTATGCCTAACGAGAGCGTAGCGAACATTGCGGTAAGAATATGTTTTTTCATAGTATATTGGATTGTGTTGTTCAAATTGGGTTAAAGTTACTTATTTTTATTTACAATCACAGATTAATCGGCGGTTTTTATAGTAATTTTATTATTGATGTCCCGTAAACATATTTAACCCTTTTAAAATTCGACATTTAAGCTTGTATAAGCCCCTACTCCTTTGTTGATGCAAATTTGAGTGCAATGGTTGGAACTAACTCCCTTTCCGAAGGAGTGCCGAGTTTGAGAGGCCTATCAAAAACTTGTTTTTGAAGACAGAGGAGTTCAAAAGTGAAGTGAACCCCAAAGTTTGGACAAAAACCTTTGGGTTTCACTTCACACTCCGGGATGCTCTAAATTTTTATATATTATGCAATATGCAGTATTGCGTAATACACCTCTATCGCAGCAGCACCTTCTTTTTCACCAACTTGCCACCGGCCTTAACCACAAGAATGTGTGTGCCTTTGCTATCGGTGGGCAGGAATATTTCGCTGCCACTGCCCTGTTGCTGCGCCACGGTCACTCCGTTGCTGTTGTAAAGGGTTGCCGACCAATCGGTAGCAGCGCCTAAACTCACGGAAAGAGCGCCGGCGGTGGGGCTGATGATGAGATTGTCGGAAGTGAGCGATGAAATTCCTGTCTGTATAAGATGTAAATTATCACGATCGACATACAATGTGTCGCCGTTGGCTTCCACGCAACAGATAAGTACGTTTGCCCAACTGTTCGGTGTATTGAAGTCGAGGTCAAAAATAGGATGCCACAAGCCGCCTACACCTTGAAGCCATAGTTGTTGGGAATTACCCACATTCCAAAGTTTACGACCTTGTAATTCACTTATTTCTGTTACACGAAGCAAACCATTGCCATTCCAATCGCTTATCGTTGTTGCATCACCAACTTGCCACGATTCATCGAATACAAGAGTATAACGCCCTTTCTCAGGATAATATCTCACACACTTTTTACCATTCCATCGAATATAATTATCTTCATCATTATTGTATCTAAGTATTGTATATAGGTTACCATCGATTACAGTGTCTCCAATAGCGTCGTAATAACGAATTTGGTCGCCATAAAGAGGATAGACCATAGGATTGTATCTGCGCATTATATATCTGCGACCTATGGGAATTACATAATTCTGCGCAACAACCATTTCTGATGATATCGCGATCAACAGCAAAAAAATGAAAGACTTAAGAAGTTTCATAGGGGTGACTTTTATTGATTTATTACTCCGTTAATTATTCTCATTTTTGCACCTTGGGCGATGGTAAGATGCTTGTTTTTCTTTATTCTTCCTTTATTTTTAATAATAAGCTCGCCACCGGGTTCGACTTTTATATTAGGATTTTCCATATAACCGGCATCTACAACTAATTGTCCTCCATTTTCAACTATTATATTAACCCCTTTATAAAATTTCACATTTGATTTTATATTTAAAATTCCTTCATTTTTTATAACAATATGTTGCCATATATAGTTTTCTTTGTCCCAATCTGTTTCTTCTGTTATGAATATCGTATCTTTCTTGTCCGGATTGATTTCCAGTAATGACCCATAACCTACGTTACCATAATTAATTGGCCCATATTTAGGATTAGAATCATCACCATCGGCATACCTTGGTGCCCACTCAGGTAGGTTCGATGGTCTAGTATCGCCTATTCCCCAAAAATAATAACCATCACCATCGTTGTCAGAGCAAACGATATCATCATCTGAATACAACAAACTATATATAGGAGTATAAATTATAGCTGGAGTAAACATTTTTGACAAGTCATTAAACAATACATACATATATCCATTCCTTCCAAAATCCTCTCCGTAACTATTTTTAAAAACCCAATATGTTTTTCCCACACGTCCATCCCTTTCTTTAATTACAGCTGCTCCATTATATTCTGTTGTTACATGATTAATAGTATCTCCTACCTTTATTGTATGATAACCTACCAAAGCCATTGCGTGTCTCATTTTACCTGCACGAAATCCACTTATCAATGGTCCCTTGTAAATTAATGCCGATTTTATCCCATTAATATTATTAGGATGGTGTAAAACATCTCCAAAATCTTTAAAGGATAAACATTCCACACTATCATTTCGTTGAGGTGGTACTGCAACTTTTAGACTATCTATCAACGGAGCAGAAGCCTCGTCTATCACACCATGCAATTTAATTTCTTCCAATGCAGTCCGTTCATCTATTCCAAATTCGTAACAATCATTCAATGAATCTTTTTTATAATGCCTCGCATAATTAAATACTATATCTTGCTCTGATAAATCTATATCCATCTTTTTATTGTAATATAAATTTGTAAGAGCTTCTAACACAGAATTTATGCTATACGCAACGCAATAGCCGGAATTACCCTGATGTTTGCAACTCGTCATCCAATTTTTTCCGTGCCTATTGCGCCAATCAAATTCTTCAACATACGAATACGCAAAATCAACACTATCTGTATCAACACTTTCAACTGTATCATTTTGTTCACCTATTTCATACAAAGCACCAATATAAAATTCAATGCCATCTGTATCACAAGCATCATGGTGTATACCGAGAACTCTTTTCTTTGTTTCATAATTCATCAATGAAACATTTGTGACACCGGCACTCCACAATTTGTCATTATCGCTATTATATTTATTTATATTATCAACTATCTGCTTTACCTGCCTCTTCTTTATTGTATCTGCATTTATCATATCTGCAGCATAATCAAGTGGAGAATTGGTCGCAATTGGAGAATATTTAATCTTTTCAATATTAACAATTGCATCTTTTATGTAAATCTTTAGATATTTAGGGGTTAAACTATTTAAAGATGCTGTTTCTTCACAATATCCGACATATTTTATCGTATCGCTATTGTTACGATATTTATCATTTTCAAGGACAAGAAAATTTCTGCCTGATGTATCTTCTAATAGTATTCTTACGAAACTATTTTTATTTGCTCTGATAATTTCACAATCTAACGAAAATCCATTTATAGCTCCACAAATATTGGAAATATCCATTGTGTCAGTAACTGAAAATGATACATCGATATTAGAATATGATTGGACAGAATATGCTATTTTAAATGGGTTATCATCTGCATAATTGTTCAAAGCGTGCAAAAAACACAAAGTGAATAACAAATAAAACGACAACATGTATTTATTCCTTTTCATAGCTCACTACTTTTAAATTTATATTCATTTTTTTATTTAAGCAGTGACAACTATTACTTTGTCAGCACCATTCTTTTTGTGTCTATTACATTGCCGTCGGCTATGAGTGAATAGAGATACATGCCGGCATTTAGTTTGTAGCCGTCTATCTGCACGGATGAAGCGCCACGTTCTACTATGTCGATTTGTTCTAGTTGTGTGCCGTTCATGTCGTAGATGCATATCATTGCCTCTTTCACACTTTGTGGTAGTGTAAAGGCGATGGTTGTTGCTTCGCTGAAGGGGTTGGGGGTGTTCTGCGACAGGCTTGCTACGATGGTGGCATCTACATTTGAAGAACTGAGTTCTGTTGTGCCGTTGGGTTTGCCTGAATACTCTAATAGGTTGCTGTTGCTGTTTTCTTTAAGAGAGGCTACTTTTACTTGCAGCTCTTTTATGGCTTGAAGCAGAACGGGAATCAGGCTGAAATAGTCGACACAGGTGTCGCCTTCGGCATTGATGGCGATGGTGCCGGGGAATTGTTGCATCAGTGTGGTTATGTCGATTCCGTATTTTACGGCGGCATCTGAGGAGATGGTTGCTGCGGTGCTGGCTGTGCCGGCTGCTGCGGTTGCGGTGTTGTATTTTACGGCTTTTACTTGAATGAGGTTGTTAAGGATGCTTGCTCCTGAGGTGCTTGTGGCTGAATATGATGCCGGTTCGGGTTCGGGCTCGGGAAGTGGTTCGGGGGTGTCATTGTTTGTAACGGGCATATAAAAATATGGGGCGTAGATGGTGTCGGTGGAATATACTGCGCCATTGAAATAGCCGGCATAGATGCCGGAGATGTTGGGGTTGAGCTGATCTATTGAGCCACAGATTCCGGCACCGGAGGTGATGTTGGAGCTGAGGACACGACCGAATGTGCCATAGACGTGTTGTCCTCTGGTGGCTTGTCCGAAGAGGGCATATACGACATCGTTGCCGGTGGATATGTTGTTGTTTACTTCGGAATATACGCCATAGGCTGTGGTTGATATTCCTCGGTGATTGGAGGTGTTATATACTCGCAGGCCGTATGATGTTCCATTGTAATTGCCGTTGGTGTTGTTGATATACATTCCGTTTGCTCTGTCGGATTGTAAATAGAAATCGTAAGTGTTATCACCTGCTGAATTTATGGAAACTGTGGATTTTACAATCGAATCGCCGGCTTTTATGCCTATATTTCCCAAAGAGTCAACCAAGAGCTGTGAGTTTACTGTTGCTGCAATAGACATTGCAAAAATTAATAACAAATACTTTTTCATGACAAAAATATTTAAGAAGCTGTTTAAATTTATGTCCTTGAAATTTTTATAGGTCTTTTTTAGGATGTTTATTTATTTTTCAAAGGCGCATAGCGGGCTATGTAACTGCGAAAAATGGTAAAACAGACAAAAAAGAGCATAAAAAGGCAAGCACAACTCGCGGTCAATGTAATCATTTTTTACGAAAGAAATTTAAACAGTTTCTAAGTTAGACTTTTTAGATATCGCCCAAATATAAATATTTTTCGCAAAACAACAAACCATATATACAGCATTTAAGAAATATTAGCCATTACATGCGCAAATCCACCCTCTATCGCAGCAACACCTTCTTTTTCACCAACTTGCCACCGGCCTTAACCACAAGAATGTGTGTGCCTTTGCTATCGGTGGGCAGGAATATTTCACTGCCATTGCCCTGTTGCTGCGCCACAGTCACTCCGTTGCTGTTGTAAAGGGTTGCCGACCAATCGGTGACAGTGCCTAAATTCACGGAAAGACCGCCGGCGACGGGGCTGATGGTGAGATTGTCGGAAGTGAGCGATGAAATACCGGTCTGTATAAGATGTAAAATATTACGGTTAACATACAATGTGTCGCCGTTGGGTTCCACGCAACAGATAAGTGTAGTTACATGGCTGTTATTATAATTTTCCAACAGAAACGGAGGACGAGAAACTTGCCCTACACCCTGAAACCATCTGGAACCTGAAGAACCTTTCCAATATTTGCGACCTTCGATATATCCTATTTCAGTAATGATTTGTTCTCGGTATATACTCATTGTGTCGCCCACCTCCCACGATTCATCAAACATAAGAGTGTCGCGTTGTGTCTCAGGCATATATCTCAAACATTTTGTTCCATCCCAACGTATAAAATTACTTTCACCATAATAGTCGGAATAGATAAAAGTATATAGGTTACCATCGATTACAGTGTCTCCAATAGCGTCGTAATAACGAATTTGGTCGCCATAAAGAGGATAGGTCATAGGATTGTATCTGCGCATTATATATCTGCGACCTATGGGAATTACATAATTCTGCGCAACAACCATTTCTGATGATATTGCGATCAACAGCAAAAAAATGAAAGACTTAAGAAGTTTCATAGGAGTGACTTTTATTGATTTATTACTCCGTTAACTATTCTCATTTTTGCACCTTGGGCGATGGTAAGATGCTTGTTTTTCTTTATTCTTCCTTTATTTTTAATAATAAGCTCGCCACCGGGTTCGACTTTTGAGATATCGTCCAAATATAAATATTTTTCGCAAAACAACAAACCATATATGCAGCATTTAAGAAATATTAGCCATTACATGCGCAAATCCACCTTACTATCGCAGCAGCAACTTCTTTTTCATCACCTTGCCACCGGCCTTAACTACAAGTATGTGTGTGCCTTTGCTATCGGTGGGCAGGAATATTTCGCTGCCACTGCCCTGTTGCTGCGCCACAGTGACGCCGTTGCTGTTGTAGAGGGTTGCCGACCAATCGGTGGCAGCGCCTAAACTCACGGAAAGAGCGCCGGCGGTGGGGCTGATGATGAGATTGTCGGAAGTGAGCGATGAAATACCGGTCTGTATCAGATGTAAAATATTACGGTTAACATACAATGTGTCGCCGTTGGGTTCCACGCAACAGATAAGTGCAGTTACATGGCTGTTATTATAATTTTCCAACAGAAACGGAGGACGAGAAACTTGCCCTACACCCTGAAACCATCTGGAACCTGAAGAACCTTTCCAATATTTGCGACCTTCGATATATC
>CAJGDX010000034.1 GCA_904502185.1 uncultured Bacteroidaceae bacterium | reverse complement strand
TGGGGCCCGCTTCTCTGATTATAAGCACCCGGCAAGCAATGCCGCCAGACATTCACCAGCCTTGAAGCGAAAGAGCAGTTCACAATTGCATACGACTCTGCACCATCTCCCAGTCGACAATATCCCAAAGACGATGAACATGTTCGGCACGACGATTCTGGTAATCCAGATAATAGGCATGTTCCCACACATCAATACCAAACAAAGGAATCATATTATACCTGACAGGGCTGTCGCCATTCTTGCAACTCAAAATAACAAGGCGACCCGAAGCCTCCTGTGCCAGCCACACCCAGCCCGAGCCAAACAATGCCGCAGCTGCATCCTCCATCATCTTACGGAAATTATCGTAAGAACCGAAATCAAAATCAATAGCCTCTGCCAACGTCCCATTAGGCCTGTTATCCTTAGGCGGATAAGGGGTAAACTGCTCGAAATAGAGCACATGGTTTAACACCTGACCGGCATTATTGAGCATGGGACCCTCGGGAGCCTTTGCAACAACCTCGCGCAGCGACATATTCTCGAATCGGGAATCAGCCACCAAACGGTTGTAGTTATCAATATAAGCACGAAGATGCTTGCCGAAATGCAACTCCACAGTTGCCTGACTGATAATTGGTGCAAGCGCATTACTCGAATAGATAAGCACAGGCATGTGATAGCCCACATTCTTGTTCTGAGTTGTAGTATCCATCGGAAATAAAAATTTATAAGTAAATAATAGGATAAGAGTCAAGAGTTTCATAACTAAATTCTTTACAACACAACAACATTGCGGAGAAAATTGAATAACCGCACACACAAACAACAATAAAGTGCGATATATGTTTCTGTTCGAAAAGTTTTTTTACCTTTGTAAAAGCTAAAAGCAGAGTAAAAGAAAATGGCCATCAACTACGAAAAAGAACTTAACCCATCACAGCTTGCAGCAGTGGAATACTGCGACGGCCCATCACTGGTGATAGCCGGCGCCGGTTCCGGCAAGACAAGGGTATTGACATACAAAATAGCATATCTCTTGGAACAGGGCTACGAGCCTTGGTCCATATTGGCACTGACCTTCACCAACAAGGCTGCCAAGGAGATGAAGGAAAGAATTGCACAGCAGGTGGGAGAGACAAAAGCCCGCATGCTGTGGATGAACACTTTCCATAGTATATTTGCAAAAATCCTGCGCCGGGAGGCTGCATACATAGGCTACGAACCAAACTTCACCATCTACGACCAGGCCGACTCGAAAAGCCTTGTACGCAGCATCATAAAGGAGATGCAGCTCGACGAGAAGCTCTACAAGCCGTCGACCATCGTAGAGCGAATATCTTCGGCAAAAAGCAACATGATAAGCCCGCGAGAGTACACACGTACATCGGGCAGAATGGAGAACGACCAACGTTCGCGCATCCCCTCGACACACGAAATCTACCGTCGCTACTGCGAGCGTTGCCGACAGGCAAACGCCATGGATTTTGACGATCTCCTGATAAACACCTACAACCTGTTCGACGAACACCCCGAAGTACTCGAACGATACATAGAGCGATTCAGATACGTACTTGTCGACGAGTTTCAGGACACAAACTACGTGCAAGGCTGCATTGTGTGGCAGTTGACACAGAGCCGCCGCCGCGTATGCGTAGTTGGCGACGACGCCCAGAGCATCTACTCGTTCCGCGGCGCAAACATCGACAACATACTGGGATTCACCAAACGCTACGGAGATACAAAAATATTCAAGCTGGAGCAAAACTATCGCTCTACCCAGAACATAGTCAACGCTGCAAACAGCCTGATAGCCAAAAACAGCGAACAGATACGCAAAAACGTATTCTCGGAACTCAGCACAGGTGAGCCTCTGATGCTCTACCAGGCATACTCCGACATCGAAGAGAGCGAGATTGTAGCAAATAGAATACTCGCCCTGCGCCGCAGCGAAGGGCTTGAATACAGCGACTTTGCCATACTCTACCGCACGAACGCGCAATCGCGCACACTCGAAGAGGCATTGCGCAAACGGGCAATACCCTATCGCATATACGGCGGACTATCATTCTACCAGCGCAAGGAGATAAAAGATGTAACGGCATACTTCCGCGTTATTTGCAACCCCCACGACGAGGAGGCACTCAAACGCATCATCAATTATCCGGCGCGCGGCATTGGTGAAACAACCATGAAACACCTGCATGAGGCTGCAAACGCCGCAGGCAGAAGCATCTGGAGTGTACTGGCCGCACCCGAAGAGTTCAATCTGAAGGCAAACAAGGGCACACTCTCCAAACTGACCACATTCAAAGGAATGATAGAGGAGTTCATCGCCGACAGCGAGAACAAGAATGCCCACGAAATGGCAGTAGAGGTAATACGACGTTCCGGAATCTCCGCAGAGATATTCGGCGACAACACAATAGAGGGCAAAAGCCGACAGGAGAACATAAATGAGTTGCTGAACGGCATACACGAATTTATCACCAACCGTTTAGAGGAGGGAAACGAAGAGAATGGGCTCAGCGATTTCCTTGCAGAAGTATCACTGATGTCAGACCTTGAGTCAGAAGAGGAGAACAGCGACGAAAAGGTAACACTGATGACCATACACTCCGCAAAAGGCCTGGAATTCAATTCGGTATTCATCGTTGGCGTCGAAGAAGACCTGTTGCCGAGTAGCATGGCACAAAATTCCGTGCGCGAGCTTGAAGAGGAGCGCAGACTATTCTACGTAGCCATCACCCGAGCCAAAGAGCACTGCACACTCACTTTTGCCAAAAGCCGCTTCCGCTACGGCTCATTTGACTTCTGCGACCCCAGCCGCTTCATCAAAGAGATAGACCGTGCATATATACGCATGGCAGGAGGAAGCAACACCTACACACAACCTTCGCGCCCGCAACAACCTGCAGGTACACCCACCTTTGCCCTCACCAATCGCACACGCACTGCCACTGCCACCACTCCAACGCAACAGCCACAGGAACCACGCCGCATAGTACCCCGACAGCTGCAACGAGTACCCACACAGCCCACAGCAGCGCAAAGTTCAGCAGGCAACCCATTACGAGTAGGACAAGTGATAGAACACAACCGATTCGGCATTGGCGACGTGATAGAGACAGAAGGCAGCGGAGTAAATGCAAAAGCAACGATAAAATTCCGCAACGTAGGAATAAAAAAACTGATATTAGCATACGCACAATACAAAATAGTAGAATAACGCAAACAGATTCCGAGCGCCCAAATATAGTTTCGCTGCATAAAAAATGGGAGACTGGAGGTTTTCAAGAAATTCGACCACAAATAGAGTAACAATAGAATACACTGATAATCAACGACTACTCTAAACACGCGAAACGAAGGAGGAAAAAAAGATTATTTTTTTCAAAAAAAATGCTCGCAAAATTTGCAAGTCTCAAATAAACCTCGTACCTTTGCATCGCATTTGAGAAAAACGCGGAAGTAGCTCAGTTGGTAGAGCATAACCTTGCCAAGGTTAGGGTCGCGGGTCCGAGTCCCGTCTTCCGCTCTCAAAAGTAAAAAAACTGTTGCGTGAGTCGGTGCGATCTTACAAACAAGCCCAGGTGGCGGAATGGTAGACGCGCTAGTTTCAGGTACTAGTGTTAGCAATAACGTGCAGGTTCGAGTCCTGTTCTGGGCACCGGCACTGCGCGAGAAGCTTTAAAATGGAGGAGTGGCGGAATTGGTAGACGCGCTACTTTGAGGGGGTAGTGACAATTATGTCGTGTGAGTTCGAGTCTCATCTCCTTCACGAAAAAGCGAATATTGCGGAAGTAGCTCAGTTGGTAGAGCATAACCTTGCCAAGGTTAGGGTCGCGGGTCCGAGTCCCGTCTTCCGCTCAAGGAAAGAGAATCAGAGATCTGCTTCTCTTTTTTCGTTGTATAACCGCTTCAACATATTAACCCTAGTAGTTCATCCAGCACAAACAAACAAAAAAAGAGATTCGGTTTTGAATCTCTTTTTGTATACTTCGATTATTTTAGAACTATATCTGTTATCACTTGCGCCCTCACATGCTCATTCAGACGGCGAACAATAATCTTACGATTCATCATAAGTTCCTGGCGCAACACAGAGGAGGTCACATGCACATAAAGAACCTGATTCCTGATGTACATATCACCCGTATAACGTCTGACAGTTTCGCCAAGCACCTGTGACCAGGCCTTTATCAGACGAAACTCATTCAGGGGAGTCTCTATCCCAACCTCGCGACAGGTAGCATTCACAAGCTCACCTATCGACTTTATTCCACCTCTTTTCATTTCCCTTTAAGCATTTGAACACCATCTGACGAAACCTCGAAAAGGCTGTATCCGCCATCTGTACATTCAAGAATAGAATCAATATGGTCGCGATTGACATCGGTGATAAATATTTGGCCGAACCGCTCGCCCGAAACAAGACGCACAATCTGCTCCACCCGACGAGAATCGAGCTTATCAAAAATATCATCGAGCAACAGGATAGGCGTTTCGCCACTGCATGAATGCAAGAAATCGAACTGCGCCAGTTTCAAGGCTACAAGATAACTTTTGTTCTGTCCCTGCGACCCCTCCTTCTTTATGGGATAACCATTCAACTGCATCGTCAGGTCATCCTTGTGAACGCCGATTGTGGTATAGCCCATGCGACGGTCATCGTAGCGCGAAGCCACAAGCTGTCTGGCATAATCGCCATCGGCCAGACCCGAACGATACGAAAGGGTAACAACCTCATCCACTCCCGCAATCTCTTTATAAAAAAACTGGAATATGGGAATAAGGCGTTCCACGAAACGCAAACGTCCCTCATAAACCTTAACAGCCTCCTCCGCCATAACCATCTCAACCAGTTCCATCATCTCAGGGTCGAGTTCGCGGTCGCTTCGCAGCATGACGTTGCGCTGCAGCAATGCACGGTTATAGCGCATCAGCGACAGCATGTATTCCTTATCGTACTGGGAAATAACAACATCCATAAACCTGCGACGCTCTTCACTGCCACCCGAAATAAGGTTGTAATCGGCAGGAGAAATCATGACCAAAGGCACAAGGCCAATGTGGTCGGAGAGCTTGTCGTAACTCTTCTTGTTGCGTTTAAACTGCTTTTTCTCGCCACGTTTAAGCCCACAGGAGAACTCCTCATTCAAACCCTTGTCTGTGACATAAGCACCCTGAATCATAAAAAACGGTTCGCCATGCTTTATGTGCTGACTATCGCTCGAAGCAATCGCACTCTTGCAGAAAGAGAGATAATAGATTGCATCGAGCAAGTTGGTCTTACCCACCCCGTTACAACCGATGAAACAGTTGATTTTCGGCGACAAGGCAAGCTCAGCAGAGGAGACACTGCGATAGTTGAGTATGGATATTGTATCGAGTAACATTTTACGTTCTAATTTTAAAACTCTACGCTGACACTAACAACGGCAGCAATAGATAGTACAAAAATACCCCTTAACAGACAATAAGGCAAGAAAACAGAGCGAAAATAACGATAATTTAGCCAAGAAAAGAAAAAAAACAGACAGAAATTTTCAAGCTATAAAGAAAAGAATTATTTTTGCAGTTCAGAACTGAAACATACCCAATTAGAAATAGTAAAAATTTAAAATATGAAACAGCAGAACACACAACAGCCCGAAACAAACATCACTGCAGAGGTTATAAGCAAATCAGAAGCATTTGTAACTAAATACAAAATGCAGATCGGTATGGCAATTGCAGCCATAATATTAATCGTTGGCGGAAGCATCCTCTATCAGACCCAGGTATCAGAACCCCGCGCTAAAGAGGCTTCAGAGTCTATCTTCAAAGCAGAGTCATACTTCGCAGCAGGAGATTATGAGAAGGCTCTCAACGGCGACGAGCAGGGCAACATGGGTTTCAAACAGATTATTGACGAATTCAGCGGCACACCCACTGCAAACATCGCAAACGCATACGCAGGTCTTTCATTGGCACAGAGCGGCAGCTTCGAAGAGGCTATCCCCTACCTCAAGGCATTTGACGGCAGCGACAAGATGGTAGCACCCGGCGTACTCAGCGCACTCGGCAACTGCTATGCAAACACAGGCGACCTGAATTCTGCAGTAAGCAAATTCATCGAGGCTGCAAAAGCTGCCGACAACAACACAATCAGCCCCTACTGCTTGTTGCAGGCAGGTATCATCTACGAAAAGCAGGGCAACAAGGCAGAGGCACTCAAGGTTTACAACGAGATTAAAGAGAAGTATTTCGCATCATTGCAGGCAATGGACATTGAGAAATACATCAACCGTGTAAAATAAATAACAAAAACATATAAAAAGGGCTGCCCGCGTCTGCAACAAAGACTGGACAGTCCTTTTTTCATTTAATAAATCTAAGAATTATGGCAACCGAACTACACAATCTGTCGGACTACGACCCCACAAAAGTTCCCTCAGGCGAAGGACGCCGCATTGCAGTGGTATATGCAGAATGGAACCCTGAGATTACCCATGCACTGCGAAACGGAGCTGTAAACACCCTCGTCGCCAATGGAGTCAAAGAGGAGGATATAGAAATATTCAGCGTACCCGGAAGTTACGAACTCATCTACGGAGCATCACGTCTGGTAAAGAGTGAAAAGTATGACGCTATCATAGCTATCGGATGTGTAATCCGTGGCGACACCCCCCACTTCGACTACATCTGCGAAGGCGTAACTGCAGGCCTCACACAGTTGAACGTAACAGGGGACACACCAGTAATTTTCGGACTGATTACCACAAACAACCTGCTTCAAGCACAGGAGCGCAGCGGTGGACGTCTGGGCAACAAAGGCGACGAGTGCGCTGTTACAGCACTCCACATGATTAAGCAATTCGGCAAATAAACAGCCACATACCTAAAACAGCCAGCCCTTGAAAGCAATAGCTTTCAAGGGCTGGCTGTTTATACAAGAAGTACTTAACTCACTGCAGCTAAACTACCATGCGGTGATTTCTTATATAATCTTTGCCTCTACACTATCAGATATCTCCTGCTGAACAGTGGGAGCAAGCGGAAAAGCCTTTCCTTCTTCGAGAACCTCGACAGCCTTAAGCACTGTGGGGTCGAATGTATTGACATACTTCACATGCTCCAGCATACCCAATATATCGTAAATAACATTGGCATATATAGCACGTTCAATAAGTCTGCGAGACTTCATTATGCTATTATAACGACGCTTAAGCCCCTTTCCTTCGGCAAACGCCACAAACTCGTCGAGCATGGGCTGAGCCTGCAGATAGCTCAACATTCCATCCCATGTGGTAAAGGGTGTCAAATCCTTGCGATGGGCATCGCTGTATCGCAAAGAGAACTGAGCAATAAGGCGTCTCGAAACAGCCTGAGTATAGTAAGAGGTTACATCTGTGGTATCAGAAGAGACAAAGATGTCGGGCATAATGCCGCCACCTCCGTAAACGGTGCGCCCCAAACGTGTCTTGTAGACAAGACTGTCGTTCTGATGTATACTATCCTCAGAGAAGAACTCGCCACGTTCGTAGCGGTTCACAATATCCATTTCATAATCTTTGTCATCGCCTTTGGAGTAGGGTTTTTGTATACAGCGTCCCGACGGTGTGTAGTAACGTGCCACAGTCAGACGCACTGCCGAGCCGTCGCTGAATTCATAGGGTTGCTGCACAAGACCCTTGCCGAATGTACGACGTCCGATGATGGTACCGCGGTCATTATCCTGTATTGTGCCGGCAATAATTTCGCTTGCCGAAGCCGATGACTCATCTGTGAGCACCACCAGCGGCATATTCTTGAAATTGCCGCTGCCACTGGCATATTCCACCATTTTGGGATGGTGAATACCCTCGGTGTACACAATCATGTCACCCTTCTGCAAAAATTCGTTTGCCATCTGCAGGGCAATGCCCATCCAGCCGCCACCGTTCCCTCTGAGGTCGATGATGACTCCATCGCAACCACGATACTGGAAGCGTGCAAGTGCCAGCAGGAACTCATTGAATGTATTTTCGGCAAAACGCTCCACCTGCACATAACCCCATTTATTGTCAATTATATATGCAGCCTCGACACTTTGCACCGGAATATCATCGCGAGTAATAACAAAATCGAGCAACTCCTTCTCGCCGAAACGTTTGATTCCCAGCTTAACCTCTGTACCTTTGGGGCCTTTGAGTCTTTTCATTGCCGCGTCGTTGGTACATACCTTGCCGACAAACAGAGTATCGTTAATCATCACAATGCGGTCACCTGCCATCAGCCCCACCTTTTCAGAGGGCCCCTTACGTATCACCTCGTTGATATGTATTGTGTCGTCCTGTATCACAAAGCGTATACCGATACCACTGAAACTGCTCTTAAGGTCTGCATTCGTTGCTTCAAGATCTTTAGCCGGGATATATGAGCTATGAGGGTCAAGTTCTGTCAGGATCTTGGGCATCGTCTGTTCTATTATCTCTTCCATACTCAAAGAATCGACATATTTATCATGCACCAGGCTCATCAACTCATCCACTTTGTTTATGTTCACCTTGTAGAAAACCTTTTCGAGGCTCTCCTGTCGGGATATGTAGACACCCATCATCACCCCTATCAGTGCTATCAGTACATATAGCGTAGCTTGATATTTTTTCATATTAAGAACTGTAACTGTTTGAAAGCTGCTTAAATATTCTCGTGCTGTTCATCGTTTACCGATACGACCTCGATTCCCGCTCTTTCGAGCAATTTTATGCCATCGTTCAATCGGTAGGCCTCGGAGTATACTACACGCTTGATGCCTGCCTGAATGATAAGCTTCGCACATTCGATGCATGGCGAAGAGGTGACATATAGTGTAGCGCCATCGCTATTGTTTCCCGAACGGGCAATTTTGGTTATGGCATTGGCCTCGGCATGCAACACATAAGGCTTTGTCAGTCCACTCTCATCCTCACAAACATTTTCGAACCCAGAGGGTGTTCCATTGTAACCATCGGATATTATCATCTTATCTTTCACGACGATAGCTCCCACCTGGCGGCGTTTGCAGTATGAATTTTCAGCCCAGATTTTAGCCATGCGTATGTAGCGTGAGTCAAGTTCCAGTTGTTTTTTGTTCTTTGTTTCCATAATCTATTTGTTATGAAATTGCATATATGTATTATCTTGTACTTGTAGTTGCAACCAATTTGCGTCACCCTCGTAGTAGCGTGCATTCTTCAGAATATTTTCGGCTTTCATGGCTATCGTATCGCCCGAAATTGAACCGTTTGTAACCCTCACCTGCGTACACCTGAAATTACGTTTTTTATTATCCGCCTGCCAGTATCCGGATATAGCGGCTCCACCGGGAGTTGTAAAGGTAAAGGTTGTATCGTAGAACTTAAGCGTGTAAGTCACCTTCTGCGAAGGCGAGGTTATCATTGTTCCCTCTTTGAAAAAAGATAATTTCCATGGATGACTGAGGAAAATATCCGTCAGACTGTCGCCACTGTCACAAGAACAGAGGGCAGTCAGAGCAAGCACTACTGTCAGAAATAACTTTTTCATAGATGAGGGCATATTGTTTCTATTCCGTCACGCGAGAGAAGGGCATCGAGTTGCGGGTCGCTGCCTCTGAATCTTCTGTAAAGGATTTTAGGGTGTTCACTGTTTCCGCGAGCAAGAATATTGTCGCGGAACGACTGTGCTATACGTGTCGAGAATATTCCATTCTCCTTGAAGAGCGAGAATGCATCGGCATCGAGCATTTCGGCCCACTTATAGCTATAGTATCCTGCCGAATAACCACCTGTCATAATGTGGCTGAACTGCGGAGTGATGCCGGTTGCAGCCACATTGGGCAACAACGACAACGCTTCCGTTACATTATGTTCGTATGCAAGCACTTCGCCATCGAAGGGTTTTGAGATATTGTGCCATGCCTGGTCGATAAGCCCCAGCCCCACCTGGCGTATGCAGTTGTAGCCCACCTTGAAGTTGCGGGCATCATTCACCTTCTGCAACAGGTTGTCAGGTATTGTTTCACCGGTTTCGTAGTGGAATGCAAACGTATTAAGGAACTCCTTTTCGGTAGTAAAGTTTTCCATTATCTGCGACGGCAGTTCAACAAAATCCCATAGCACATCGGGGCTGCACAGCGACTGATAGGTCACATCCGAGAATATTCCATGCAGACAGTGACCAAATTCATGAAGCAGAGTATTTACCTCGTCTATGGTGAGCATCGCCGGTTTTTCGGCTGTAGGCTTGGTAGCGTTTGTGGTAAGCGTGACGTGAGGACGATGGTCGACACCGGCCTTGTCTTTGAATTGCCCTTTTACAGAATCCATCCACGCACCCGAACGCTTGCCTTTGCGAGGGAAAAAGTCACAATAGAGAAGCGCAAGGAAACGCTCATCGTAGTCGTATACCTCGAACACTTGAACATCGGGGTGATACACCGGAATATTTTCGTTTCGGCGGAAGGTTATTCCATAAAGGCGTGTAGCAAGATTGGTAACTCCATGCAGCACCTGATCCAGCGAGAGGTAAGGTCGCAACATTTCGTCGTTGATGGAGTGTTTTTTCTGCTTCAGTTTTTCCGAATAATATAGAAAATCCCAGGGCATCATTTCGAATTCCTTACCCTCTATTTCGCGAGCAAGCTCTTTAATTTCGTTAACTTCGCGACGCGCAGCAGGCAGATAAGACCAGGAAAGACGACCCAGTAGAGAAAATACCGCATCGACATTCTGCGCCATTCGCTCCGATGTTATATACTCGGAATAGGTATTGTAGCCAAGTAGTCTTGCAAGTTCGAGGCGGGCATTTACTATCTGCACGACAAGCGCGCGGTTATCATACTCGTCGCCTTTTGCCCCAAGCGAACTATAAGCCATATACAGTTCTTTACGCAGTTCGCGACGGGTACTGAAGCAGAGGAAGGGAACATAACTGGGACGATGAAGAGTGAACACCCATCCCTTTTTTTCTGCCTCTTGCGCAGCGATGGCAGCCGACTCAACAAGTCTTTCGGGCAGTCCGTCGAGTTGAGAAGAGTCGGTTATATGTAACTGGTAAGCATCAGTCTCTTTCAGAGTATTCTCCTGGAATTTCAGTTCCAGTTTATTGAGCATCTGGGTAAGTTCGCGATACTTTTCTTTGTCTTGAGACGACAGATTTGCACCTGCACGAACAAAACTCTTGTAAATTATTTCGAGCAACCGTTGCTGCTCACCAGTGAGCGCGGTGCGGTCGACATTGTCGTAAACAGCCTTTATCCGGGCAAAAAGTTTCTCGTCGAGATAAATATTATTGCGATGCTCGGTCAGTAACGAGTAGGCTTCCTCGGAGAGTGCCTGAAGTTCATCGTCATTGCGAACATTCATATATGTATTCAGCACAGCAGAGACCTTCATTATAACCTCGCCGCTTTTCTCAAATGGCTCGATGGTATTTTCAAATGTCGCAGGAGCTGCATTGCTGGCTATTGCAGCAATCTCCGTCTCTTCTATCTGTATGCCTGCCTTAATAGCAGGAAGTATATGCGCAATCTCTATCCGGTCGAAGGGAATCGCCTCGAACGGAGTATCGTATGGTGCCAAAAAGGGATTACCAGCAAGCACCTCTTGTATGTTTGTATCGTTTGTCATACCTTCAAAAATCATCAAGCAAGGCATTAACCCTGCGTCATACGAATCGCAAAGATAATAACTTCACCTATTTAAATAAAAAAATAGGCTGCCAATTTCCTTCTGCATTGCCTATTTTTGTGATTATATAACAAAATCTGCAGAAAAATTAATAGGCAAAATTATCTGAATTGAATATCCAACAGGAAAAGTTAACTCGAAACACAGAGCCATATTTAAGAAATTATTTTACACACAAACATAAAAAAGCATACACTTTACACTAAAAAAAGAGAAACAGTCCAATTATTATATTTTTTCCAAAAATCGAAAAAGCACCCTATTTTTATGAAAAAAGTTCAAAAACCCAAGGTGCAAAACAAAAATTGCATGCAAAACTTTGATAAATCATCTATAAAAGCAGTGGAAATTTTAAAAAATGCTTTCCACTCTCTCACACAGTGCTTATCTTTGCAAATGGAGTATTCCGGCGGCTCCATTATATCAAAAAATCACAACAAATAGAAAACAGCCGAAACACAAATATTAGAATATGTCAAAATTAAGATTCGATGTTGTCCGCGATGCGTTTAACAAAAAGCCGGTTAAACCCATCATGCCCGAAGGCCGCCCCGAGGACTACTATGCAATGAATGTATTCAATCGCGAGAAGATGTTCAAATATCTCTCGAACGATATATACAAAAAACTTATAGATGTGATTGACAACGGCGCACCGCTGGATGTGTCGATTGCCGATGGTGTCGCAGACGGAATGAAACGATGGGCCATAGAGCGTGGAGCCACACACTACACACACTGGTTCCATCCGCTGACGGAAACGACAGCCGAGAAGCACGATGCCTTCATCGAGCACGATGGCAAAGGAGGAGTGATTGAAAAGTTCTCGGGCAAACTGCTTGTACAGCAGGAGCCAGATGCTTCGTCGTTCCCCAACGGAGGTATTCGAAGCACATTCGAGGCACGTGGATACAGTGCATGGGACCCCACATCGCCGGCATTCCTGATAGGTGACACTTTGTGTGTACCCACAATTTTCATATCATACACCGGCGAGGCTCTCGACTATAAAGCGCCTCTGTTGAAAGCGCTCAGAGCTGTGGACAAGGCCGCTACCGACGTATGCCACTACTTTGACAAAAGTGTGAAAAAAGTCATCACATACCTCGGATGGGAACAGGAATATTTCCTTGTAGACGAAGATATGGTACTTGCCCGTCCCGACCTGCAAATGACAGGCCGCACCCTGATAGGACACGACAGTGCCAAGAACCAGCAGCTCGACGACCACTACTTCGGTTCAATCCCCGAACGAGTGGCAGCCTTTATGTCCGACCTCGAAGTAGAAGCACTCAAGCTTGGAATTCCGGCAAAAACATGCCACAATGAGGTGGCACCCAACCAGTTTGAGCTTGCACCCATATACGAAGAGTGCAACCTTGCAGTAGACCACAACATGATAATAATGTCGCTGATGAAGGTTGTAGCCCGCAAGCATGGCTTCATAGTGCTGCTACACGAAAAACCCTTCAAAGGAGTTAACGGATCGGGCAAACACAACAACTGGTCGCTCGGCACAGACAACGGCACACTGTTGATGGCACCCGGAAAGACAGACAAGGAAAACCTCCGTTTCATCACCTTTGTTGTCAACACACTTGCTGCCATATACCGACACAACGGACTGCTGAAGGCAAGTATCATGTCGGCAACCAACGCTCACCGTTTGGGAGCAAATGAGGCACCACCTGCCATCATTTCAAGTTTCCTCGGCTCACAGCTTTCATCCGTACTCGACCACATGGAAACAACCGACGACGTTGTTAAAATACTGAGCAAAAGAGAGTTGCGCCTGAATATTCCGCAGATACCCGAACTGCTGATAGACAACACAGACCGCAACCGCACCTCGCCCTTTGCATTCACAGGCAACCGTTTCGAGTTCCGCGCAGTAGGTTCGGAGGCAAACTGTGCATCGGCAATGATAGCCCTTAACACAGCCATGGCCGAGCAGTTGGTTATTTTCAAGCAGGAGGTAGACTCACTCATCGAAGGAGGAATGACAAAAGAGGATGCACTTGTCAGCGTGATACGCAAATATATAAAGTACAGCAAACAGATTCGTTTCGACGGCAACGGCTACTCCGACGAGTGGAAAGCCGAAGCTGCCGGTCGCGGACTCGACTGCGAATCAAGCGCTCCGGTTGTATTCGACCGCTACCTCGACCCTGCAAGCATCGACATGTTTGCAAATATGGAGGTGATGACAGAGACAGAGCTTAAAGCACGCAACGAAATAAAATGGGAAATGTACACCAAGAAAGTACAGATTGAAGCACGTGTACTGGGCGACCTTGCGCTTAACGACATTGTACCCACGGTAACAAAATACCAAAGTTCGCTGCTCGACAATGTAATCAAGATGGAAACAGTTTTTGGCAAGGAAGTTGGCGACACTCTTTCAGCCGAAAACATTGCAACCGTAAAAGAGATTGCAATGCGTGTGGCAGAAATAAAACGCATGGTAAACGAAATGGTAGAGCGCAGAAAAGTAGCCAACCGCATAACCGTTGAGCGAGAGAAAGCAATTGCCTACCACGACACTATCGCTCCTATGCTCGAAGAGATAAGATCGCACATCGACAAACTCGAGCAGATAGTGGACAACGAAGTTTGGACACTGCCAAAATACCGAGAATTGCTGTTTATCAATTAAGCGACAGGCATATCACATCCAATCGCAATCCAACTCCCATACTGGCTAAGCTATCAGTATGGGAGTTTATTTTATTAATCACCTATCAAAGAGCTACTTAAACAGAGGCATCGGACAAATTCCAATACCCAGACTTTTTTATTGGCGGCATTAAGTTGTATAGCCTCATCGAAAAAATCATCGAACAATACTGCATCGTATTCCAACATATCACAAACTGCGAACAAAAGCTTCTTATAGCTATGGAAACAAAATTCTGCAACTAAAGAAAAAAGTTGCCTTTGTATATCTGCTATTTCATAAAAAATCACGACCTTTGTAATTATGAACGAAATTAATGAATTTATACAGCAAAACGACTTTTTACAACAGTTGGTCGGTCAGATTTCACTGATTGAAATTATTGTAAAAGGCATAATCATAGGAATAGTTGCATCTGCTCCCATGGGCCCCGTAGGCATATTGTGTGTACAACGCACCCTCAACAAAGGACGTATATACGGATTTATGACAGGATGTGGAGCAGCTGTCAGCGACATCATTTATGCATTGATAACCGGCTACGGATTGTCATTCATCTACGATTTTATACACAACCAGCACAATCTTTTCTGGTTGCAATTGGGTGGCAGCATCATGTTGCTGGGATTCGGTGTACACACCTACCGCAGCAAGCCGACAGAGAACAAGACCAAGGTGAGCCGTAACCGCAGCGGATTGTTGCTTAACGGATTATCAGGATTCGGGCTTGCCCTTTCCAACCCGTTGATAGTCTTCTTGTTCCTGGCGATGTTTACCCCAATGTCATTCATGCTGCCCGATCTGCCGCTCTACCAGCAGGTTATAGGTTATCTTTCGATAATGGCAGGCGCAATGTTGTGGTGGTTGTTCATTACATACGCCGTAAACAAGCTTAAAAGCCGCTTCGATGTCCGCGGCATTTGGATAATAAACCGCATAATAGGCGCTGTGGTTATAATCGTATCATTCATCAGCGTTATTTTGATTCTGACCGGAATCTATTCATTCCATTAGGAATCTCAAAATTTCTTTTGAAAATCAAGCTTATAAAAGACTAGTATTTTGTATATATCCAAAGAACTCAGAAAAAAGAATATAGCAGAATATCTGCTGTATATGTGGCAGGTCGAAGACCAGATAAGAGCAAATGGCCTTTCGCCAGAGAAACTAAGTGAAAATATAATTTCGTCGTACAACCTGACAGAGGAGCAAAAGAGTGCCCTTGCCGAATGGTACGGCAATCTCGTGGAAATGATGCGAAGCGAAGGTGTTGCACAAAGTGGGCATCTGCAGATAAACAGGAATATTGTAATAATGCTCACCGACCTTCACCTGCGCCTTCTCGACTCGCCAAAGGTACCGTTCTATTCAGCTGCCTACTACAAAGCACTGCCCTTCATCGTGGAGTTCCGCAACAAGAGCAACGGACAGGAAAAGCCCGAGCTGGAGAACTGTTTCGACGCACTGTATATGGTGTGGATGATGAAGCTGCAGAAACGCGAACTTGGCGAAGAGACACTGAAAGCTACTGCCGAAATTGGCAGATTCATTTCAACACTGTCGCTCTACTTCCGCGAAGAGGAAGAGGGACGACTGAACCTTGACGACGAAGAGATACAATAACGACACATTGCGACCTTGTGTCAGCACAAACAACAAAACCTTTTAAAGACGATGAACATACAAGAAGAGATAGGACGTAGAAGAACCTTTGCGATAGTTTCGCACCCTGACGCCGGTAAAACAACTCTCACCGAAAAGCTGTTGCTGTTCGGAGGACAGATTCAGGTGGCTGGAGCCGTAAAGTCCAACAAAATCAAGAAGAGTGCAACATCTGACTGGATGGAGATTGAAAAACAGCGTGGTATTTCAGTTACGACATCAGTCATGGAGTTCGACTACGAAGGATACAAGGTAAACATCCTTGACACCCCCGGACACCAGGACTTTGCCGAGGACACTTTCCGTACCTTGACAGCTGTGGACAGCGTAATCATCGTGGTTGACAGTGCAAAAGGTGTTGAGGCGCAGACACGTAAACTGATGTCAGTGTGCCGCATGCGCAACACTCCTGTAATTGTCTTTGTAAACAAGATGGACCGCGAAGGACGCGACCCGTTCGACCTGCTCGATGAACTTGAAAATGAGTTGCAGATTTCTGTACGTCCTCTTAGCTGGCCCATCGACCAGGGTGCCCGCTTCAAAGGCGTATACAACATATACGAGCAGAAGCTCGACCTTTTCACACCAAACAAACAGCGAGTAACAGAGAAGGTTGAGGTAGACATCAACAGCAAGGAACTCGACAACAACATTGGCGAAATGCTTGCAACAAAGCTGCGCGACGACCTTGAACTTGTAGAGGGTGTATACCCTGAATTTGAAGTTCAGGACTACCTTGATGCAAAAGTGGCGCCTGTCTTTTTCGGTTCGGCTCTGAACAATTTCGGTGTACAGGAGTTGCTAAACTGCTTCGTAAAGATAGCTCCTGCGCCCCGCCCCGTACAGGCAGAGGGACGTATGGTGTCACCCGAAGAGCCTAAATTCACAGGATTCATATTCAAGATAACAGCCAACATCGACCCCAACCACCGCTCGTGCGTTGCATTCTGCAAAATATGTTCGGGTAAATTCGTACGCAATGCTCCCTACCGCCATGTACGCCTGGGTAAGGATATGCGATTCTCTTCGCCCACACAGTTTATGGCACAGCGCAAAAGCACTATCGACGAGGCATACCCCGGAGACATCATAGGTTTGCCCGATACCGGTAACTTCAAGATCGGCGACACATTGACCGAGGGAGAGATGCTCAATTTCAAAGGCCTACCCAGTTTCTCGCCCGAGATGTTCAAATACATAGAGAATGCCGACCCCATGAAGACCAAGCAGCTGGCAAAAGGTATCGACCAGTTGATGGGCGAAGGTGTTGCACAGCTCTTCGTAAACCAGCATAATGGTCGCAAACTGATTGGTACCGTTGGTCAACTTCAGTTTGAGGTTATACAGTATCGTCTGGAGAATGAGTACAATGCAAAATGCCGTTGGGAACCCGTAAGCCTCTACAAGGCATGCTGGATAGAGAGCGACGACGAGGCTGAACTTGAGAATTTCAAGAAACGCAAGTACCAATATATGGCTAAGGACATTGAGGGACGCGACGTATTCCTTGCCGACAGCAACTACGTGCTTCAGATGGCACAGAACGATTTTAAGAACATAAGATTCCACTTCACAAGCGAATTCTAAAATGGGAACAATAGCAGATGAGGCCAAACGTGCCATAGAAGTAATGCGCAAAGGAGGAGTAATCCTCTACCCCACAGACACAGTATGGGGTATCGGATGCGACGCGACAAACGAAGAGGCAGTCAAACGCATATACGAAATAAAGAAACGTGTCGACAACAAAGCGATGCTGTTGCTTGTCGACTCACCCGACCGAATAGTGCGATACGTAGCAAAGATTCCGGCTGTTGCGTGGGACCTGATAGAGTTGACTACAAAACCATTGACGATAATATACGATGGAGCGCGCAACCTTGCCCCCAGCCTGATAGCAGAGGATGGTAGCGTAGGCATCCGCGTAACCTCGGAGCTATTCTCTAAAGAGTTGTGCTACCGTTTTCAGAAGGCAGTTGTGTCAACATCTGCCAACATCAGCGGCGAGCCCACTCCACGCTATTTTGCAGAAATCAACCCGGAGATAATCGAGGCTGTAGACTATGTAGTCAACTACAAACAACTTGAAAAAGGTTCCCCCAAACCTTCAAGCATCATCAAGCTCGAAGAGAATGGAGTTGTTACGGTTATAAGACAATGAGTGACAAGAATAAAACAATACTCGACCGCTTTTTCGAATGGCGCGAAAAGCATCTTCCGCAGAATAGGTTTGTACTTATTCTCAGTTTTTTGGTGGGAGTACTCTCGGCACTCGCAGCCTTCACACTGAAGCATCTCATCGAGTTTATACAGGAGATGCTGACTAGTGGATTCAGTGTATTTTCGGGCAACTGGCTATATCTGATATACCCTGTTGTCGGTATCTTGCTGTCGGGGCTCTTCATCAGAAAAATCGTACGCGACGACATCAGCCATGGTGTAACAAAAGTGCTGTACGCAATATCCCGTCGTAAAGGACAGATTAAAAGACACAACATGTGGTCGTCACTGGTAGCCAGTGGTGTAACCATCGGATTCGGTGGTTCGGTGGGAGCCGAGTCACCTATTGTCTTTACAGGAGCTGCCATAGGCTCTAACCTTGGCAACTTCTTCCGCATGGAGAAAAAGGTTATGATGCTGTTGCTGGGCTGCGGAGCTGCCGGAGCCATTGCGGGCATCTTTAAAGCGCCTATTGCAGGACTTGTATTTACACTTGAGGTGCTGATGCTGGACCTTACAATGTCGTCGCTGTTGCCGTTGCTTATTTCCAGTGTAACGGCTGCCACCCTTGCCTACATGTTCACTGGAACAGATGCAATGTTCGATTTTCAGCCCGACAAAGCTTTTGAAATCACACGTGTACATTATGTTGTGCTGCTGGGCGTAGCTTGTGGTATAGTCTCACTCTACTTCACACACATGACCACAGCCATCGAACGTTTCTTCCGCAGGATAGAGAATCCTTACAAGAAACTGTTATTAGGTGGTTCTATACTGAGTATTCTGATATTCCTTTTTCCGCCACTCTACGGCGAAGGCTACCACACGATAAACACACTTATCAACGGTTCCGACCCCTACGAGATTCTGAACAATTCGTTCTTCTATGGTTTTCCGGGATTGTTGTTGCTGTTTATGCTGTTTGTAATAATGTCAAAGGCTGTGGCTGCAACCGTGACGAACTGCGGTGGTGGATGTGGAGGTATTTTCGCACCCAGCCTCTTCCTGGGCTGTCTGTCGGGATATCTGTTCTCTTCGCTATGCAACCAGTCGTTCCTGGCAGCCGACCTCTCCTGCGTAAACTTTGCATTGTTTGGAATGGATGCACTGATGTCAGGAGTATTTAATGCACCGCTTACCGGTGTATTCATCATCGCAGAACTTACCGGAGGATATGCTCTGTTTCTGCCGCTGATGA
>CAJGDX010000033.1 GCA_904502185.1 uncultured Bacteroidaceae bacterium | reverse complement strand
GAAAATATCTTGATGCCGGATATCACAAAATAAGATTCCGCCTTATAAGCGAGTATCCCACAGAACATCATCTGGATTTCCTGGAGTTTGTACCACTGCATATTGTAAACGACCCCGTAATACCTGAGGACAGATACTAAGTTCGTAGGCTATTATTTGCCATATACAGCCCTCTCCAGTACTCCGAGTCAATGGGGCGCACAGCATATTCCTCTGTATGCAACCCACAAGGCTTGCTCGTCTCCAAATTTCTATTGAGTACAGTAGCAACCTCAATCATTGCTTCATGAACATTTTTATTAAATACCATCAAATTATACGAAACAGTCAGAAGCAATACATTTGCCCCGGTCTGCGTCTTTAGATAGCGAGCCAAATTCTGGGCACCCACCTTAGGTTGCACATTATGGAGGTCGGTTTTCAACTGAACAGCCTCTTCAAGAGTAGTAGAAAAATCGTCATATAATTGCTTTGTCAATTCACTGTTCCAGGGAATACAGCCATCGAAATCGAATGATGTTTCGCCACGTTCACCACCTAATTCAAAATGAAAATCATAAGGCGAATTCTTTACAATCTGCTCGCCGGCAATAACAACCACCCAATCGTTCTTCTCCTTGCCACGAGTAATATCATCAACAAAAGCCATGAACGACGGGTTATCAGGCTCATCCACCATATAGAAATTACAACGAAAATCAGTATCGGAGTGTGTTCTCGAGAACAGTTCATTGGCAACATAATTGAAGCCACCCAACTGAGCAATATGCCAATCGAAAAATCTTAAGCCATTATCACCGCGACCAAGAGGATTGACAATTGTAACTGATGAGCCTCTATCTATGTAAGAACCATACGAAGTGTTCACATGAAACTGATTCACCACAACCATATCAATCTTCGGTCCCGAACTAATAGCGGCAGCAAGGTTTTTCAAACGCAAGTTCTCTGAACTTGAGACAGCCTTAATCACTTCCGCATCGGACAATCCAAGTTCGAGTTGTAAGTCACCAATGCTTATGTATTTAGCGGGGAAAAACAAGCCCGCTCGCTTTATGCTCTTCACAAGCATAAGCTCATTTATACGATAATTGTTTTTTTCAGTTCCTCGGTTTTGGAATCCTTGTCCATAACCTCTGTAAATGCCGAGCCTATCAAACCGGCAGGCACTGCAAAAATAGCAATACCAAGAACACCTATAACGCATGCAATAAGTCGTCCTACGAAGCTAACGGGAGGAGTATTCGCAAATCCACCCGAATCGCCAATATATTGCGCAAAAGCCCACACAACAGATTTCCAACCATTGTCATACACTTGGGGCTGAGCATTATGCTCAACAAAGAAGAGGATAAACGACAAAATTAATGTAATAACACATTCCGCTGCTTGCAAATACAAAAGGGAAAGGAACTGCACATGGATAATTTCACACGTTGCAACGCCCCCCTAAGCAGTTCGGCTCGCTACGTTGTAGGACGGACGAATGGTATCAGTGTGGCAGAATTTGTTACCGAAAAGGAAGAAGCATAATTCACATAACAGAATCGCATCATACCCAAGAAGAAATATCAGGCTACTCGGCACCAAGCGAATCGAGTATAGACTTTACCTCCCCATCCACTTCGTAAAGACGGGCGCGACAGAACTTTATAAGTTCGTCAGCCTCTTTCAACAGTTTGTACAGTCTGTCAATATCCTCGTTGGCGTTCTGCACCAACTGCAATATCTCTTCGAGGCGGGCAACTGCGGTTGCATAAGTATATTCCTGTTCCATTATATATATTATAAAGGAGATTAAACTAATTTTCTGATTTTACAATTTCACTCTCAACCTCACCGTCGGCAAAGCGTGTCACCACCCTGTCGCCGGGCTTCAGCTGAGCGGCAGAACCTACTATGCGTCCATCGCAAAGCGTGAGGGTGTAGCCACGTGCCAATATTCGTTCGGGAGAAAAAGAGTGCATTTTCTGTTCAAGCATATCAATTTTATGGTGTTGCTGCTGCAACAGCATGGCTACATTCATTGGCAGACGCTGCAATATATTATCCAGTCTGCGCTGCTCGTTGGCAATGCGTTGAGTAACTGCCTCGGGGATAGCACGCTGGAGCGCAGCAAGTTGCTCGGCCTGTTGCAGCATTGCGTGTATCAGAAGTTCGGCAGCAGCAGTAGGAGTCTTCACCCTTGTATGTGCCACAATGTCGAGCAACGTATCGTCGCGCTGATGTCCGATACCGGTGATTATTGGCAACGGGAACTGCGCACAGTTGTTGGCAAGGTCGTATGTATCGAAGCATGAGAGGTCGCTGGTAGCACCTCCGCCACGTATAATCACCACCACATCCCAGGCATTGACATCTGAAGCAATTGCATTGAGAGCTGAGATTATTCCCTCCTCCACCTTCGCGCCCTGCATGGGCGAAGCAAAAAGTCCTACATCGAATTTGAAGCCATAAAGATTGCTGTTCAGCTGGTCGCAAAAGTCGCCATAGCCAGCAGCCGTAGCCGAAGATATCACGGCCACACGCTTGGGCAACAGTGGAAAGGGAAGTTCTTTATTGAGGTCGATAACGCCCTCATCGGTAAGCCGCTGAACAATGAGCATGCGCTGACGTGCCATATCTCCGAGTGTGTAGGCCGGCTCAATGTCGCACACATCAAGCGAAAATCCGTAAAGTTCGTGAAAATTGACCGTCACCTGCAACAGCACTTTTAGACCGACAGTAAATTCACGTCCTGTCTGTTGCAGGAAGTATGGACGCAACAAGGAATAGACACGCGACCAGATGGTACCGCGAGCCTTTGCACGCATTTCACCCGTAGCCTCGTCGCGCTCAATAAGTTCGATGTAACAGTGACCGACAGAGGTGGTGCGTACTTCGCTCAGTTCGCCCGTCACCCAGTAGCGCAGCGGCATCTGCTCCTCGATAGCTACACGAACAAGGCCGTTAAGTGCCGAGAGTGATAGTGGATTTTCGTTACTCATTGTCATTTTCGGTTATCCATTGGTTAATACCACGCTGCGACGAAATGTATGCACCGCCCACCACTCTGTCGCCAAGGTAAAAGACGGCAGATTGTCCGGGGGTAACAGCCGACACAGGTTCGGCGAAACGCACAAGCGTATGGCCATCGGGCTGTTCGCCGAGAATGGTGCATGCCACGGGGCGACTGCGGTAGCGTATGCGCACCGTCAGCCCATCGACAGGAACATCGCCCACCCAGCGCGGAGCATCTATCAGCATGTGGCGGGTGAGAAGCATTGAAGCATCACCCAACATCACAGTATTTTTTTGCGGATTAATCTTCAGAACATAGGCAGGATAGCCAAGAGCAATATTAAGCCCCTTGCGCTGTCCTATGGTGTAAAGAGGATAGCCATTGTGCATACCCAGTTTGCGTCCTTCGCTGTCGACAAAAGCACCCGGTTTTATCACAGCATCGGCATCGGGGATATTGGTACGCAGAAAATCGCGGTAGTCGCCGGTGAGGAAACAGATTTCCATACTTTCGCCATCCTCCGACTTCTCGACAAGGCCAAACTCTTTCAACTGTTGACGCACCTGCTCTTTTGTGAGGGCGCCCAACGGGAAAAGCACACGCTGCAACTGGCTATCAGTCAGCCGCCACAGGAAATAACTTTGGTCTTTCCTTGTATCGGCTCCTGCACAAATGTATACCTTGCCATTGTCGACAGCAGTACGCACATAGTGACCGGTAGCAATATATTTGCAGCCGAGAGTATCGGCCCACTCCTCTAACAGACGAAACTTTATTGTGGGATTGCAATCGATACAAGGATTGGGAGTGTACCCCGACATATACGACTGCACAAAAGGCTCAATCACACACTCTCTGAAACGTTCACGCACATCCACCAGATGATGTTCGATGGAAAAACGCGCTGCAAGCTCGGCTGCCTCGCTGCCGGCAGCCATAGAAGCCTCACAGGTCAAAAGTGTCAACCCCACTACCTCGTATCCCTGCGACATAAGCATACGGCAGGCAGCCGTACTGTCAACACCACCACTCATTCCGAGCAAGACTCTCTCTTTAGACATTTCTATATAGGTTCTGAAAGTGATAAATCAAATAAACTTATAAAGTTGTTCTATAATATCGACGCGAAGATAATATTTTTCGTCGAAAATAGTATCTTTGCAGTATAAATACTGCGAAAATAGGCTGCACTCGCCGTGTAACTTGCAAGCAAGCTTGCGTTACGCTCGTTGGCACTATCTTTACCAAACAGATTTAGAAGTTGTTTAGAACAAAAAATTATTATGGGCAAAATATCCACCAAAGGTGTCCCTACGGAACTTGGGACAGAGAAAATCTCGAAATTGCTGATGCTCTATGCCATTCCTGCCATCATTGCGCAGACAGCATCGTCACTCTATCACATGATTGACAGTATATTCATTGGTCAGGGAGTGGGCGCACTCGCAATATCAGGACTCGCAACCACATTCCCCTTTATGAACCTGTCGGCAGCTTTCGGAGCCATGATTGGTGTGGGCGGTGCAACGCTTATTTCGGTAAAACTAGGACAACGCGACTACGACTCGGCCTGCACCATTCTGGGCAACCTTGTGACACTGAATGTCATAGTTGGAGTGCTGTTCGGGGGTATCTCCTTGCTGTTCCTCGAAGATATACTCTTCTTCTTTGGGGCAAGCGAAGCGACACTGCCCTACGCACGCGACTTTATGGAGATTGTGCTGTACGGAAACGTAGTCACTCACCTCTATCTGGGAATAAATGCTGCCCTGCGCGCCTCTGGACACCCTAACGAGTCGATGTATGCAACCATCATCACCGTGATATGCAACCTGATACTTGCTCCACTCTTTATATACGTATTCGATTGGGGGATAAAGGGCGCTGCATTTGCCACCATGCTCTCACAGGTGATTACACTATTGTGGCAGATTAAGCTGCTGAGCAACCCCAACGAACTGATGCACCTGCGCAAAGGCATATACACCCTGCGTTCGCGTTTTGTCAAAGGAATCCTGGGCATCGGATTGTCACCTTTCCTGATAAATGCAGCAGCCTGCATTGTGGTTATCATCATAAACAAGGGACTGAGAACGTACGGCGACAACGGAGATATGGCAATTGCATCCTACGGAATAGCCAACCGAGTGATATTCATATTCATAATGGTAGTACTTGGCGTAACACAGGGTATGCAACCTATTATAGGATACAATTTCGGTGCGCGTCACTACGACAGAGTAAAAGAGACACTCAAACAGACAATCATCTGGGCGCTGGCAGTCACCTTCACAGGCTTTGCGTTGTGCGAAGGAATCCCCGAACTTATTGCACGCGCCTTCACCACCGACACCACACTCATAGTCAACGCAGCCAAGGGTATGCGAATATCCTGTCTGTTCATAATGCTGGCAGGAATACAGATGGTGGCTACGAACTTTTTCCAGAGTATCGGCAAGGTCAACAAAGCCATATTCCTGTCACTCACCCGTCAGGTGCTGTTCCTCATTCCCCTGCTGCTGATACTGCCGAAATATATGGGCGAGAATGGTGTATGGTGCAGCATTCCCATTGCCGACCTCATATCAGGAATTTTAGCGATAATACTGCTCAGAGGACAGTTCAAGTCGTGGAGCCACCCCACATTCTCGGCAAACAGTCACCAATAACATAGAACCCACATAATCCGACATACGATGGAAGAGAAATATATTATTTCAATAGGACGCCAACTTGGCAGCGGCGGCAGAGAGATAGCAAAAAAACTTGGCGGACGCCTGAACATTCCCGTCTACGACAAGAAGTTGCTCGAAGTGGCAGCAAAAGAGACAGGCATCGACGCAACCATCTTCGAAAATGCCGACGAAAAGGAGAGCAACCCCTTTATGCGAGGAGTCTTTGCACTGAAAGGCATAATGAGTTCCTACCCCCTTGGAGCAGGCAGCTGCATGGATGGCGACCGACTTTTCGAAATGCAGAGCGAAGTGATGCGCAATATTGTTGCCGGTGAATCGTGTATCATCATAGGCCGTTGCGCCGAATATGTGCTGCGCGACCATCCTCGCATGCACAGCATTTTCATCACGGCTGACATGTGCGACAGAATCAAGCGCATAATGGAACACGACGGAGTAAACGAGAACAAAGCAAAGGAGATTGCCGAGAAAGGCGACAAGAAACGTCGTGCCTACCACGACTATTATGCAAACTCGGGCTGGGGCGTAGCAGAGACATACGACCTCTGCATAAACTCATCGCGTGTAGGAATAGATGGCAGCGTGGACATCATAGAACGATTCATCGAAAGCCGCAAATGAAACGCATAGGGTTGCTGTCCGACACTCACGGTCTGTGGGACGATAAATACACCATACACTTTGCCGACTGCGACGAAATATGGCATGTGGGCGACATTGGCAGCATAGAAGTTGCCGACAAACTTGAAGCCTTTCGTCCCCTGCGCGCCGTACGTGGCAACATCGACGGCGGTATACTGCGCCAACGCTACAGCGAGATACTCCGTTTCCGCATAGAAGAGTGCAATGTGATGATGAAACACATCGGAGGATACCCCGGCAAATACGATGTTTCAATAAGACGGGCTGTTTATAGCGAACGCCCCAATCTGTTTATCAGCGGACACTCACACATACTGAAAGTGCAGTACGACGGCATAGTCGGCTGTCTGCACATAAACCCCGGTGCCGCCGGCAAACAGGGGTGGCATCAGGTGCGCACATTAGTCAAATTCACCATAGAGGGCAAAGAATTCAAAGACCTCGAAGTTATTGAACTTGGAGGAAAATAGGACCTTGCAACAGATTATTTTAAAAAAGAATTTAAAAGTATATATAAAAAGGAGCAAAATCCGAGTTTTTTATTTAAGTTTGCGAAAGAGAGAAACATCACTATTTACAAACAAAATAAAACTCCGCTCTCATGATAAGAATCTATTGCAAGAACAACGACACATCCACATTGTTCCCATCGGGCAGTACACTGCTCGACATATACAACAAGCTATCGCTCGACATTCCCCATGGTGCAGTAGCCGCACGTGTCAACAATCAGGTAGTAGGTCTGACGTATCGCATCTACCGCAACAAGGATGTTGAATTCCTTAACATAACATCGAAAGATGGAATGAAGATGTATGTGCGTTCACTCACCTTTGTCATGATGAAGGCAATGCACGAACTGTTCCCAGGCAGAACCGTCAGATTCGAAAATCCCATTTCCAAGGGATACTATTGCCGAATGAACGAAGAACTGAGCGAAGAAGATGTTGAAGCCATAAAGAAATCGATGCTCGGAATAATTGCCCGCGACATTGCTTTCAAACGCGTAGAATGCAGCATCGAGGAGGCAATAGATGTATTCTCTTCAATAGGCCGCACCGACAAGGTCCGTCTGCTCGAGACATACGGCTCGCTCTATGCCAGCTACTACATGCTCGAAGATTACATAGATTATTACTACGGAGGACTTCTGCCCAGCACCGGCTACCTGAAGTTGTTCGAAATAGAGAAATTTGCAGAGGGTGTGCTGTTGCGTGTACCCAACCGCGAGACCCCGATAACATTGGAAGACAAAGTTCCGCAAGAGAAATTGCAGGAACGATTTGCCGAACGTCACCAGTGGCAGCAGTTGATGGGTGTGGAGACCATTGGCGATTTCAACAAAGCAGTGCTTGCAGGCAAAGGCATAGACCTTGTAAACGTAGCAGAGGTGCTGCAAGAGAAAAACATGACAAAAATTGCCGACGAAATATGCAACCGCAAGGCAAGAGTGGTACTTGTGGCAGGCCCCTCATCATCGGGAAAAACCACATTCAGCAAACGCATCAGCGTACAGTTGATGGCATGCGGACGCAAGCCTGTGGCAATCTCGCTTGACGACTATTTCCTGAACCGCACCGAAACCCCACGCAAGGAGGATGGCGACTATGACTTTGAGTCGATATATTCAATCGACCTTGACTTCTTCAACAAACAGTTGACACAGATTCTCGCAGGCGAAGAGGTTGAACTACCACGCTACAATTTCCAGACTGGCAAACGAGAATTCCGTGGCGAAATGCTGAAGCTCGAACCACAGATGGTATTGGTCATCGAAGGAACACATGGACTTAACCCCATGCTGACAGCACAGATTCCCGAAGAGGAGAAATACCGCATATACGTTTCGGCACTAACCTCCATCAAACTCGACAACCACAACTACATACCAACGTCAGACAACAGACTACTTCGACGCATGCTGCGCGACTACAAATATCGCGGCTATTCGGCAGTGGAAACAATACAACGCTGGCCCGACGTACAAGCAGGCGAAGAGAAGTGGATATTCCCATATCAGGAGAATGCAGATGTAATGTTTAATTCATCGCTTCTCTACGAGTTTGCAGTCCTTAAGTGGAAGGTCGAGCCACTGTTGCGCGGAGTTCCCGAAAAACTTCCCGAATATTCCGAGGCACGAAGATTGTTGCGTTTTCTCGAATATGTTGTACCTTTGCAGGACAATGAACTGCCGCCAACCTCAGTCATACGCGAATTTTTGGGTGGAAGCAGTTTCAAATACTAACAAACACTCTTGAACATCAATTACTTTACAGAGTAATATAAAAAATGGCAAAAAAAGGTTCGCAGCAGAAAATGTCCCAGTCGCAGGCACAGATACAGACTCTGTCGCCTCAACAGGTGCTATTGGTACGTCTGCTGGAGCTTAATGCCGTAGAAATTGAAGACAGAGTGCGCAGCGAGATTATGGAAAACCCTGCCATAGAATCGGTTCTGCCTGAGGAGAGCAGCAATTTCGAAGATACAGCAGAGGAAAGCGCCATTGATGCAAGCTCGGCAAACGACTATCGTGCCGAGGACGACATTCCCGACTACTATGGATGGGACTACCGCAACAGCGGAACAGCAGCTGCTGAGATTCCCACCTCGGCAGACGTATCGTTCGGCGAGAAGTTACTGGAACAGCTTGGCGAAATGTCGCTCGACGATGCACAGATGCAGATGGGCGAATACCTTATTGGCTCGCTCGAAGAGGATGGACTGTTATACAAACCACTCGACGAGATTGTCGACGAGCTGAACATATACAATGGCATACGTGTCAGCGAAGCTGCACTCGAAGAGGTGCTGAAAATAATTCAGACATTCGACCCCGCAGGCATTGGTGCCCGTTCGCTGCAGGAGTGTCTGCTATTGCAGATTGAACGCGACAAAGATAGCGACAGCAAGGAATTGCAACATCTGATAATCAGTAACTGTTACAACGAATTCTCGCGCCGGCGTTGGGACTTGATTCCCGAGAAAATTCTGCGCAGCGAGGAGGAGTGCAAGGCTGCAATAGCAGAAATTGTAAAGCTGAACCCGCGACCCGGAGCAGCACTCACCGAAACTTTGGGACTAAGCCGTCAGCAGATAGTCCCCGACTTTACCATTGAAACGAACGACGACTTTATAACCATTAATTCCAACAGCGGTGTGCTACCCGAACTGCGTGTAAGCAACGAATATTGCAACATGCTGGACGAGCAGGCAAAAAACAGTTCATCGGACGGCAAAGCTGCTGTTCTCTTTCTGAAACAGAAGATAGACGCAGCCAAAAACTTCATCAGCGCCGTCAAACAGCGCGAACAGACCCTCTCGCGCACCATCGAAGCCATTGTCGACTTTCAGAAAGAGTTTCTGCTCAGCGGGGGCGACGAATCGTTGCTGAAACCCATGATACTCGAAGACATTGCCACCAGAAGCGGCTACGACATCTCCACAGTGTCGCGTGTCAGCAACAATCGCTACGTTCAACTGCCATGGGGAATCTTCCCGCTGAAATACTTTTTCAGCGACGGAGTTGCCACCAACGACGGCGGTGAAAAATCGGTCAGAGAACTTTACAAATGTCTGCAAGAGCTTATAGACAGCGAAGACAAGAGCAATCCTCTGACAGACAACGACCTGATGGACAAACTGAAGGAACAGGGATTCACCATGGCGCGACGCACTGTGGCAAAATACCGTGAGCATCTTCACATTCCTGTGGCACGACTTAGAAAACAATAAAATTTACAGACAATAATTAAAACAAAAAAAGATAACAATGAAACCCATCGTAAGTGTTATAATGGGAAGCACATCAGACCTTCCCGTAATGAAGAAAGCAACCGATTTTCTCAACGAAATGCAGATTCCCTTTGAAGTAAATGCCCTCTCGGCACACCGTACGCCCGAAGCTGTCGAGGCATTCTCAAAAGGAGCCAAAGAGCGTGGTATAAAAATTATCATTGCAGCAGCAGGAATGGCTGCACATCTTCCCGGAGTAATAGCAGCAAGCACTACCCTGCCCGTTATTGGTGTACCCATCAACAGCACTCTCGACGGAATGGATGCTCTGCTTGCCATCGTGCAGATGCCTCCCGGAATACCCGTAGCAACAGTGGGCATCAACGCAGCGCTCAACGCAGCAATCCTTGCAGTGCAGATGCTGTCACTTGCCGATGCTGACCTCGCCGCACGTCTGGCAGAATACAAGGAGAACCTTAAGAAAAAAATAGAAAAGGCAAACGAAGACTTGAAAGGCCTGGAATATGAATACAAAACAAACTAAGCCCAACATATTCAACTACAATCGCCGAAACACAGTAGCCGTTAAAGTTGGCAATCTGATGCTTGGCAGCGACTACCCCGTACGTGTGCAGTCGATGACAAACACATCGACCATGGACACAGAGGGAAGCGTAGCGCAGATACAACGCATAGCCGGACGCGGCGGCGAACTTGTGCGCCTGACAACCCAGGGCAGCCGCGAGGCAATAAACCTTGGAGAAATAAAAAGAGTTGCAGCGGAAGCAGGATGCAATGTCCCCCTTGTTGCTGACGTACACTTCAACGCATCGGTTGCCGACGTTGCCGCGCAATATGCCGACAAGGTCAGAGTAAATCCCGGGAACTACGTAGACACAGCTCGCACTTTCAAGCACATCGACTACACCGACGAAGAGTATGCACGCGAGCTTGAGCGCCTGAGCGAGAGGTTCACAGCCTTTCTCAATCTCTGCAAAAAAGAGGGAAAGGCCATTCGCGTAGGAGTAAACCACGGTTCACTGTCGGACAGAATCATGAGCCGCTACGGCGACACACCCGAAGGCGTAGTTGAGTCATGTATGGAATTCCTGCGCATCTGCCACCGCGAAAAGTTCGACAATGTAGTTGTATCGATAAAGACCAGCAACACCCCCATTATGGTGACGACCGTCAGACTGCTCAACAGTGTGATGGCTGCCGAAGGCATTGCCTACCCCCTGCATTTGGGTGTAACTGAAGCTGGCGATGCCGAGGATGGACGCATAAAGAGCGCAGTGGGCATCGGAGCCCTGTTGGCAGACGGCATTGGCGACACGGTACGTGTTTCGTTGGCCGAAGCACCCGAGAATGAAATTCCTGTAGCCAAAGAGCTGGTAGAATATATCTCGTCGCGCAAAGGACACGCAGCCATTGCTGGCGAAGAGGCACAGTCGTTCGACTACATAAGCCCTACTCGCCGACAGACACGCGAGACCCTTGGTGTAGGTGGCGGAAAGGTGCCTGCAGTTGTTTCTGCCCCCATCGACGACGAAGAGAGCGACCTTGCTCCTGACTTTATTTTCGAAGAGGGTAAACTGTCATGCGGTTCGCATAAATACGAAATATCAACAGCCACTGACAACACTTCTGCCACATTCATTCAACTGCAATACAGTGACCTGACTGATGAACTGCTTGCGAAAATCAAGGAGCAGAGCGATTGCATCATAGTAGCTGAAAGCACACATGCCAACCCCGTTGGCGAGTTTCGCGCCCTTGTTCACAAGCTGACCATCGCCGGAGTTGAAGCCCCTGTCATTGTACGTCGCAAATACGACGAAACATCTATCGAAGTGTTGCGTATTAAAGCAGCTGCCGACCTTGGAGTATTGTTGATTGACGGCCTTGTCGACGGTGTATGGATAGAGAACCCTGCATTGCCTGCAACTGAGATAAACGCCCTCTCATTCGGAATTCTGCAAGCAACACGCCTGCGCATCAGCAAGACTGAATATATTGCCTGCCCCGGATGCGGACGTACCATGTACGACCTGCAAGGAACGCTTGCCCGAATAAAAAGCGCTACCGCCCACCTCAAGGGACTGAAGATAGGAGTAATGGGCTGCATCGTCAACGGCCCAGGAGAGATGGCCGATGCCGACTATGGTTACGTTGGAGCTGCACGTGGCAAAGTAAGCCTCTACCGCAAGAAGGAGTGTGTCGAAAAAAACATCCCCGAAGAAGAGGCTATCAGCCGTCTGCTGGAACTGATTGACAGCGACAAGCAGAAAGGCATAAGCTGACACACCCCGACAACAGGGAATAATACACATCAGAAACAGACTCTCATCCTGATTATTGTCAGGATGAGAGTCTGTTTCTGTACATCACACCTTGATAAACAGAAAAAAAGCGATAAAAAAAAGCGCATCAGTTCTTTGTTTTAAAATATAATCACTATTTTTGCATGTTAGAATGTGAGAAATAGGCCCTTTTCAAAGGACAAGTCCCAATTTCGGAACAACAGATAGCAGAAACCACTCTTCCTTTTCGACCGGCACAAGCCTCTAAAATGGCGGGGCAGTCAGAGGAAACAGAGTTGATGCAAAAAATTCAAGAGAATTTAAAACGTTTTAAACAACAAGATACTATGTCAAAATCAGGCAGCAAAAAAATGAGAATCATTTTGGCAACATTGGGGGGAATGGTACTATTGTTCTCTCTTGTCATTGCCTTTAACTTCATTTGGGACAAAAGCTCGACAAACGACTCATGTATGTCGTGCCACTATCACACCGACTCTGATATGAGTTGGAAACAGTCAATGCACCACAACAGCAAAAGTGGCGTTAAAACAGACTGTGCAGCATGTCACTTGCCGCCTAAAGGAACATTTGAATACACAAAAGCCAAAATCGCGACAGGTGTGAAAGACATCTGGTCGTACCTCACAAAAGATAAAGAAGATATTGACTGGGAGAGCAAGGGTGAACTTGAATATGCACAGAAAATCGTTTACAACGAATCATGTAAAGCATGCCACGTCAACATCTACCCCGAAGGTATCAGCGACGATGGCGTAACAGCCCACCTCTACTACGACGACAACGAGGAGAAACTGGGAATACAATGTATAAGCTGCCACCTCGACGCCGGTCACTACAACCCCAACTACCAGCATGCAGCATTGGCATCGGCGCCCACACTCGAGGGAAACATTCATGAGGCTGCAACAACTGTAACATCTTTCGAAAACTATACCGAAACAGTTCCCGGAACAACAGCATCAATCAACATGATTGCCGTTCCCGGTGGTTCATTCGCAATGGGTTCTTCAGAGTCTGAACCTTTCCACAAGAGCAACGAGGCACCGCAGCGTCAGGTTGAGGTTTCACCTTTCTTCATGAGCGAGGTCGAAATAACATGGAACCAGTATTGGGCATTCTACGCCGAGACAATGTCTGAAGGTCGCACACCGCCCACAGTAATCTACGAAAACAACTCACGTCCCGACGTTGACGCAGTCAGCGGCCCCACACCACCTTTCGGCTCACCCGACCAGGGATGGGGAATGGGCGAGCGTCCCGCAATCACCATGACACACTACGCAGCAGAGACATTCTGCCAGTGGCTTACACTGAAGACAGGCAAGAAGTATCGCCTGCCGACAGAAGCAGAATGGGAGTATGCAGCACGTGGAGGCACATCGACACCCTACTTCTTCGAGGGTAGCCCCAAAGACTACACAAACGGTGGCTTCTGGAACGAAATGTTCGGTGCCGACACCACACTCATCAACAGCTATGTAATTTACGCAAACAACAGTAAAAACCGCTCACAGGAACCCGGAAAAGTGTTGGCAAACCCCTTCGGACTCAAGAACATGTTGGGTAACGTAATGGAATACTGCTCTGACTGGTACGCAGAGGATGCATACAATTACCTCGCCGACGGAGCAAAAGACCCCAAAGGCCCCGACAGTGGTACTGAATATGTGGTACGCGGTGGTACATACGCAAGCGATGCAGCCGACCTGCGCTGCGCAGCACGTGACTACACACGCCACGACGACTGGTTGAAGACAGACCCGCAGAACCCCAAGAGTATCTGGTGGTATTCTGATATCCGCGGCATCGGTTTCCGCATAGTATGCGAAGTACCCGAAGGTGTTAAATAAACACACATTAAGGCAGTATAGTCTTAGCAGAACTTTCAAGAGAATTCAAAAACAAACAACAAAATATATTATTAGTACTATGGATAATAAGAATATGGACAGAAGAGGCTTTTTGAAAGCATCTTCAATGCTTGGTGTTGGAAGTGTAGTTGGAGCATCGGCTCTCCTTGCAGCTTGCAGCGGAGGTGAGAAACAGACTCCTCTGAGAGAACCCGGCACTTACTATGTACCCGAACTCCCCGACAAAGCTATCGACGGAAAAGAACTCAAAATAGGTCTCGTTGGTTGCGGTGGTCGTGGCAACGGTGCTATTCAGGACACATTGGCAGCAGCCAACAACATCAAAGTAGTTGCACTGGGTGACGTATTCCCCGAAAGAGTAGAAAACGTTCGCAACAATTTAAAGAACAAATATCAGCAGGAAGTTCCCGCAGAAAACTGTTTCGTAGGCTTCGACGCATACAAGAAGGTAATCGACTCAGGAATTGACATGGTTATTCTTACCACACCTCCCAACTTCCGCCCCGAACATTTCCAGTATGCTACACAGAAGGGAAAACACTCTTTCATGGAGAAACCCATTGCAGTAGACCCCAAAGGCTACCGCACAGTGATGGCTGCAGCTAAGCAGGCAAAGGCAAAGAACCTGAGTGTCATCACAGGTATTCAGCGCCGTCACGAGCGTTGCTACGTAGAGGCATTCAAGTTGATCCAGGATGGTATCATCGGTGAGATCACAGGCGGTAACGTTTACTGGAACCAGAGCATGCTGTGGTACAAAAACCGCGAGCAGGGCTGGAGCGACATGGAGTGGATGATTCGCGACTGGGTAAACTGGAAGTGGCTCTCAGGCGACCACATCGTGGAGCAGCATGTACACAACATCGACGTATTCCTGTGGATGTCAGGCCTCAAGATTGCCAAGGCTACAGGATTCGGTAGCCGTCACCGCCGTATAACAGGCGACCAGTACGACAACTTCAGCATCGACTTCGAAATGGAGAATGGCGTACACCTGCACAGTATGTGTCGTCAGATTAACGGTTGCAGCAGCAACGTAAGCGAGTTCATCCAGGGAACAAAAGGTTCATGGAACAGCGCAACAAGAGAGATTAAAGACCTCCAGGGTAATGTAATATGGAAGTACGACGACGAGAAGGCAAAAGCCGAGTTCAAACAGCACAACCCCTACATTCTTGAGCACGTAGACTGGGTGAACCACATCCGCAAGGGCGAGGGCTACGAAGAGGCTTCAGATTGCGCAGTTTCTTGTTTGGCAGCTATCATGGGCCGCGAGTCTGCATACAAAGGTAGCACCATCACATGGGACGAAATCAGCAAATCCAACCTCGACCTTATGCCCGAGAAACTGGAAATGGGTCCCGTAGACATGACTGCACCCAATTATCAGATTCAGACTCCCGGTAAGTAATCTAAAAACACACACTATACTATGAATAGAAGACAATTTTTGACAAATTCAATATGCGGTGCAGCAACAGTTGCAGCTGCAACATCAGGAGCTACAATCCTCACTTCATGTGCAGGCGCAGCCAAAGAAGAGAAAAAGGCTACTGAGCTTCGCATCTCTTTCCAGGAGGGAATCGCACCCGGTGCCAACCTCGGCGAAAAGCTCGATTACATGGAGAGCATGGGTATTGTAGGTTTTGAGCCTTGGGGTGGAAACCTCGCAAGCAGAGTAAACGAAATACAGCAGGCACTCTCAGGCAGAAACATCAAGGTTTCGGCTATCTGTGCAGGCTTCGGTGGCTTCATCCTTGCCGAGGACGAGAGCGTAAAGGCACAGTTCGACTCGACCATGCGCGATATCATCGCAGCAGCAGGCGAACTGGGTTCAACAGGTGTAATCATGGTACCTGCGTTCAACCACCAGAACCCCTGCAAGCCCCACACACTTGAGACACGCCAGTACCTCTGCGAGCAAATGCACGAACTTGGCGAGTATGCCCTGAAACACAACACCACTGTAATTCTTGAGCCCCTTAACCGCAGAGAGGCACACTATCTGAGACAAGTTGCCGATGCAGCAGCCATCTGCCGCGACTCAAAGAGTGCAGGTGTTAAATGTATGGGCGACTTCTGGCACATGCAGGAGGAGACATCAGACTATGCAGCGCTGATGGCAGCCGGTAAAGAGTATTTGCAGCATGTACACATTGCCAGCCGTGGCCGACGCATCATGCCCGGCGAGGATGGCGAGCTCGACAACTACGTAGATGGTTTCCGCGCACTCAAGCAGTTGGAGTACCCCTATTATGTAAGTTTCGAATGTGGAACAAAAGGCGACAGAAACCAAACAGTGAAAGCTGCTGTCGAACTTATGCGCGCACAGTGGGAACAAGCATAACAGACCATGCCCAAAAGCTATAAACAAACAATAAAACGCTGTACCTGCTTACTGCTGGCAGGTACAGCGTTACAATTATCAGTGGGGTCGGCAGACTCCACCATAATGTCCTACCCATGGGGCATCATAGCAGCAGCAAACTACATCTACCTGCTTGTACTCATCTCATTCAACAGAGAGAAATGGGAATGGACTGAGTGGTTCCACAGCCGTCAGGCCTACATATCATCCCTCGCAACTACACTCATACTCACACTGCTGTTCGGACTGATACGACAGGACGGCACAAGCGAGGGAATCTGCGGAGCATTGGGATTCACACAAATGAAAAACTCATGGATTTTCATTCTCAACATCATCAATCTGATGACAATCCTGGGATTGAGAACCATAGAAGAGATACGCAAACTCAAAAAACAGCGACTGCCAATAACCATCATACACCTGTCATTCTTCGCAATATTGGCAGCATCAATCTTCGGAAGCGGAGAAAAGACACGAATAACAGTTACAGCCATTCATGGCGAACCCACAAACAGCGGAACAACCAAAGAGGGTAAAATCATAAGATTGCCATTTACACTGAGATTGAAAAAATTCTCGATAGATGAGTATGCCCCTCAAATACATATACTTTCCGGCGACCACCTCACAAAAGAATATACGATAATAGAGGAAACAGGAAGCAACGGAAAAATAGGTGCATGGCAAATAGAATGTACCGAATATCTTGAATCGGCCGGAATTATGCCCGGAGACTCCTCATACATAGCCCTGAACCACGTAGGAGCCACCACCGCAGCACGTCTGAAAGCCACAGACGGCGACCATTCAGTCGAAGGATGGGTAAGCTGCGGCAGCCACATTTTTGCAGGAAGCACCCTTCCACTACCCGACGGAACTGCACTGGTAATGCCGCAACGTGAGGCTAAAAAATACCTTTCACTGATGGAAGTGCAGGATGGCGAAGAGAAAAAGGATGTAAATATATCCGTCAACCACCCTGCAACCGTAGGTTCATGGAAAATATACCAATCGGCCTACGACCGCTCACGCGGAAAATGGAGCACGGTAACAATTCTTGAATGTGTAAAGGATAGTTCGTACCCCATTGTCCATGCAGCAATGTGGATAATAATGGCAGCAGGAGCAACGATGTTCATCACCGGAAGCCGTCGAAAAAGAGAGGAGGATAAAAAATGAATTGGGATACCTTTATATATTATGCCATTGCATCAGCAGCATGCTGGATTGCCGGAGCATTCACAGCCATGCGAGGAGGCCGAAAAACAGCCATAGCATTGTCGCTGGCAGGCACTCTCATATTCTCTGTATTCATAGCCGGAATGTGGTGTGCGATAGAGCGTCCTCCTCTGAGAACAATGGGCGAGACACGCTTGTGGTATTCACTCTTCCTGTCTATAATAGGCATATTCCTATACACAAAATTCAAATACAGCTGGATGCTCACATTCAGCACACTGATGTCTACCGTCTTTATATGTATAAACATACTGAAGCCTGAGATTCACAGCACTACACTTATGCCGGCACTGCAAAGTCCATGGTTTGTGCCACACGTAATAGTGTATATGTTCTCCTACGCCATGATGGGAGCAGCAACCATATTCGCCATCTATCTGTGGATAAAGAAAGCGCCAGAAGAGATTTCGGAAAAGGAGCTGACCATATGCGACAGTCTTGTCCGCATCGGCTGGGTGTTCCTTACCCTGGGAATGACAATGGGTGCTTTGTGGGCAAAAGAGGCCTGGGGCGACTACTGGACATGGGACCCCAAAGAGACATGGGCATTCGCCACATGGATAAGTTACCTGCTCTATTTGCACCTTCGCCCTGCCAACAAAAACCACAATCAACTGTTCGCATTGCTGTTGTTCTCGTTCATATTGCTGCAGATGTGCTGGTGGGGAATAAACCTGTTACCCGCAGCCAAAGGCGCAAGCATACACATCTATTAACATCAGTTCTGCACAGGTACCGCCCCACCCTTGTCCCGATTAGCGCGAAGGGAATATACCCATCATTCGAAGAGGCACTCAGGCAATAAATCAATGACTGATTATTAAATATCAATCGAGAGTTGATTTTACAGATACAAGCGAAGATATAAGCATACAAAAAAATGCAGAAAAACAATCGAAAAAGGGACAAATTTCTTTGTATTAAAAAAAATAACGTGTAACTTAGCACACTATAAATGCGGATTGTGCATAAAACACAGGAAATCCGACGAAGGGACTATTAAAGTTACCTCCCTGCTATTTATATAATACAGAGAAGTTTCCGAACAGAAACATTGAAAAACATTTTAAATAATATATACAAAAATGAGCAACTTACTTTTTTTAGGTAACATTGGCGGAACAGAGATTATCATCATCGCCATCATAATACTATTGTTGTTCGGTGGCAAGAAAATCCCCGAACTCATGCAGGGTATTGGTAAAGGTGTAAAGAGTTTCAAGAATGGAATGAAAGGCATCGAAGAAGACATCGAAAATTGCGACAAAGACGACAAAAAATAACAACAAATTACAACCTTAAAAAGGATATACTATGTCAAACGGAATGTCAAGAAGGAAATTCCTTCAGAGCGGTACAGCTGCAGCTATCGGTCTTGCAGTAGTACCTAACACAGTTTTGGGTAAGGACTTCGGTCACACAGCCCCCAGTGATAAACTTAACATTTTGGGTGTTGGTGTCGGTGGACGTGGTGCTTCTGTTCTCCGTGGTATAGAAACAGAGAACATCATCGGTCTTTGCGATATCGACTGGAAATACGCTAAAGGTGTATTCGACCGCTACCCCAACGCTAAAAAATATAAGGACTATCGTAAAATGTACGATGAGATGCTGAAAGACGCTGATGCCGTAATGGTTGCAACAGCTGACCACACTCACGCTATCATCGCTGCTGAGGCTATCGTAGCAG
>CAJGDX010000032.1 GCA_904502185.1 uncultured Bacteroidaceae bacterium | reverse complement strand
TTGGGGTAAAGAAATCCTTGTCAATACAATCCTCTTTCTCGATTTGCTGATTGACCATTGTTTGAAATTCGCTAACACGCTTTTGCCTTGTTCTCTCTTTGTAGGCAAGGTTAGCACAACGATGCGAACAGCATCGTGTCGAGGTTTTGTGAGCAATAAATAATTTGCCACACCACTCGCATTTTTTCTGAATGTCGATGTTACTAGCCATTTCATTTATCTTTTAATTTTGCCAAAAATGTATCTCTGCGTCTCACTGTGTCTCACAGCGTCTCATTTTTCCATCACCTCGCCAAGCACAAAGTGCTGCTTTTAGTGGCGAGGTACACAGGAGGTACAAAAACAGGCGTAAAAAGGCTTTGCAACGATTAACAACGATGCTTGCACAAACAAAAATAGCACCCGTAAAGAGTGCTATACTAATCATTTATGATTGATTTAACTTGTTTGTAATCAACTACTTATTTGCCGATGCAAAAATTTTTAAACACATTTATAAGCACATCCTCACTTGACACAGACCCTACAATTTCGGCAAGATGGCGTATGCATGCGCGTAGGTCGAGGCTGACGAGGTCGGCGGGGATGCCGTTGTCCAATCCGCGTTTTACATCGCGTATGTTGGTGAGAGCTTTTTTCAGAGCTTCGTAGTGGCGTACATTTGTCACTATCACTGCGTCGGCGGGCATGTTGGGTATTGCTGCTGCATCGACAAGGAAGTCCTCGAGTTTGTCGATGTTTGTGCCCAGCTTGGCTGAGATGGCCCACATGTCGCGGTTGTTCCACTGCACTCCTTTGCCATGTTGGGCTATCATGCTTTCGGCCCACTTCATGGTGTCGCTTATGCGTATGGCGTCGATGATGTCGCATTTGTTTACGAGGACTGCCAGGCGCTTGCCGTTGCACAGGGGCAGCAGTCGGGCTGCCGATTCTTCCATGGCTGTTGCCTCGGTGCGTGGGTCTATTACCCACAGTGCGACTGTGGCTTTTTGCAGTTGGTCGAATGCTCGTTCTATTCCCATCTGCTCTACGATGTCCATTGTTTCGCGTATTCCGGCTGTGTCGATGAAGCGGAAGGATACTCCGCCGATGGTCATCAGCCCTTCGACGGTGTCTCTTGTGGTGCCGCTGATGTTGCTGACGAGGGCGCGTTCTTCGTGGAGCAGGGCATTGAGCAGTGTGCTCTTGCCGGTGTTTGTTTCGCCTACGATGGCTACGGGGAGTCCGTTGCGTACTGCGTTTCCTATGCTGAACGAGTCGGCCAATGTGCTGATTACGGTTTCTATCTCGTTGCAGAGGGCTGTGAGTTCGCTGCGGTCGGCAAAGGTTACGTCTTCTTCGCCGAAGTCGAGCTCGAGTTCCATCAGGGTGGTGAGCTTGAGTAGTTTCTCGCGTAGTGCGTTGAGTTCGCGGCTGAAGCCTCCTTTCAGCTGGTTCATTGCCAGGCGGTGCGATGCTTCGTTGCCGGATGCTATGAGGTCGGCAACGGCTTCGGCGCGGCTGAGGTCCATCTTGCCGTTGAGGAAGGCGCGCATGGTGAACTCTCCGGGTTCGGCCTGGCGTGCGCCTTTGTCGATGAGGTTCAGCATCAGCTGCTGCAGTATGTACGAGGATGCGTGGCAGCTGATTTCCACGGTGTCTTCGCCTGTGTAGCTTCGGGGGCTGCGCATGAGTGTGAGCAACACTTCGTCGAGTGGTGTATCGTTGTCGTTGTATACGTCGCCGAACACTACACATGGTGCCTTGCGTTCGCTGAGGCTGACTCCGTGGCGTGGCTTGAAGACTTTTTCGGCTATGCTTATTGCCTCTTTGCCTGAGATTCTTATCACGCCTAATGCGCCTCCTTGTGGTGTTGCTATTGCACAGATTGTATCTTTGGGTTCCATTGTTTTGCTGTTTATGAAATTGTTTGAGCTTGTGTGCCACACAAGCTCAAACAATCTGTGGTGGTTGGCACGCTTGGGTCAGATGCGTTCCAATACTGTTTCTATGAGTTCTTTCATCTTCGCGTTGTAGTCGATGTCGGCGCTCTGTGCCAGTCGGTTGGCTATCACCAGGCAGACTGTTGTGGCGCGGTGTCCCATCAGTCGCGAGAGTCCTGCGACGGCCGAGCTTTCCATCTCGAAGTTGGTGATGCGCCATCCGTTGTATTCGAAGCTCTCGACCAGTTCGTTCTGTCTGGGGTAGGCGAGTGGCACTCGCAGGCGTCGTCCCTGGGGGCCGAAGAATCCGCCGCACGAGATTGTGACGCCGCGCACCATGTCCTCTTGTGCTATCTGCTCGACCAGTGATGGGTCGGCGTCGATGGTGTAGGGGGCACCGAGCTGTGGCGACCAGTTGAGGTGCTTGGTGAACGCTGCCTCGAACTCCAGGTCGCAGACGTCGTTGCGTCCTTCGTAGAAGTTGAGCAGTCCGTCGAAGCCTATGGATTTCACCGAGCAGATTACCGAACCGGTGGGGGTGTAGGGCTGCAGTCCTCCGCAGGTGCCTATGCGCACGACTTCGAGCTGTCGGAAGGTCTCTTTCTCTTCGCGAGTGGTGAAGTCTATGTTTGCGAGGGCGTCGAGCTCGTTCATCACGATGTCTATGTTGTCGCATCCGATGCCTGTGCCTACGACTGTTATGCGCTTGCCTTTGTAGCTGCCGGTGATGGTGCGGAACTCGCGTGCGCTGATGTCGCACTCCTGCTCATCGAAGAAGGCTGCTACTTTGGGTACTCGGTTGGGGTCGCCCACCAGTATGACTTTGTCGGCCAGCTGTTCGGGCTTTACTCCCAGGTGATATACGGCGCCGTTGTCGTTTATCAGCAGTTCGGATGGCGGAAAATAGCGTTTCATGGTATATATGTTTTTGTTATGAAACATAGGGTGGAGGAACTACCTCCCCTTTTGGGACTTCATATGTTCAGCACTCCTTAGGGGGTTAATTACGATTGGAGAACTCCCTCTCCCTTCGGGTACTCCCTTTTGAAGAGGGAGAGTTCTTGCTCCGCGTCGTCGCTATGTTTGCTATTCTTTTGCGATGTTGTCGCGCATGGCTGTGTCGGCCTGGATGTTCTTCATGCGGTAGTAGTCCATGATGCCGAGGTTGCCTGAGCGGAAGGCTTCTGCCATTGCCTTGGGTACATCTGCTTCGGCCTGGATTACGGCTGCACGTGCCTCCTGTGCCTTTGCCTTCATCTCCTGCTCGAGGGCTACTGCCATGGCGCGGCGTTCCTCGGCCTTGGCCTGGGCGATGTTCTTGTCGGCATTTGCCTGGTCTATCTGCAATGCTGCACCGATGTTCTTACCTATGTCGATGTCGGCTATGTCGATAGAGAGAATCTCGAATGCTGTGCCGGCGTCGAGGCCTGTCTTAAGCACCAGCTTGGAGATTGAATCGGGGTTCTCGAGTACTGCCTTGTGGCTCTCTGCAGAACCGATAGACGATACTATACCTTCGCCTACACGTGCGAGGACTGTGTCTTCGCCTGCACCGCCGACAAGGCGTTTGATGTTGGCGCGTACGGTCACGCGGGCGATGGCGATGAGCTGAATACCGTCCTTGGCAACTGCTGTGACGTGGGGTGTGTCGATGACTTTGGGGTTAACCGACATCTGTACAGCCTCGAATACGTCGCGACCTGCAAGGTCGATGGCTGTCGCCATCTGGAAACTGAGCTCGATGTTTGCCTTTGACGCCGATACAAGGGCATGAACGACCTTGGCAACGTGTCCGCCGGCGAGGTAGTGTGCCTCGAGTGCATCCCGGCTGATGTCGCTGAGACCTGCCTTGTGGGCCTCTATCATTGCCTGCACGATAGAATGGGGCGGCACATTACGTATTCTCATCAGGAATAACTGCAACAGTGAAATCTGTACGCCTGATACTTTGGCCGACAGCCAAAGAACAAACGGTACGTAGTGGAAGAAGATTGACAGTACGACTATTGCCGCTACTGTAATGATTGCAATTGTGTACATATTGTTGTTGTTTAAATTATTATGCTTTTGCTACGTAGATGACACCTGCAGAAATGCGCTTCACCTGAATTTCCACTTTTTCGTCGATGAAGCCGTCGCATGAGGTTACTTCGATGATGTTGTCGCCGAACTGTGCTTCGCCGATCAGGGCAAGACGGGTGACGGCGCATCCTTTGTCGCCGACCTTTACCTGGGAGGTGGCATTGTCGGCTACTGTCGAGTCGATGTTCTTTTTCAGTGCTATCTTGTCAAGGGATTTACCGTATATGGCCCACAGAATGAGTGTGACAATTATCAGTATGATGATTGCGACGGTTGTCCATCCGGCTGCCTCTCCAATGGCCTGGAAAGAGTATATTATTGAACCGAGCATTGCCAACATTCCCAGAAAGCCTGTTACTCCGAATCCGGGGATGAAGGCTACCTCTGCAACCAGCAGCAGTGTTCCGATGACTATGATGATTCCTGTTATGAGTAATTCCATGGGGTGGTTATTTTGATATGAATCTCTTTTCTGTGTTTCTGATTTGAATTTCCATTTCGGCAAGGGCTTCGGCCTCGTCGAGTACCTGCTGCTCGAGCTTCAGCAGCGATGCTTTCATGCTCTGTTTGGTGCCGGCGTTTGCTTTGGAGTACTCTTCGCGGCGCTTCTCAAGGGTGGCGCTGTTTTCGGCCTGTTTCTGCTGGCGCTTTTTCCATTCGCCGTAGAGCTTGCGTGCTTCGTCGCTCTTGAACTGCTGCAGGCTGGTGTACTCGGTAAGGTCGTCGATGATGAACAGGAAATCGCTTCTTTTCTGTGTCTCCTTCTGCTCGTATGCCAGTTTCAGCAGTTGCTGATGGGCTTTGCGTACGGCTTCTGCATCCTCCTGTGTGGCAGCAATGGAGGTGAGCTGCGACAGTCCTATCATCTTCTCGGCATTTTCTGCTTCGTAGTTGTATGTGACCTTTGTTGCGTTGGGGATGAATACATATATGCAGACTTTGCCTTCGTCCATGCGGCGGTCTGTGGCGAACCATCCGAGGTTTGCAATGTCGTTCACCACGAGCAAGTAGTCGTTTGCTTCGGAGTTGAAGGGCATGCCCACGTTCTCGGGTTTCAGGAAACTGCCGTCCTCGGTGTTGTAGCGTGTGACGAATATATCGTATCCGCCAATGGAGCCTTCGCCGTCGCTGGCAAAGTAGAATGTTGAGCCGTCGACCGACATAAATGGGTAGTTGTCGTTGCCGCCGGTCTCTATGCCTTCCAGCTGTTGGCCTTCGTCCCACTTTTGGTTGACGTTTTTGCTGTGGAAGAGCTTGGTCTTGTTGCCCTCTTCGGTGGCTACTGTCTGTGGGTAGTAGAGGTCGCTTCCGCGCTCGGTGATGGATACGGTGCCCTGCAGCCCGGGGGTGTTGAAGTAGGTGGCTGCGGTGGCAAGGGTGCCAATATCGCGTCCTGTGCGGTATGCAACAAGGAAGTCGGCCTTGTCGACAATGAAACTGTCTACCACGCAGATGCGTTCTGTCATCTTCATCATGCGTTGCAGGCGTTTTACGGCTTCGCAGCGCTCTTCGTACATGGTTATGAACTCTTCGTCGTTGCAGCCGTCGATGAAGTTTTCGTAGCTTTCGATTGCTTCGTCGTATTTGTAGTTGCGCTTGTAGTAGTCGCCAAGGTAGCGATGCGCGTTGTTTACCTTGCGTGTGACTGCGTATTGCAACATCTTTTCGATGTTTGCCGTGGTGTCGTTAGTCTCGTAACAGCATACGGCGTACCAATAGTTGTAGCTGCCGTCGCGTGGAGCTTTTTTCAACAGGCTCTGGAAGAGGGGCTTTGCCTCTGCGTACTTTCCTTCCAGGAAGAGTTTGCGTGCCTTTTCGCGTGAGGATTGGGCACCGGCAATGGCGGGGCAGAGGAGGCAAAGTAGTATTATGGTGATGAGTTTATGCATCTTTTAGTTGTTTGTTGGGTTAGACATTTTGATGTGAACGTGGTTTCTGCTCACACTCTACTGCAAATGTAGAAAATATTAGTCGAATGTGTTGCTTTTTTATTGATTTTTCTCGATTGTTTTAAATAAATTAAATGTATGGAAATAAAAAAAGCAGTCACGATTGATCGTAACTGCTCACCTTTGAAGTACGCCGTCAGGGAATCGAACCCTGGACCCATTGATTAAGAGTCAATTGCTCTACCAACTGATCTAACAGCGCATCTGCTTTTCAAAAGCGATGCAAAGGTACGACTTTTTTTTTATCTTGCAAACTATTCTGCGAAAATTTTATCCAAAATGTGTAAAAAAATATGCGTCGCTGTTCTGTGGCTTATAGGTTAGTGGTGGCAATTGGAGGTGCTTTGAGGTTCTATTGTGTTGTTAATTAATTTGTTGTTGCTGTTTCGCCGGGCTTGCGTGACAGATTGCCTCTCGGGACAGGAAAATTTTAATAACAGCTGCACCGGTAACAAAAAACGGACATGCCAATCAATGACATGTCCGCAATTTGTGCTATTGGATGGAAAATGATTATTTCAGTTTCTGCCAGTATATGGTTGTGCCGATTCCGAACACTGTGCCACGAAGTTTCAGCTTGTTGGCGCTGATGAATTCTGCTGTCACGTTTACACGGATTCCCTTTGAGGGGTCGTAGATTTTTGTTTCGCCCCACTGCTTGTCCTCTTTAATATATTTGAGTCCTTTGACAATTACTACTTTGTCGATGTCTACGTTGCGGAGGTTCTTGTCGGGGTTGTTGACGTCTTTGCGTTTTTTCCCATTTGCGTCGTTGGGGTTCTCTACCCAAAAGAGCTGGGCTGTGTAGGTGCCATCGGCTGCCTTTGTCACGCGTACCTTGCTTTTGCTGCCGCCGCGGTCGGTGAGGTACTCGCCAACGATGTTGTCGGCTTTGTCGTTAAGTCCCTTCTGCGCATAGGTGGGGATTGCCATTGACAATGCGCAAATCAGTGTGATGATGAAATTTTTCATTGTGTTGTGTGTTTTATGAACAATTTTGTGCAAAGGTATATTGGTTTTTGCACAAATGAACATCTTTTGTGAAAGAAATGTGTGTTTGGTTATTCAAAAAATACTATAAAATGGTTGTTTGTGTACCTGTGACTGTCGTTTTTTACTGTTTCTTTGGTGTTTTTGTGCTTTTGCTCTCGGCTTGTGTTACCTTTGGATAAGGTAAACTTCACAGTTGACTTCGTCGACTATCGGCTTCGTTCGGCAAAATGCAAATAAATTTGCTATTGCTCTCACTTGCACGATAGTTCGGCAATAAAAATAAAAGCAATTTTATTTTGTATTGCTCTCGGCTTGTATTAACTTTAAATAAGTTAAACTGCGCCTCGGTAATAAAAATATATGAATTTATTTTGTATTGCTCTCGGCTTGTATTAACTTTGCCACGTTTTGTTCCGGATAGGTTCTTTTCGAGAACCGCGGATTAAAAGGGAAACAGGTGTGAGTCCTGTACAGTCCCGCTGCTGTAAGCTCCGTTTGATGGTTCCATTCATTCTTTGGCCACTGCCCCTCGGGGGTGGGAAGGCGATTGGGACGGAGTAAGTCAGAAGACCTGCAAAACGAGTTAACAACCCACTTGTTCTCGAGGAAAGGACACGGGTCGGTATTTATTTTATCATTGTTTTTATATGCGAGTTTTTCGCAAAATCGCCTTTGTGGTTGCAGGGCTGATTGTGGGTTCGCAGTATATCTGTTCGCAGAATATTGATGAGCATGTTCTCGATTCGTTGGTTATCAGCGAGTCGCGTCTTCGTGCTGTCACCGAAAGTTCTTCGCCGCTGCAACGTCTGTCCAATGAGGATATAAGGCGTGTGGGTGCCACGAATGTGGGCGATGCTATGAAACATATGTCCGGTGTTACCGTCAGGGATTATGGCGGAGTTGGCGGTATGAAGACTGTTGGCATCAGAGGGCTGGGCGCACAGCATACGGCAGTATTTTACGATGGTGTTGCTGTGGGCGATTGTCAGAGCGGACAGGTCGACCTTGGACGTTACTCGACGGATAATATTGCCGGTGTAGAACTGCTCCTTGGGCAGGCTGACGATATTTACCGTTCGGCACGCATGCTTGCTGCTGCCGGGGTGATTTCACTCGAAACCAAGGGTGGTGCTGTGAACGAAGAGTGCACAGCCTCTTTCCGTGGCGGTTCGTACGATAGTTACAAAGGTAGTCTTTCGTATGGCCATTCTTTCGGTAAGGGGTGGGGTGTTTCCGCATTTGGCGAATATGTTACTTCGCAGGGCGATTATTCCTATAATATAAAGAATCCTGCTACGACGGTCAGCGGACGACGACAGAACAGCGATATCCGTGAGTTGCGTGGCGAGGTTAATGGTGTGTGGCAGCCTTCGGACGAGCATCTGCTGCGTATGAAAGTCTATGCCTACGACTATGACAGGGGATTGCCGGGAAGTGTTGTTGTAAACAATCCGGTGAACACCGACAGATTGCGCGGACATAATATTTTCGGGCAGCTGTTCTACGAGTTTACCCCTTCACCGATGTACAAAATGAAGTTTGCGCTGAAGCATAATGCTACCTACGACCGCCATCGTGAACCACGTGTCGCTTCTGTGGTTGTGAACAGTTATCGTCAGCGGGAAACTGATTTTTCGGGTACGCTTATGTGGACTCCCTCATTTGTCAGGGGACTATCTGTTGCCTGGAGCGAGGAGGTTTTCCACAATGGGTTGAAGACTACCAATAATCATGTGGCTATGGCTACCCGTCCCGAACGTCTTACCGCGCTCAGTGCTGCCAGTCTGCGATACTGCTACAATATTTTTTCGGTGACTGCGTCGCTGCTTCATACCTACGCAACGGAGAGTGCGTCGGATGGTACTGTAGCACCCGACAGAAGCCGCTTCTCGCCCTCTGTGGCTCTCTCTCTGTATCCTCTGGGCAGTGAGGATTTCTGTCTGCGTGCTTCGTATAAGGATATATTCCGTATGCCTACTTTCAACGACCTCTATTATCGTGAGGTTGGAAACTATAAACTTGAGCCGGAAAAGACCCGACAGTACAACGTGGGTGCTGCATACTCCATGCAGCCTGTCGAGTGGTGCAGCGAACTTACAATTTCAGCCGATGCCTATTATGGCGAAATAGAGGATAAGATTGTGGCTGTTCCGGGTGTGTTTGTGTGGAAAATGAGTAATGTCGACCGTGTGGAAACGTTGGGCGCAGATGTGAATGTAAAGGCTCTTTTCGCTCTTGCGTCGGCCTCGTCGCTACGTCTGTCATCATCTTACAGCTACATGCGTGCGGTGAACCGTACTGCCGGTTCGCAACTTTATGGTGAACAGATAGTCTATACACCGCTGCACTCGGGTAGTGTGGATGTTTCGCTTTCTACTCCTATAGTAGATGCCGGTTACACTCTTTTGTGGAGCGGCAAGCGCTACCATCTTGCAAAAAATATTCCATCGAACGAGATTGATGCATACGGCGACCATTCGTTGTGGCTGTCGCGCCGTTGGAAGGTTGGCAGTTGCTCGTTGCTGACCCGCGCCGAGGTGCGAAACATTGGTGACTGCAACTATGAGATTATTCGCTACTATCCCATGCCCGGACGAAATTATTCAATGACAATAATGCTAACTTTTTAATTCAATCTACTATGAAACAAAATCGTTATTTAATTGCTTTGCTGGCTTTTGCAGCATCTTTTACACTCTTCTCTTGCAGCGACAGCGACGACGATGGTGGCGCAGGTGGCGGTTCTTCAACAGACCAGGTAACCTGCTATGTCCTTAATCAGGGAAATTCAGGCGAGAATAATGCCAGCCTGCAGACATATAACTTTTCGACAGGGATGGCAACCTCGGCCGATTGCGAGAATGATCTGTTCAGAGCTGCCAATGGCGAACTTCTTGGCGATGTTGCGCAGGATATGTTGTGGGTGGGTGACAGACTCTTTGTGACAGTGAGCAACTCACAGAAACTTGAGGTGCTTGACCTTGACGGCAAGCTGCTGAACCGTCACATATATGCTGCCGAGGGTGCCTCTCCACGCAGCCTTACTACTGACGGAAACAGTGTATATGTAACCAATTATGATGGCTTTGTGTATGTCTATGATGCAATGAGCGGTGACTCTGTTACACGCATCTATTCGGGCAGTTATCCCGAAGGCATTGCCTACAGCAAGGGCTGCCTGGTGGTGAACAACTCCAATTGGGGTGGCTACGGTGGTGGCGAGGCTAGTGTGGCTGTGATTGATGTGGCTTCTCGTTCTGTGGTATGCACTATCAAAGAGAATGTATGCAATCCTTATAGCGAGAGCGTTGTTTGCGATGGCGAGGTTTACATCGTAGATTCAGGAAATTACGCCGATATTCCTTCTAAAATATGCCGCGTGGATGTTGACAGTGCCCGATTGGTGGAGGTGGGTAGGGGTTCATTGCTCTCAACCGATGGCGAAGCGCTCTATTTTGTGGATGCAAGCTTCAGCTACGATATTATGGGCTATAATTATTCTTCTCTTTACAAAATGGATGTTGCCGATGGCGGTTTGTCAGAGATTCTTCCTGCTGAAAAGATGACAGACATCTATTCGCTGGATGTTGACCCTGCAACCGGCAACGTGTATGTGGGTTACGCTCAGTATGGTGTTCCCGGAACCATGCGTGTCTACGGTGGAAATTCGGGCGAGCAGCTTTCGGTGTTCGAAGTGGGATACTATCCTGTCGGTGCAAGATTCGCCTATTAGTGGTTCTTGTGCTGCGTTTACAGTGTGCATGATATAGTGGTTGGGGGTAAAATATATAGATATATGAAAAATCTTATTGTTTTATCCTCAACTCATTGTTCTAAGGTTTATCTTTGTCGGAGAAATGTGTAGAATAGTAACATATATTGCAATATTCATTCTGCTGCTGACATCTTGCGGCGGCAGTGGTGGTTCGGGCGCGACACTCGGTGTTGTCGGCGACACACTGCGCATGCACAGCTCGTCGTTGCTGCAAATAATAGATTGCGACGGCTATACGTTGGTGAATGTGAAGAATCCGTGGAAGAAGGATGCTTTTTTGCACCGTTATATGCTTTTGCCAAAAGATAGCAGCGATGTTGAAGTGCCTGATGGCGTGACATTGCTTCGTACACCCCTTGACCGACAATTGGTTTTTGCTACACTGCACGCCGAACTTTTTGTGATGTTGGGCAGGGTGGATGCTCTCTGCGGTGTGTGCGATGCGCGTTATATGTCTGTGCCTGCCGTGAAAAAGGGGCTGGCCGATGGCAGCATTATGGATTGTGGCAGTTCGATGGATGTGAATCTTGAACGTCTGATGGAACTCTCGCCGTCGGCTGCGTGGGTGGTGCCTTTCAAGAATGGCGGTTACGGCAAGATGGACCGCGCAGGCGTGCCGCTTGTGGAGTGTGGCGATTATATGGAAACCTCTCCTTTGGGCGGTGCCGAGTGGATGCGTTTCTATGGCCGTCTGTTGGGTGTTGCCGAAAGGGCTGATTCGCTGTTTTTTGCAGTTTGTAAAAATTACGAACGTGTAAAAAAAATGGCCGACTCGGCTGCTCGTCGTCCACGTATGATGTGTGAGTTGAAGAGTGGCTCGGCGTGGTATATGCCCGGTGGACGCAGCACTATGGGACAGCTCTATGGCGATGCGGGTGCCGATTACCTTTTCGGTGACAATGACGAGAGCGGTTCACTCCCTTACTCTTTTGAGGCTGTGCTTGCCAAGGCTGACAGTGCCGATGTGTGGCTGTTCAAATATGGTGCCGAGGTTGACAAGGGTTACTCTTCGTTGCAACAGGATTTTCAGGGATACACTCTTTTGCGTCCTTACCGCGAAAGGAGTGTTTTTGCCTGCAACGTCAGCAAACGCCGCTTTTACGAGGAGACTCCTTTCCGTCCCGACCTTCTGCTCGAAGAGCTTGTGATGTTGTTGCATCCCGAACTTGCCGAGGGATATGAATTCAGATATTATGAGAAACTTCAGGAATAGGAAAATAGCTGCAGTAGCATTGCCTTTTGTGGCGGCTGTGCTGTTGTTTGCAGTCAATGTTTTTTATGGCTCGGTGGATATTCCTGCCGCGGATGTAGTTGATATTCTGCTCGGTGGTGAACCGCAACGTGAGAGTTGGCGAATGATTCTGTTGCAGTCGCGTCTGCCACAGGCTGTGGTCGCGCTTTTGTGCGGAATGGCTCTTTCGGCTGCCGGGTTGATGTTGCAGACACTTTTCAATAATCCGCTGGCGGGTCCCGAGGTGTTTGGTATCAACAGTGGTGCCGGTCTTGGAGTTGCCGTGGTGATGCTGCTGATGCAGGGCAGTGTTACTGCCGGCGATATGACCATCGGTGGCTATCTGGCTTTGCTGGGAGGTGCATTTGTGGGGGCTCTTCTTATTATTGCAGTGATACTCCTTTTCTCCATGGTTTTGCGTGGCAATGTCTTTCTGCTCATTGCAGGAATGGCATTGAGCTATCTTGCTTCGTCGGTTATTTCGCTGTTGAACTATTTTGCGACGGCCGAGGGGGTACATTCGTACCTTATCTGGGGAATGGGTAACTTTGGCGGAGTCTCTCTGGGGCAGTTGCCTCTGTTTGCATTGTTGCTTGTGGTTGCGCTTTTTGCCTCGTTGCTCATGATGAAGCCTTTGAATGCTTTGCTTCTTGGACGTGCTTATGCCGAGAATCTTGGTGTGGGCGTAAAGCGTGTGCGCGGACTGCTGTTGCTGCTTACGGGTTTCCTGACTGCGGTTGTGACTGCATACTGCGGTCCAATCTCTTTTATAGGCCTGGCTGTGCCGCATGTTGCACGGCTGATGCTTGGCACAAACAATCATCGTCTGCTGCTGCCGTCGACATTGTTCACCGGAGGATGTGTGGCTCTGCTATGCAATTTTATTTGCCAGCTTCCGGGTGGTGGTGCAGTAGTGCCGTTGGGGGCGGTAACCCCCTTGATTGGCGCTCCTGTAATCATATATGTGGTGTTGAGGGGTAGGGGACGTTTCTCTTAACCTCCCCGTGTAATTTACCTTTTTACCGTCAGACGGGCGAGGTAGTCGTAATGTTCTCCATCTATGCACTTTTCGCACATAAGGCCACACTGCTCGGCATACATCGACAGGGTTTCAAAGTCTATGTATAACCAATCGAATGTTTCGCCTTTTATGCCACGGTATTGCATGCGGTAGTCAAGTTCGCCGTAGTATCCTGCTGCAAGGTCAATGTCCAGTGAGCCATCTTCGTTCTCAAATATGTATCTGATGTCAGAAGAGTCGAGCAGTACTTGTCCGTCTGTTGTGAGCAGCTGTTTTACGCGCATGAAAAACTCGGGCAGGTGCTCGATTTTTCCTACTATTCCAATACCGTTCATGGCCATGAGTATGGTGTCGAACTTTTCGTCGAAGGTCTTGTCGAAGAAATTTATTATGCGTGCGTCAATGCCACGCTCCTTCATAACCTCCACTGATGGCTCGGATATGTCGATGGCTACAACCTCCAACCCTTTTTTCATTATTTCGAGTGAGTGGCATCCCGAACCGGCACCAACGTCGAGCACGCGTCCGCTGCAGCGGCGTATGGCCTCCTGCTCTTGCGGCGGCATCTCCTCGAAACTGCGGAAAAGTGTTGCAACCGGTATTTCATCTTCGTAGAACTGCGACGAGAATACGCGTAGTTTTGCAGCTTTGCCCATTCGGTAATACTCTCTGATGGCGTGCCCCATGGGGTCTTTAGTTATATTGGTGGTGCTATTCATCTCTTTTTTATATATTTATTTCTATTGTTTTGTATTTACTTCGCTATAGATTGTGCGGCTGTCGTAGTTATATATTTTGGAGGCTTTGAAGCCTTTGCGGTTGATGCCGATAACCTCTTTTGCATATAGGGTGAATTTGACAGTCGAGTAGCTTTCGAATTTTTTGTCGTGGGAGTATCGTATGGTGAATGAACTTCTGTAAGGAGTGCTAGACTCAGTGAAACTCATTGTCTGCCACTTGTTGATATTTTTGTCGAGCGTGAATCCGAAACGTTCGTATCTTTTTACAACTTCGTCGTTTGCATCAAGAGATATGTTTGCAGGCAACTGCAACTTACCACCCGGAGGAATGGTTGCTGTTTTTTGCTCTTTAACTATGCTGCGTGATGTGTTGGTGCTGTTGCTGCTTTTGTATTTTCTGCTTTTTTCGCGCTCTTTGTTTTTGTACTGCATGCCCGGATATGTGGCATTTTTCCATTTTTCGGTCAAGATGATGCTTTCGTTGCTTTTTCTGCTTTGTCTTATCTCCTTTGCGTTGTAAAATGTCTTGAAACTTCCGTTGTTGTATATCCTGAAGCTGTTTTCAAAGTCTATATGTATGTTTCTGTCGCTTTTGTTGTGTATGTATACGCAGTATTGTGCCTGTATGCTTTGAGACTTTTCGATTGGTGTTATCTCAATCTCAACATCTTCGTTGGCGAGAATGGAACTGTCTGTAACTGCCATTATTGCAACGGCGCAGTTTGCAACGGTGTTACTCTCCTTTTTGTTGTAGTAGCTGTCGTGACGGATATTGTAGCTGTTGATAATAAGGCTGTTGTCTATTGATGCAGGGCGTTGTACCTCTCCCCTGTGTTTCTCCTCCTTTTGTGTGATTGTTGCGGTGGCAGTATTCTCGGCAACAAGGTCGACAATGTATGTGATTGAATCGTTTTTGCTGTTTTTTATGGAGCGTACTTTCGATTTACTTATTCTTCTGGCAGGCTTTTCGTCGGGTGTCAGTCTGTATGTAATGAATTTTGTACCAACTTTAAGGTCGTAGACTTTCAGTGTGTCTCCGCCGTTTTTCACAATAATGTCTTGTGCCTGTGTAGCAATAAGGCTTATCGTGGCAAGTATGATTGTCAGTATGGCTCTCATTTTTGTGTTTTTCTGTCGGCTACGAATTTACGTAAAAAATAAAGTTCTTTCCAAAATTCATGGAAAGAACTTTATTTGCTGTTTGAATTTTATACGAATTCTTATTTCTTCGATACAATTTCGTATGTGTCTGATGCAATCATCAACTCTTCGTCGGTGGGTACAAGAACAACTTTAACTTTTGACTCGGGGGTTGAAAGAACAACCTCTTCGCCACGTGACTTTTTGTTCAACTCCTTGTCGAGCTCCACTCCGATGAATTCGAGACCTTCGAGAGCTGCTTCGCGGCAGGGTGACTGGTTCTCGCCAACACCACCAGCAAATGCAATGATGTCTACGCCGCCCATTGCTGCTGCGTATGCACCGATGTACTTCTTGATGCGGTAGAAGTAGATGGTATTTGCAAGCTCAGCACGTTTGTTGCCTGCGCTTGCTGCAACCTCAACCTCGCGCATATCTGATGATACGCCTGAAACGCCAAGTACACCTGACTTCTTGTTGAGAAGGTCGGAAAGACCTTTGCCATCGAGCTGCAATTTCTCCATGATGAACGGAATTGCTCCGGGGTCGATGTCGCCGCTTCGTGTACCCATCATCAAACCTTCGAGGGGTGTAAGACCCATCGTGGTGTCGATGCTCTTGCCATTCTTGACAGCTGCGATAGAACCACCGTTACCAATGTGGCAGGTGATGATTTTTTTCTCAGCGGGGTCAACTCCGAGTATTTCGCCTACACGCTTGGTGATGTAACGGTGTGATGTTCCGTGGAAACCATAGCGTCTGATACCATATTTTTCGTAGAGTTCGTAGGGGATACCGTAGATGTATGCGTAGTCGGGCAATGTCTGGTGGAATGATGTGTCGAATACACCTACCTGGGGCATTTCGGGTGCAATCTCCTTTACAGCATTTACTCCCTTGATGTTTGCAGGGTTGTGCAAGGGTGCAAGGTCGTTGCAAGCCTCAAAGTCTGCCATAACCTCGTCGGTGAGCAGTACTGAACTGCTGAACTTCTCGCCGCCGTGTACCATGCGGTGACCAACTGCGTCAATCTCGTTGATAGACTTGATTACACCATACTCTTCGCCTGTGAGGACACTGATGATAAAGCGTACACCTGTTGTGTGCTCGGGAATGTCTTTGGTGAGTGTAACCTTCTCGCCATCGGGCTGTGTAAGTTTCAGGAATGAACCTTCGAGACCTATTTTCTCAATTCCACCTTTGGCAAGTACCGCTTTTGTCTCCATGTCAAACAACTGGTATTTGATAGAAGAGCTACCGCAGTTTAATACAAGTATTTTCATTGATATTTGTGTTTGGAAACTGTTGTAATCTGTTTTTATTTGTTCTTTGCAGCAATAGCCTGGTTGGCTGTGATTGCAATCATCTTGTATACGTCGTCGATTGAACAACCGCGTGAAAGGTCGTTTACGGGACGAGCGATACCCTGAAGGATGGGGCCGATAGCTGTTGCACCACCCAAACGCTCTACGAGCTTGTAGCCGATGTTACCTGCCTGAAGGTCGGGGAATACAAGAACGTTTGCCTTTCCTGCTACAGCTGAACCGGGAGCTTTGCTTGCGCCTACGAAGGGAACAAGTGCTGCATCAGCCTGCAATTCGCCGTCGAGTGAAATTGAGGGGTCGAGCTCTTTTGCCAATTTTGTAGCTTCTGCCACCTTGTCTACAAGTTCGTGCTTTGCAGAACCTTTTGACGAGAAACTGAGCATTGCCACGCGAGGCTCGTCGAAGCCTGCGATAGCTTTGGCTGTGCCTGCTGTGCAGACTGCTATCTGTGACAATTGATTTGCGTCGGGGTTAGGAGTTACTGCTACGTCAGCGAAGAAGAGTACGCCGTTGTCGCCATATTCATTGGCTTTTGTTATCATCAGCATTGCGCCTGATACGCATGAGATACCGGGAGTGGTCTTGATGATCTGAAGCGCGGGACGCAATACGTTACCGGTTGTGTTCTGAGCGCCAGCTACCTGACCATCGGCATCGCCTGCCTTGATGATGAGGCAACCCAGGTAAAGAGGATTGCGTGTCAACTTCTGAGCCTCCTCGAGTGTGAGTCCTTTGCTCTTTCTCAATTCGTAGAGCAGGTTCGAGTACTTCTCAAAGTCGGGGTTGTCATCGGGGTCGATGATGTTGGCATTCTTGATGTTTGCAAGACCGAACTTCTCGGCGAGAGCATTTATCTCTGCTTTGTTACCCAGAATGATGAGGTCTGCAATACCGTCGGCAATGGCTTGGTCTGCCGCTTTGAGTGTGCGTTCTTCTGTTCCTTCGGGAAGAACGATGCGCTGTTTATCTTCGCGAGCGCGGGCAATAAGTTTGCTTATAACATCCATAAATTTTGTTGTTTTTGATAGAGAGTTTTTGAGGATGGCATAAACGGTGAAACACTGATATGTCGTGTAGGCTCTCTTTCAGTTCATTATTTTTGCAAAGGTACTTGTTTTTTATTTAAATGCCATCATTTTGTGGCTGAATTTCTCGTAATGTTTTCTGTTATTTTTTGTGGTTGTTTTTGTTATACTCTATGTTTTGTGCTATCTTCGCAGCCGTAATATAAATTTTCGATTTATGTCATTTTTTAGAAATATATTTATGACTGCATTTATTGCAGTTGCTATGTTGGCTTGCACCGGTGGCAAGAGTGATAATAATGTAAAGGCTGATGCTTCTCCTTCGGATGTTGCATTGACACTTTACAATGGACTCACTTCGGGTGATGTGAAGGCGGTGACGGAGAATATCTATTTCAAAGAACAGCTCGATTATAATGTGTTTAGGGATTATTTCCAGATGGCTGTCTCAAATGCCGACTACAAGGAGCGTACCAAGAATTTTAAACCCGACTATAAAGTGACTTCAGAGCAGATTGATGGTACCGAAGCTACTGTGAATCTCGAAGGTATAGGTCCTTTGGGCAATATGTTGAAAATTACCGTAAAATTGTTGCTTGTTGACGGCCGTTGGAAGGTTGACGGCAATCATGGAGTCTTCTATTAATATAATGAATCAGTGATTTTATAAAATATCCTTTATCGGATATTAAAAACAACAGACCTCAAAAGTTTGAACTTTTGAGGTCTGTTGTTTTTAGTCTTTCGCTTTATTTATCGAGTGTCAGTGTCGGCTATTTAAATTTCAGCAAGTTCGAATACCTTGTTTACGGCATTTTTCAGTCCTTCGATGTCCTTGCCACCTGCTGTTGCGAAGTGGGGCTGACCACCACCGCCGCCCTGCATCTCTTTGGCAGCCTGGCCTACGAGTTTGCCGGCATTGATGCCTGACTCTACAAGGTCTGTGCTGGCTGAGATTGTAAGCTGGGGTTTGTCGTTCTGTACGCTGCCGATGACACACAGCAGGTTTTCGGGCATTTCGCTGCGTAGCATAAAGACAATGTCCTTGACTGTTGCTGCAGGAAGGGGGAGTATTGCGCTGATAACACGTATTCCCTTTCTCTCTTTGATTTCTCCAATCAGTTTGTCTTTTGTGCTTATAGCCTTTTCGCGTGCATACTCTTCTACCTGTTTCTTCAGCTCATTGTTCTCGGCAATAGCCTTGACAATGGTTGCTTTCAGGTTGGGGACATTGTTGAAGAGGGCTTTTATCTCTGCCATCATGTCCTGCATTTTGATGATGTTCTCCTCGAGTGCTTCGCCTGTGATTGCTTCAATGCGTCGTACACCGGCTGCAACAGAGCTTTCCGAGATAATCTTTACCATTCCAATCTGTCCTGTAGCTGCTACGTGTATACCTCCACAGAACTCAATTGATTTGTCGAACTGGATGACACGTACTCTGTCGCCGTACTTCTCGCCGAAGAGGGCAATTGCTCCAAGCTGTTGTGCTTCGGCAATGGGTATGTCGCGATATTCGGTGAGGGGGATGTTGGCGCGTATGCGTGCATTTACAGCCTTCTCAACCTTGATAATCTCTTCGTTGGTGAGTTTCTGGAAGTGTGAGAAGTCGAAACGTATGCCTTCGGGTGTTACCAATGAACCTTTCTGCTCGACGTGTGTTCCAAGCACTTCACGCAACGCCTGATCGATAAGATGGGTACATGAGTGGTTGGCTGCACATGCATTGCGCTTGGCAACGTTTACCTCGGCGCGGAATGTTGCTTCGGGGTCGGCAGGCAGTTTTATGGTTATGTGTATGGGCAGGTTATTCTCTTTCTTTGTATCGATGACCTCAATGCGCTCGTCGCCGCAGATGAGTACACCTGTGTCGCCCACCTGACCACCGCTCTCTGCGTAGAAAGGTGTCTCGCACAATACAATCTGATAGAGTGTCTGGTTCTTTTGCTTTGTCTGGCGGTAGCGCAGGATTTTTGTTTCGCACTCGGTGAGGTCGTAGCCAACGAATTTGCTTTCGCCCTCTGAAACATTTACCCAATCGCCGTTCTCCACAGCCGCTGCGTTGCGTGCGCGTGTTTTCTGTTTGAGCATCTCCTCGTCGAATTGCTGCATGTTGACGTTCAAGCCGTTTTCACGCAGAATAAGTTGTGTGAGGTCGATGGGGAATCCGAATGTGTCGTAGAGGGTAAATGCCTCGACACCGCTGATCTCGTTTTTGCCTTCGGATTTGGCGGTTGCTACAATCTTGTCGAGCATGTGGATACCTGTCTCCAGTGTGCGCAGGAATGCCTCTTCCTCCTCCTTCATCACCTTTGTCACAAGTACCTCCTGCTGCACGAGCTCGGGATATGCGTCGCCCATGTTCTCAATGAGAGTGGGGACGAGCTTGTACATAAACGCCTGCTTCTGTCCGAGGAATGTGTAGGCGTAGCGTACTGCACGGCGCAAGATGCGGCGGATTACATAACCTGCCTTTGCGTTTGAAGGCAGCTGACCATCTGTTATCGAGAACGAGATTGTACGTATGTGGTCGGCGATTACGCGCATTGCAACGTCTGTCTGGTTGTCGTCGCCATACTTCTTGCCCGAAACCTCGCCGAT
>CAJGDX010000031.1 GCA_904502185.1 uncultured Bacteroidaceae bacterium | reverse complement strand
TTGTTTATCTTGTGCGCGCCGGTGTGGTTCAGGTCTTCGCGTTTGAGGTATATCTTGCATCCGTATCTCTCGCTAAGGCTGTTGGCGAGGTAAAGGGGTGTGGGACGTCCTACGTAGTCGTGAAGCAGTTTGTTGAACTCTGCCTTGAATTCGGGTGTGTCGAGTACTTTCTTGTAGTTTTCTCTCAGTTCGCTTACACAGGCCTGGAGTTTGTCGGGGATGTATGTGCCGCCGAACTCTCCATAGTAGCCTTCATCATTTACTTGATAATTGCTCATATTTTGTTGTTTTTTATTTTTCCTCTGATAATTGAAAAGACCTGCCGTAAGTAGTACGACAGGTCTTCTATTCCTTTTTAATATTATTATATATAATATCGTCTACTTACTATTTGCTTTGTAAGTAGCGCCACCAATTCTTATTTGAGTAGTTTACTTTCATCTTTTTCTCTTTTCGGGCGCAAATGTATTCAGTTTTTTTTATAACTGCAAGATTTTTTTCACTATTTTTTGTTCGGCATAAAAAAAGTCAGTGTGCAGCTGGCTGCACACTGACTAATATCAGGTTTCTGTTTTAATGGATTACAAGCTTACCTTTACTGCTTTGTTTCCAACTTTTACAATGTAGTTGCCTGCGGGAAGTGCATATTCGCCGGCTGTTCCTTTGGTTACGAGCTTACCTGCGAATGTGTAGATTGCAACCTCTGCATCCTCTGCTACAATAATCTTGCCATCTTTCACTGCAACTGCTGCATCTTCTGTTGCGGGTGCAATGTTTGTGAGGTATTTTTCGTAGCTGATGATGTTGCCGAAGTTCTTCCATACGCTTGCAGCCTTGTATGCGTCAACGGCAGCCTCTGTGGGTACTACGAGTGTAGCATTTGCTACTGTACCGCTGTCGAATGCTTTTGAACCAACTGAAGCAGGTGTCTCGCCTTCGCAGATTACGCATACGATGGGGCAGTCTTTGAATGCCTGACGACCAATCTCCTTAACGCTTGCGGGGATGGTAATTCTCTCCAGTGCTGTACAGCCGCTGAATACGTATGTACCGATTGTGCTGATGTTCTGTCCAAGTACAACCTTTGACAACTGTTTGTTCTGGTAGAATGCATAGTTGCCGATTTCTGTTGCGCTCTCGGGCAGGATGATGGTCTTTGCTTTCATTCCGAGGAAGAGACGGAGACCAATGATGTTGTCTTCTGTAAGGTAATCGTTGTAGTAGTAGCCGGGACCTGCAACAATGTCAGCCTTGCTCATGTCGATAGCCTTAAGTTTGAGGCTGTCGCGCATGTAAGCAATGTCGTTTCCGCTGATGCGACCACCAAGAGTGATGGTAGAGATGGTGTCCTTAGCTGCTGCGGGGATAATCTTGTCAATGCATCCTGTGATTCTGACAGTGTAGGGGTTGATGCCGTCTACCGACTTGATGAACTGGAAGTTTACAATCTGCTCGGCAATCTTGTACTCTTTGTAGTAGAGTGTAAGCTTAATCGATGAATTTGAGCTCTTGAACTTGTCTGTGATGTTCAGGTAGAGAGCCATTGTGCTGTCGATTGCATGTGCAGTCAGCTTGTAGCTCTGTGTGGTTGCGCTTGCTACCTCGCCTTTGCTGTCTTTGAACTCAAACTGTGCGTTGTCGGCAAGTTCGATAGCCTCTGCTGTAACCTCAACAGGCATCTGCTCGTACAAGGGGTTGTTGATGCGTACGGGGAACTTCATGCGGCTCTTCTCTTCGTCGAAGTCGTATGCATTAACTGTTGATGTGCTTTCGAGGATTTTGCCTTCGTTGCTGAATGAGGGCTTCTGGTTTCTGCGCCATGTGTCAATCTGTTTCAGGTCGACAGTGTTGGCATTTACAATTTCACCTGTCTTGCCATCGATGAGCATAACGATGAGAGTTGTGTTAGATGAATTCTTGATAGAAGCGGGGAAGGGAATCTCGTTCTCGTAGATGTACTCAATGTCGTACTCGATGGTGTCGGGGATGCTGTTCTCAAAACCATTAATGTTGGGATATACACCTCTTGCAACGCTGTTGTATGATATACCGTCAACCTTTACGTTGTCCTCGGTGTATACGAATGCCAATCTGAAGTCAGCATCTGTGTACTCCTTGTAGAACTCTGTGTATACGGTTACAGCCATTGTACTGTCTGATGAGTACATCGCGTCGATGTCGATCATCGCGGGTGATACCTTGTTGTAGTTTCTGAGGTAAGCTTCTGTTACCTGCTTCTGTGACATTGTGCCTGTGAAGGTGTCGCAACGGTTGTAGAGGATACCCTCAATCTTGCTGAGTCCGGGGAGGTAGTTCTCTGCCTCTTCCTCGGTGTCGGCTGTTGCGATACATATCATGCTCTCGCCAAATTTGTTGTCAACGTCAAGGGCTTTGATAGCGCTGATCATTGATGAGTTCTTGCTGTTCCAGTCACCGTAACCCATCTCCATTACAATGCGGCGTGTGGGTTCAGAGGGAGTATAGCGGTTTTTTGGGTGGATATGTCTGTGGAACCACATACCAAGTCCGTAGGGAGCCTGAGGTGTGGGCGCTACTTCGTAGTAACCGTTACTGCTACCGTTCCAACCGAGGTTGAAGTGGAAGAGTGCGTTGAGGTCGAAACCGTCGATTACGTATGAGTGTCCGCCACCATCTTCGCTAGAACCTGCTGCCCAGATGGGACGACCTGTGCTGAGCTCGTCGGCGAGCATTGCACGGTAAGCCTCATCGCCGCCGGGCTTGTTCTTGTAGTTGCTGTATGAGTCGCTGATGTAGTCGTTAGCGTAGTTGAAGTATGTCACCAAGCCTTCGGGGTAGAGACCTGCACCTGTACCGCCAAGACCGTAACCTGCACCATTTGAGAATCCGCAGTGAATCATCAGACGTGCTACAGCTGTATCTTCTTTTGCCTTGAGAGCTGCATCAGTTGTACGTGTGACACTTTCGTAACGGGGAAGCATGTTTTCCCAATCGTAGTCGGGCTCAGCGTCGAAGTTCATGCTGTGCTCGTATTTGTCGCTTGTCTTTACACCAGTGTCTTTGTTTTCAACAGCATCGTAGTTGAAGCTGTATGTTCTCTGACCTCTGGGACGAACGGGCCATTTCCAGTAGCGCATAACCATTGCCTCGGCTGTCTGTGTACATCCTGTAACGGCGCGGCTGGTCTTGATGCTTTTCTTTCCGCCTGAGATGGTTGTTACTGTAAGCTTGGGGCAGAGGATGTTGTAGGGTGAACCCTGGTTGTACTTGATTTCGCCAAGCAGGGGTGCTACGTTCTGACGACGTGTGAAGTTGCTTGCTCTGAAAGATTTTGCAGCTGCTTTTTTCTCGGCCATAGACTCTTCGGGATATTCGGCAGCCTTCTTTGCAGACGCTGCATAGATGTCGAGCCACATTTTTGCTGCGGGGGGCATGTCGTCTACGTCGAAGCACTCTTCGTCAGAGTATGCGAGGATGTCACTCATTGCTTCCTGACCACCTACGATGACAAAACCACCTTTCTGGGTGTCGTTGAAGATGTAGTAGGGAGTGATTTCGCCGGCATTTTCCGTGCGTACTTTACTGATTTTTGCTGACTTGGTTATGTTGAACTCATAACCGTTGTTCTGCATGAAGGCTTTGGCTATGGCCTGAGCCTCAGCTTCTGATCTTTGTTGCGCTGTTGTGGGTAGGATAGCTCCACCTAACAATAGCAACGAGAGTAAAAATTTTTTCATAAATAGAGTTATTGGTTGTTATTTGATTGCAGAGTTATGCAAATTGTTGTTGCAAAGTTACAATTCTACACTTATTAGGCAAATTTATTTAAGGCTAAATGAGGCGCGTTGGTGTTAATTTTTGTTTTTTGCGTAGATTGTTGTTGTTTAATTGCCGAGCGGTCTCTTTTTCTTGTGCTATTGTACTTAAAGGGTGTGTGCGATATATAGGATATTTTGTTAATTTTGTTGATTGGGGAAGCTGCTCTCCCTCCTCTTTTTCAAGATTTAATCGTTGCTGGTTTATGAATAACAAAAGCCGGTCAGACTTGAAATCTGACCGGCTTTTTAGAGTATATCGCAGGGATTTAGATTTTGTTAAGTCCCTCCTGTGTCAATGTTGTGAATTGTTTCTCGCTCAGCACCTCGATACACTTTTCGAGGTTGTTGGGACGAATGATGATGCTGGCTGTTGCACCCTGTGCAAATGCGTACATGTATTCGATGGAAATTCCGGCTTCGGTGATGGCAGCAAGCGCCACTTCGAGTGCACCGGGAACATCGGGGCATTGTATGCAGATTACATCATTGAGGCTTGCTGCAAAACTCTTTTCGCGCAGCATTGCACATGCTTTGTCGGGGTCGGACACGATGAGGTGCAGCACTCCAAACTCGGCATTTTCGGATACAGTAAACGCCTTCATGTTGATTCCTGCTTCGCTAAGGATTTTTGCCACTTGGCTGAATCGTCCCAGACGGTTCTCCAAGAATACTGATAATTGTTTTATTAACATGGCATTATGTTTTTTGAAGGTGAAACGTCTATACAAACTTACGGCGGTCGATTGCATGTTTTGCCTTGCCCATGCTGCGCTCTATGGTGTTAGGCTCCACAATCTTGATGTTGGGCGAAATTCCTACCACACTTTGTACTCTTGCTGTGATGCGTTTTTTCAGCGCTGCAAGTTCGGTGATGCGGTCGGTGTAGAATTCCGGTTTGACTTCGACCTGTATGTCGAACGTGTCGGTGTTGTTAACGCGATCAACCTCTATCATGTAGTAGGGCTCACATTCGGGGAATTCGAGTATGATGCTTTCGATTGTAGAGGGGAATACGTTTACACCACGAATGATGAGCATGTCGTCGCTGCGTCCCAGAATTTTACTCATTCTAACAGCTGTTCGTCCACATTCACAGGTTTCGTAGTGGAGTGTAGTGAGGTCGCGTGTGCGATAGCGTATCATTGGCATACCCCATTTGGTGAGGTTGGTAAACACGAGCTCGCCTTTTTCGCCGGGAGGCAGGGGCTCCAGTGTCTCGGGGTCGATGATTTCGGGGTAGAAGTGGTCCTCCCACAGGTGGGTACCATTCTGACACTCACATTCGCAACCGACACCGGGACCGCACATCTCTGTCAGACCATATATGTCGTATGCTTTGAGATTGAGTTTCTCCTCTATTTCGCGACGCATTGAGTCGGTCCAGGGTTCTGCACCGAATACTCCGATTTTCAGTTTGAAGTCATTTATGTCGTAGCCGCTCTTTTTGATTGCGTCGGCTATGTAAAGTGCGTATGATGGGGTACAAGCAAGTACTGTGCTGCCAAAGTCGTGCATCAGGGTTATCTGTTTTTCAGTGTTTCCGCTGCCGGTAGGTACTATTGAAGCGCCCAGCAATGTTCCGCCGTCGTGTGCGCCGAGACCTCCGGTGAAGAGTCCGTAACCATATGACACCTGCATGATGTCCTCTTTTGTTACACCGGCTGCCATGAGAGAGCGTGCTGTAACTTCGCTCCACATCTCTAGGTCGCCTTTTGTGTATCCGGCAACGATAGGCTTACCTGTTGTTCCTGATGATGCGTGCAGACGTACAATCTCGTCCATGGGGACACAGAAGAGTCCGAATGGGTAGTTGTCACGCAAATCCTGCTTTGTGGTGAAAGGCAGTTTTGATATGTCGTCGATACTGCGTATGTCCTGTGGCTTTACACCACATTCGTCCATGCGTTTACGATAATAGGTCGAATCGTTGTAGACGTGTTCAACCATTTTTACAAGTCTTTCGCTTTGCAGACGACGCATCTCCTCTCTACTCATGCATTCGACCTGCTTATTCCAGTACTTTGTCATTGTTCTGTGTTTTATTGTCCGTTTGACATTGAGTTTTTTAAATTACTTGATCAGTTGCAAAGTAAATGCTTTTTTTCGTTTGTGGGAAAAATATATAAAATTATTTTTTCTTAACGGCTATTTTGTTATGATTTTTGTCTATTTCGGCAGCGAACCAACGGGTATTCCATTGATTTTCTCTATTGCGAAGCCACGTTCCACAAGCCCGTTTATCATGGAGTCGTGCGAGGAACTTGACTGGTAGGGGAGCAGTTCGAAAACCGGCATGGTGGCTGCAAGGTGTTCCATTATTTCGGATTGTATGCTTTCGTAGTGGCTCCAGTTGGTGTCGTTGGTAAAGCAGTATATTTGCAGTGGAAGACCATATTCGGTCGGTGGCAGTGTGCGTACCATGGTGAGCATGTTTTTGTGGAGCGAAGGATGGCTCTTGAGGTAGTATGTGAGGTATGCGCGGAAGAGTCCAAGATTGGTGTCGGTGGTTCCATATTTCTTTTCCTCCTCGCTGAGAATCTCTTTTTCCGGGTTTTTCATGCTGTCGATGAAACGCTCCATTTCGGGTGTGAAGTTTCTTATCTTTTCAAGAAATTCCGGAGTGCAGATTTTAATATTGTCGCTCTTTATGGTATATCCGCGCATGATGCGTCGTCCGCCACTTTCGCTCATTGCACGCCAGTTGACGAAACTGCCGCTGATGAGCGAGTAAGGGGGTATGGTTACTATTGTGTTGTCAAAATTCGTTACCTTTACAATTGTCAGCGAAATGTCTGTTACCGTCCCGTTGATGGCGCTGCCGGGCATCTCTATCCAGTCGCCAAGATGTATCATGTCGTTCTCGAGCAGCAGTATTCCGCTGACGAATCCCATTATGGAGTCTTTGAATATAAGCATGAGGACAGCTGCAAAGGCACCGAGACCGCCTATCAGGTAGAATGGCGACTTGTTTGTGAGGATGGATATAATGATGATGGCTCCTATGATGTAGGTGATGATTTTTGTTGTCTGTATGAACCCTTTTATGGGTTTGTCGTGATATTTCTTGTTGCTGTATGCGGCGTCTCCAATGGAGGAGAACAGTGCTGTCAGCGAACGTATGGTTGCTATTGTGAAATATATCCATGTGATATTTTCAACAATATTTATAAAGCGTGATTTTTCGGTGAATGTAACCGGCAATAATGATAGTATTACCAGTGGTGGAATGATGGTAGAGAGTCGTTTGAGGGCGTTGAACTCCATCAACTTTCCCAGAAGGGTGTACTGCTTGTGCTTCTGTATGCGACGGATGATATTTGTTGTCAGCAGATGCGTGAGCCAGCCGGCTATGTATGCCACAATGAGTATTGTCGCAAAATATATGATTGTGTCAATCTGTTCTATTATTATTTCGGGAATGCCGGCATGTCGAAGTGTTTCGATTATTTTGTCGTTAAGACTCTTTGCGAGGTTTGCTTTTTCCATCACTCTTTCGTTTCTTTACAATAACAATTTTTTTGATGGATTGTTAGAGGATGTTTGCAGCTCTCGGAAAATTTCTTTTGAACTGAAGGTGTTGTATGTGGACGCAGGGGGCGTATTTAAAATTTGCAAGGCATTGTATCCGACGGATACAATGCCTTGCAAATAAAGGTTATTCAGTGATTGTTAGAACTGTACTTTTACAACTTTGCTTCCAACTTTTACAATGTATTTGCCTGAGGGAAGTGTATATTCGCCTGCACCACCTTTGGCTACGAGCTTGCCAGCAAATGTGTAGATTGCTACATCTGCATCCTCTGCCACAACAATGTTGCCATTTTTCACTGTAACATCAGCATTTGCTGTTGTGGGTGCGATGTTTGTAAGGTAGTTGTCGTAACTGATGATGTTGCCGAAGCTCTTCCATACGTTTGCCGCTTTGTATGCTTCGACTGCTGCCTCTGTGGGTACGACAAGTGTTGCATTGGCAATTGTGTTGGTGTCGAATGCTTTTGCAGTTGCATTTGCGGGTGTCTCGCTCTCGCAGATGACGCATACTATGGGGCAATCTTTGAATGCTGTGCGTCCAATCTCTTTAACACTTGCTGGGATTGTTATTCGTTCAAGTGCTGTACAGCCGCTGAATGCATAGTTACCGATTGCGGTTGTTTTGTTTCCAAGAACCACCTTTGTCAGTTTTGTGCTATTGTAGAAGGCGTAGTTGCCAATCTTTTGTGCTGTTTCGGGAAGTACAATTTTATTGGCCTTCATGTTATAGAACATTCTCATGCCGATGATGTTGTTTTCTGTCGTGTAGTCGCCATAGTACAGCCCCGGACCTTCAACGATGCTTGCACTTGTAAGGTCTATCACGTCAGGAGAGATGCTATCGCGGATGAAGGCTATATCTTTTCCTGAAAGACGTCCCGCAAGGGAGATTGTTGTCAGGGTGTCGGCTACATCTTTGGGGACAAGTTTATCAAGCGTGCCTGTTACGCGAACAGTGAATGCATTGGTACCTTTTGCCGATTCAATAAAGTCGAAATTTACAGTCTGCTCTATCACATATCTCTCTTTGTAGAATACGGCGAGTTTTACAGTAGATTTTGAACTTTTGAACTTGTCGCTGATGTTGAGGTAAAGCATCAGGGTGCTGTCGACGCAGTGGGGAGCAAGGGTGTATAAAAGAGCATCTGTGTCGGGTGTTTCACCAAGTTGTATTTCTGCATTTTCGCCAAGTTCAATTTCTTCTGCTATTATCTCCACCTCCATAGGTTCGTACAGAGGGTTGTTGAGTTTTACAGGGAACACCATGCGGCTCTTCTCCTCGTCGAATACGAATGTCTCGATTGTTGTTTCTGAGGCAAGCAGTTTGCCGTCGTTGTAGAATGATGGGCGTTGCTTCTCGCGCCATGCGTTCACCTGTTTCAAGTCGACGATGTTGGCATTGACAATCTCGCCGCTCTTTCCATCTACCATCATCACAATGAGAGCGGTATTGTTGATGTTGCTGATTGTGGAAGGAAGGGGTATATCTTTTTCAAAAATATACTCTTTGTCTTTCTCTATGGTTGATGGAAGTGAATTTTCATAACCTTGGTTGTCGGGGTATCTGCCTCTTGCTACATTGTTGTAGATCGCGTTATTGATTTTTACATTGTCCTCGGTGTATACAAATACATAACGGTAGTCGGCATTTTGGATGTCGTTAGGGAAAATGCTTGAGACAGAGACTTTGATGCTGTTATTCGATGCGAACATGGCGTCAATGTCGATGTTAGCAGGAGCGTCTGCGTTGAGGTGTTTGCTATATACATCTTCAACTGCGGTGCGGGAGATTCTGCCGGTTACAGTGTCGCGACGGTCTATGAGTACACCCTCTATGCTGCTGAGTCCGGTGAGGTGATTCTCGGCATCTGCTTCTGTGCCGCCGGTCAGGATGCAGATAATGCTCTCGGCATATTTCTTCTCCTCTTCAAGTGCCTTAAGAGCGCTGTTGATATTTGACGACTGAGCGTTGAACTCACCGATGGCTGCCTCAACTACTACATTGCGCATGGGGCTTGATGGAGTAAGGCGACCTTCGGGGTGGATGTGTCTTACAACGTACATGTCATAGCCGTAAGGAACCTGGGGAACAGGAGTGACCTGATAATATCCGTTGCTGGAACCATTCCAACCAAGGTTGAAGTGCAGCATTGAGTTGAGGTCGTATCCGTCGATTACATAGTAGTGACCGCCTGTACGGTCTTCGCTCCAACCGCCTGCCAGAATGGGGCGTCCCTGCGTAACTTCATTGATGAGTGACGCACGGAAATCGTTGTCACCGTTGGGCTTATCTCGATATAATGTATAGCTGTCAACAACAATGTCGTCTGCGTATGAAAAATAATCGACGAATCCATTGTGATTGATTCCGGCGTTGGTGATGGAAAGACCGTATTCGGCACTATTGGCTACACCGCAGTGGTACATCAGACGGGCAATGGCATTAGCCTGCTCTTCGGTGTAGTCGTGACCTTCGTAGCGGGGAAGTATCTTGTCCCATTCGTAGGGTGCTTCCTCGTCGTAGTCTATCGAAAGTGTCATCTGGCTTATCTGACTGGATGAAGAATTGTAGGAGAAGGTGTACGATCTGTTACCAATGGGGCGCTCGGGCCATTTCCAGTAACGCATAACCATGGCTTGTGCTGTCTGTGTACAACCGGTGAGTGCATTGCCTGTATTTACAGTGTTGCCTTGCTTTACTTTGAGAACAGGGCACATCTTGTTGTAGGGTGTGCTTTGATTGTATTTTATTTCGCCAAGAAGAGGCTCGATATTCTGACGGAGCGAGAAGCTACTCTTTGTAGCAGCTCTTTTCTGGGCCATCGATTTTTCGGGGTTCTCTGCTGCGACAATTGCACATTGTGCATATACTTCCAGCCATTTTGCTGCTGCAGGTGCCATATCCTCGATGTCGAAGCACTCTTCATCAGAGTATGCGAGGATGTCAGTCATGGCTTCCTGGCCGCCTACAATCACAAAACCACCCTTGCGTGTGTCGTTGAAGATATAGTAGGGGGTAATTTCGCCGGCTTTCTCTGTGCGGACTTTGTTGATTCTGGCAGACTTGGTTATGTTGAACTCATAGCCGTTGTTCTGCATGAATTTTTTAGCTATTACAGCAGCATCAGCTTCTGTGCGCTGTTGTGCCATTGAAAATGCTGCCATGGACAATAGCATGATGGATAGTAAAAATTTTCTCATAAAATAGGTTTTGTTTTTCGAATATATTTAAAAACAATGTACGACGTAAGGTGGTTTCTTATAATGTAAATAGACCGTGCCCTCCTCGAAAGGGCGCAGTCTATTTATGTTCAGATGTTTTTCGTATTAAAGCGAGAGTGTACCTTCGACAAGTTTACCCATTGCCCAAACGGCACGTATCTTCAAATCTTCGTCGAGAATGAGGATGTCGGCGTCCTTGTCTTTCTGCAATGAACCCTTGCGGTCGTAAACATTCATGATTTTTGCTGGTGTTTCGGATGCCATACGTACAGCGTCCTCCAAAGGAATGTCTGCTTTCTGTACCAATGTACGAATCAGACGGTCCATTGTTGCAATACTTCCTGCAAGAGCCGAACGGTCGGCAAGTTTACAAACACCATCTTCAATGATGACTCTGGGGTCGAATGCTGTGTTGCTGTCGCTGGCTGCACAGGCAAGAGCGTCGGTGATTACGCAGGCGCGTTCAACACCCTTGACTTTGTATACAAGGCGCAGAATCGTGGGAGGAACGTGGATACCATCGGCTACTACCTCCACAGTCATGTCATCGTGCAGGTAGATGCTCTCAACTGTACCTTCATACTTGTATTCGCGACGCTTGTGGAATCCTGGCATTGCATTGTAGAAGTGTGTTGCATGTGTAAATCCGTTCGCATACGATGTGTGAATGTCGTCAAACTCAGCCTGAGTGTGAGCTACTGAGGCGATTATACCTTTAGCTGTAATGTATTTTCCGAACTGCATGGCACCGGGAAGTTCTGGAGCTGCATCCCAACGTTTGATACAGTCCCATTTTTCGACCAAAGGGATATATTCCATGGGGTCGGGATCCTTGATGTTCTCGGGAATCTGACCGCCTGCCATCTTCATATTCAGATAGTGTCCCTCGAGATGAAGTCCAAGAACAGGACTGTCTGGTTCGTTCATCATCTTGGTACAGGTCTCTGCTGCTGCCTCAATCATAGGGATTGTAGATGATGAAAGGGTGGGGAAAATACTTGTTGTTCCATGTTTCATGTGAGCAGCTATGGCTGTGCGGAAAGCCTCTTCTGTACCCTCCATAAAGTCGCGTCCGCCACCACCGTGGACGTGAATGTCGACACCGCCGGGTACTACGTACATACCACGAGCATCGAATAGTTCAGCACCAACCACTGCAAGGTCGCAGTTTGTTACCTCAAGTATCTTGTTGTCTCTGATAATTAGCGAACCATCTTTCAACCATCCTTGAGGTGTGAGAATCTTTGCGTTTATAATCTGTGTTAACATAGCTATACGATTTATATTCAAATTAGTGCAAAGTTATAAAATTAATGTTTACGAATCATTACTTTAGTCGGATTATTTGTAAAGTTTTTCACCTTTCAGCTTCTTTTTTATAAAAGAGTTTGCAGAAGGATGGAAAAAACGTACTTTTGCAGAATAAATAAAATAGTGAAAATGAAAAATAAAATAGTATATTTGATATTCATGCTGATGCTTGCATGCGGATGTGGCGAGGATAGAACATACGAGTATCTTGAACTGACACAGGATAATCAATGGATATTTGATTGTATGCGGCAGAATTATCTGTGGAACGACTCTATTCACGAACCTAAGCGTCAGGACTTTTTTGTGACAAACAACAATTTTTTAAAGTCGCTCCTGGTTCCCGGTGATAAGTTCTCGTTTTTCAGTGACAGTGCCAGCTCTACTTCATACGGTATAAGTTATGCTCTGATGCGCGATCCGCTGAGCAAACAGGCAAGAAACTATTATGCTCTTGTAAGTTTTGTTGAACCGGGGTCACCTGCTGCACTTTCAGGATTGAAACGTGGTGACTGGATATCGAAAATTGGAAACAGCAACCTGGGTGCAGGAAATAGTGCAATCATTGAGCGAGGAACCGCAACAACCATCTGTACGTCAAGAATTGTACTTGACGATGAAACAATGGAGTATGGCTGGCAGGCAGGTGATACTTTGCAGATGGCTGCAGCTACTGAACTTTCACCTGTGGGACTTTACCTTGATACTGTATATACACAGCGCAACAGCAAAATAGGTTATGTCGTATGCAATCGCTTTACAGATGAAAGTTTTGCAGGTATGGAAACAGCCGTGCAACGTTTCCAACAACAACAGATAACAGACCTAATAATTGATTTGCGATACAATAGTGGAGGCAGCCTGGATGTAGCCTGCAAGATTGCTTCAATGCTGGTACCTGCCGAAAATGATGGAAGCCTGTTCTGTGCGCTCACATACAACGCTCTTAATAGCGATAAGAATAGTTTTTATACATACTCTGCAACCGGTACGCTTGCTCTCGAAAAGGTATATATCATTTGTGGCGCAAACACACGCGGTGCTGCTGAAGTGTTTATCGATGCGCTCAGACAAACACTCGGTTACAATAGTGTTGTAATTATAGGCGAACCGACTTATGGTGAGGATGTTGTAACCGAAAAAATAGTATCACCATACGGCTTCTCAATTTCTCCTGCTGTGGCATACGTCAGCGATGCAGACGGAGAACATACACTTGCTTACGGAATTACACCCGGATACGAGATAAATGAATTTGCCGATATTTATAAGGTGTACTCTCTTGGCAATAAACAGGAGTATCTGTTATACAATACCTTATATTATATTGCAACCGGAACTTTTCCACAGGAAACAGCTGATGGGGTAGCAGTGCAGTCGCGTTACTCATTGTACAATTATAATAGTATAGAAAAATAGTGAATGTGCAGCCGGGCAATAGCCCGGCTTTCACTTTGCTGACTTATCTTTATTTTGCTCCTTTGTAATATCATATAGCAACAGATGGATCTGACCTTTTTATATATACTCATACTGACGGTTGCAGCCAGCTTTATTCAAAGGGTCAGTGGCTTCGGCTTTGGCATCTTTGTTATGATGTTCTTTCCCTTTATTCTTCCGTCGTATGGTGAGTCTATCACCCTTTCGGGGCTTTTGGCGGGTACTACTGCGCTGCTTATTGCCCTTAGAAATATAAAATATATACGTTGGGATGTGATGTGGGTGATAGTTCTCTTTAATGTCGCTGTCTCGTGGATATCTATCGAGTATATGGCATCCATCGGCAATGAAACACTGAAGCGTTGTCTGGGGGTGATGCTTGTATTGATTTCGCTCTATTTTATGTTTTGCGATGGAAAGATAAAGATGTTGCTCGCATCGAGAACTGCGCAAGCAGTTGTGGGTGCCATAAGTGGGTTTATGGGTGGAGTCTTTGCTATGCCCGGCCCTCCTGTGGTGTTGTATGCCATCGGTGCAATCAGCGATAAACGTCAGTATATTGCAACATTGCAGGCTTTTTCTGTGGCTTTTAATGTTTTTTACACCCTGTTCAGGGCGCGCGTCGGATTTTTCACTGAATCGACGCTCGATTATTGGTGTGTAGGTCTGTTGGGCCTTGTTGCCGGAGCATGGCTCGGTTCGCGCTGTTTCGAATATATCAGTCGTGATACCTTAAAAAGAATTGTGTATATAATGATGATGGTTAGCGGATTTGCAGCCATTATATGAAAAGTGCAACTATACACTTTTTGTTATTCTTTCTTGTAATAATGTCTTTTTGTTATCTTTTGTTTAAAAAGACAAACAATTTGTCAATCGTATATTGTGTAACCTCTTTTCTTATGAAAACAGATAAAATATTCAAAAATTTGGAATATTTATACATATAAAATATTTTTTTAACGATTTTGAAGATTTTTTTTGCACATATTAGTATAAAAACCAATTAAAACAACTAACTTTGCGCCGACATAAAGAAAAACGAAATTTAAACGTAGATTTATAGTAGAAGTATGAAAGTTGAAACAACATTAGAGAAACTGAAACAACGCTATCCCAACGAGCCCGAATATTTTCAGGCTGTGGAAGAGGTTTTACGCACAATTGAGGATGAGTATAATAAGCACCCCGAGTTCGAAGCTTGCAATTTGATAGAGCGTCTTTGTGTGCCCGATAGAATTTTGCAGTTCCGTGTAACATGGGTAGACGATAAAGGTAATGTTCAGACAAACTTGGGTTACCGCGTACAGCACAACAATGCTATCGGTCCTTACAAAGGCGGTATCCGTTTCCACCCTTCAGTAAACACAAATATCCTTAAATATCTTGCTTTCGAGCAGACATTCAAGAACGCACTTACAACTCTTCCCATGGGTGGAGCTAAAGGTGGTTCAGACTTCGATCCCAAAGGTAAGAGCGATGCAGAGGTAATGCGTTTCTGCCAGGCGTTCATCACAGAACTTTGGCGTAACATCGGTCCCGATATGGACGTTCCCGCAGGTGACATCGGTGTTGGTGGTCGCGAGGTAGGTTACATGTTCGGTATGTACAAAAAGCTCACACGTGAGTTTAATGGTGTCTTCACCGGTAAAGGTCTTGATTTCGGTGGTTCACTCATCCGTCCCGAGGCAACCGGTTATGGTAACATCTACTTCCTTCAGGAGATGTTGAAGACAAGAGGTCTTGACATTAAGGACAAGGTATGCCTTGTATCAGGTTCAGGTAACGTTGCACAGTACACTGTTGAGAAGGTTATTGAACTTGGTGGTAAGGTTGTGACAATGAGCGATTCAAATGGTTACATCTACGATGCAGATGGTATCACACGCGAGAAACTCGACTACATCATGGAGTTGAAGAATGTACGTCGTGGACGTATCAAGGAGTATGCTGACAAATATGGTTGCAAATATGTTGAGGGTCAGAAGCCTTGGGGCGAGAAGGGCGACATTGCACTTCCTTCAGCTACTCAGAACGAGATCAACGGCGAACATGCAAAAATGCTTGTTGCAAACGGCGTAATCGCAGTGTCAGAAGGTGCAAACATGCCCTCTACACCCGAGGCTGTTGAGACATTCCAGGCTGCAGGCTTGCTCTATGCTCCCGGTAAGGCATCTAACGCTGGTGGTGTATCTGTTTCTGGTCTTGAGATGTCACAGAATGCATATCACCTCAACTGGAGCGCTGAGAAGGTTGACGAGAAACTCAAAGAAATCATGAAGAACATCCACGCATCATGTGTGAAGTATGGTACACGCGAGGATGGTTACATTGATTACGTTAAGGGTGCTAACGTTGCAGGCTTCCTGAAAGTGGCACGTGCAATGATGGCTCAGGGTATCGTATAATCAGAATAGCAATACTATATTAATGAACAAGGTCAGCAAAATATGCTGACCTTGTTTGCTTATGTGGGATATCTGTGGGATTAAATAATGCAGCCTATTGATCTAGGGTGGCTTTGACTCATATTAAAGAATGTGGTGCTGTAGGAGTTCCTATCCTGACGAATTATTATGCAAAGAGTTCTATTTAGGACTATACATTTTATAGTAGTTGCTTAATAAAATTGGAGTATACACATTTTTGATTGTGTATACTCCAATTTTATTTATTAATATCGTATTTAGCTGTTATCTGCCACCGGCGGGGAGATAGTCTTCCCAATATTTTTCGCGAAGCATCTGCAGATGTTGTGATGTTCCTTCGCGCTCGTAAATACCGTGTGAACGGTTGGGATATGCCATCATGTGGAACATCTTATTGTGTTTTACAAGTTCGTCTACAAGAAGTTCAAGGTTCTGATAGTGTACGTTGTCGTCGCCTGTTCCGTGAATGAGAAGAAGGTTTCCTTTGAGGTTCTTTGCATATTTCACAGGTGCTGTCTCTTCGTAACCCTCGGGGTTGTTCTGAGGTGTGTTCATATAGCGCTCCTGATATACGCTGTCGTATAACTTCTGGTGCGAGATGAATGCTATAGCAATACCAGTCTTGAAGAGTTCGGGGTAGCGGAACATACACTGAAGTGTGGTTGAACCACCGCCGCTCCAACCGGTGATGCCAATGCGCTCCATGTCGATGAAGGGGAACATTTCACCCATCTTCTTGATGCCTGCAGCCTGGTCAGCTGATGCATGTATACCAATCTGCTTGTAGATGCATTTACGCCATTCGCGGCCACGGGGTACGTTGGCACCGCGGTTTTCGATGCTTACCATAATGTAGCCTTTGTCTGCCTGACGGTGTGCTGCAATGTCGCCACCTGTCCAGTTATCCTGTACTGTAGAACCTGCGGGTTCGCCGTATACGTCGATGATGACGGGATACTTCTTTGTGGGATCGAAATCCTTGGGCTTAATCATGTATGCATCGAGGGTGATGTAACCGAGGTCGAGCTTGATGAATTCTTTGGGTGTGAGATTCATCTTGTTGAAACGTGCCTGTGCCTCTTCGTTGTCCTGGATGACACGTACAACCTTTGCTTCGGGGAATTTCTCCATTGTCACGATGGGGGCAGTTGTTGAGCTGCCGAATGTGTGGATTGCCCATTTGCCTGTGGGTGACATGTTGTAGCTGTGCTGTCCCTGTTGTGAAACGGGGCTCATAAGTTCGGGTTTGCCTTTGCCGTTGAGCTTAGAACGGTAGAGGTAGCGCTGTGTGTAGTTTGTCATGGTGGTTATGTAGTAGACATAGCCCTTCTGCTTGTCTATTCCAACCTGACGTACAATGTCGAATTCGCCGTTGGTGATGGGCTTAATTTCTTTTCCATCGGCGCGTACAAAGTAGAGCTGACGCCATCCGCTGCGGTCGCTTTCCCATGTGAAGTATTCGTTGTTCTTTGACCACTGGATATTGTCGTTGGTGTTGAGCCATGCTTCGTCCTTGTCTTCGAAAATGTTCTCGAGCTTAGATGTATTGATGTCTGCTATCCACACTTTGTTTGTGTTCTGCGGACGATTGAGCTGCTGGATGAAAAGGCGGTTTGTTCCGGGGATAAACTCCATACGGGGAATGTAGTTATTGCGGGGGTCACCGGGAATCTCTATCCATTTTGTTGCTCCGCCATCGGCTGAAACGTAACCCACCTTAACGGCTGAGTTTGTTGTTCCTGCCTTTGGATAGGGGAGGGGAATGGGTTTAGAGTAGATAGAGTCTACGTTGTTTATCATGTAGAATGTACCTGTTCCGCGTGTGTCGGACTGCCAGTAGGCAATGTATTTGCTGTCGGGGCTCCAGCGGAAACCGTCGCGGCAGTAGAACTCCTCTTCGTATACCCAGTCGAATGTTCCGTTTACAATGTAGTCGCATCCGTCTGTGGTGAGGGCAGTGGTGGCGCCTGTTTCTACATCTTCAACGTAAATGTTGTTGAGTGAAACGTATGCTACCTTCTTGCCATCGGGCGAGAATTTTGCAAACATCAATGTTGATTCGGGTTTATCCTTGCCAATCTGGCGAAGGTTGCCATTTGTGAGGTCGAGTACCCAGTAGTCGCCACGTGTGTTGTAGCGCCATACGCGCTTTGTGTTGTTGAAAATAAGGATTTTACTGTTGTCGTCAGACCATTGGAATGAGCTGACACCGATAGGCTTTCCGGTAGCCTTGTCAATGAACTTTTCGGCAGGGATAAGTATGCTGCGTGCATCGTTCTTTGCCTCGTAGCGCACTACGTCGTTGGCTCCTACCTTGCTGTTCCACTCGAGGGTACTGAAACCCTCACCGTCCTTGAGCCATGTTATTTGTCCAAGAACTCTTTTTTTCTTTGCACGGCCTGTAATCTCGTCAACATCGTTGCTCTGTGCAAAACTGGGCGACAATGCGAAGCAGAACAACAGGCTGCTAAGTAATAATTTTGTCAGTTTCATGTTACTATTAGGTTTAATTATCTATTTAGTATTATTTTGCGAAGATAGCACAAAGAGCGTTAAAAGCCAAAAAGGTTCTATTTTTTTAGATAAAAGTTCTTTCAGTTGGCTGTAAAAGGGAATTTTATCGTTTTTTTTCTATATCTTCGCGCTGATAAATGAAAATATCAATAAGCTGATAAAAAATATTTATAATATGTATCGTACAAACAATTGTGGCGAACTTAGAATCGCCGATGTTGACAAGGTTGTTACCCTCAGTGGATGGGTGCAGCGTACACGTAAGATGGGCGGAATGGTGTTCGTCGACTTGCGCGACCGTTACGGTGTAACACAGCTTGTGTTCAGCGAGGATAGCAATGCCGAACTTTGTGAGCGTGCTTCGAAGTTGGGTCGTGAATATGTTATTCAGATTACAGGTAAGGTCAGCGAGCGTCAGAGCAAAAATGCTAATATTCCTACCGGCGACATTGAGATTATTGTCGAAGAACTGAATGTGTTGAACGTGTCGGATACACCTCCCTTCACCATTGAGAACAATACAGACGGTGGCGACGACCTTAGAATGAAATATCGTTATCTCGACCTCAGACGTGAGGCTGTGCGCAAGAATCTCGAACTGCGCCATCAGATGACAATGGAGGTTCGCCGCTATCTTGACGAACTTGGATTCATTGAAGTGGAGACTCCTATGCTCATCGCTTCTACTCCCGAGGGTGCCCGCGACTTTGTGGTTCCTTCTCGTATGAATCCTGGACAGTTCTATGCTCTTCCCCAGAGTCCTCAGCTGTTCAAACAGTTGCTGATGGTATCAGGCTTTGACCGCTATTTCCAGATTGTTAAGTGTTTCCGCGATGAGGATTTGCGTGCCGACCGTCAGCCCGAGTTTACTCAGATCGACTGCGAGATGAGCTTCGTGGAGCAGGAGGATGTAATCTCTATCTTCGAGGGCATGGCTAAGCATCTGTTCAAGAAAATACGTGGCGTTGAAATTAACGAGCCTTTCAAGCGTATAACATGGCACGATGCAATGAAATACTATGGTAGCGACAAGCCTGACCTGCGTTTCGGTATGGAGTTTGTGGAACTGATGGATATTATGAAGGGACACGGATTCCCCGTATTTGATGCTGCTGCATACGTTGGTGGTATCTGCGCTAAGGGTGCAGCTACATACACACGCAAGCAGCTGGATGCACTCACCGACTTTGTTCGTCGTCCCCAGATTGGCGCAAAGGGTATGGTTTATGCTCGTGTAGAGGCTGATGGCAATGTGAAATCAAGCGTTGACAAGTTCTACACACAGGAGGTTCTTCAGCAGATGAAGGCAGCCTTTGGTGCAGAACCCGGTGACCTTATCCTGATACTCAGTGGCGAGGATGTGATGAAGACCCGAAAACAGCTTTGCGAGTTGCGTCTTGAGGTAGCTTCTCAGCTTGGCCTGCGCGACAAGAATCAGTTTGCTTGTCTGTGGGTGGTTGACTTCCCGCTCTTCGAGTGGAGCGAGGAGGAGGGTCGTTTCATGGCTATGCACCATCCTTTCACTTCGCCGAAGCCCGAGGATATTCCTCTGCTCGACACAGATATGGGTGCTGTACGTGCCAATGCTTACGATATGGTCATCAATGGTGTTGAGGTTGGTGGCGGTTCTATCCGTATCTTCGACAGCGAGTTGCAGAACAAGATGTTCGAATTGCTGGGCTTTACCCCCGAACGTGCGCAGCAGCAGTTCGGTTGGTTGCTCGATGCCTTCAAGTACGGTGCACCTCCTCATGGTGGTCTTGCTTACGGTCTTGACAGATGGGTGAGCCTCTTTGCCGGTCTCGACAGCATCAGAGATTGTATTGCTTTCCCCAAGAACAATTCGGGACGTGATACAATGATTGACGCTCCTTCTGTGTTGGAGCCTGAGCAGCTTGATGAGCTTAATATAGCTATTGATATTAAAGAGAAATAAAACAGGTATTACCTATATAAATCAGACGGTGCCTTTCATATGAAAGGCCCCGTCTGATTTATATGGTGTACTAAAATTCTACTGAAAAATTACTTCTTTATAGTCAGTTTGTTCAATGCCTCTTGATAGCGGCGGGCATTTGCATTGTGCTGGGAGAGGGTAGT
>CAJGDX010000030.1 GCA_904502185.1 uncultured Bacteroidaceae bacterium | reverse complement strand
TCCCGAACAGAGAAGTTAAGCCCAACCGCGCCGATGGTACTGCATTTAGTTGTGGGAGAGTAGGTCGTCGCCACTTTTTTTCAGTGAGTTCTTTCAGTTCAATCGAGCTGAGAGAACTCTTTTTTTGTATATACCGCAATGATGTAATTCGCTCTTGAAGAGGGACGGTATATATATCCTTTCATGCGTAAGAGTTTCCTATTATGCGTCGCGTATCTGTCGTAATAACTCTTTCTGACGTTCGTTCAGTGTTGGCAGCTTTATCTTTAGCGTAACGATAAGGTCGCCATACTTGTCGGGACTTTTGTATATGGGCATTCCTTTCCCGCGTAGCCGTAACTTGCTGTCCGTCTGTGTTCCAGCCTTTATCTGCATGCGAACGGTGCCATCGAGGGTGGGGATTACTGCCTCGCCGCCTAGTAGGGCAGTGTAGATGTCTATTGTGGCGGTAGTGTATAGGTCATTCCCGACGCGTGTGAACTGCGGGTCGGGTTCTATGTGGAAGGTTATGTACAGGTCGCCGTTGTTGCCGTCGCTGGATGTACCGCCGTGTCCCTTGAGGCGTATCTTTTGACCATCGGCAATGCCGGCGGGTATAGTTATGCGTATTTTCCTATTGTCGACGGTTATTATCTGTTTGTGGGTGGTGGTTGTGTCGCGCAGCGGCAGTGTGATGATGCTTTCGTAGTCGGTGCCACGTGATGCTTGTCGTTGTCTGCCTCTGCCGAAACTGTTGCCGAACAGTTCTTCGAAAAAGTCACTGAAGCCGCCGCCACTGAAACTGCCAAACTCGTAACCACCGTAGTTTGCGTTTGCCGCTTGTTGACGTCGTTGCGCTTCGTACTCGTCGGCATGTTTCCAGTTTTCGCCGTACTCGTCGTATTTCTTACGCTTCTCGGGGTCGCTTAGTACTTCGTTTGCCTCGTTGATGGCTTGAAAATGTTCCTGTGCATGCGGGTCCTCCTTGTTCAGGTCGGGGTGGTACTTCTTGGCTTTCTGTCGGTAGGCTTTTCGTATCTCCTGCTGAGTGGCGTTCTTGTCGATGCCCAGTATCTTGTAATAATCTATGTATGCCATTGTGCTTCTGGTGTTGGTCTTTGTGTATAAACAATTTATGCTTTCATTAGTTTGTCTGTTTAAAATGTAGTTTTAATTTAATTAGAAGAATTATTACCAATCAAATAAAAATGATAGTGCAAACAGAGAGTAAAGTATCAAACTTATTTGAGTATTATTTCGAAGCATTGCTTATCTTATGAAAATAAAAATTAAAACAGCTTCTAAAAAATAAGAAACGTTTTTTTCTTTTCGCGGGAATGTCGTATCTTTGTCGTTTAGACGAAGATATACTGCGCTCACTATGAAACATTAAAGCAGTTTTAATGTTTCGTTCGCAATATTTTTAAACTCTTTCGCCTGCAACTGTTGACGCAGTTGAATCTATATCCTCTTAAAGAGGAGTAATTGAATATGTAAAATAGTATAATTAAATAAATAACGACAAAATGAAACGTATCTTTTTTTGGATGACGCTTGGCGTTGTAATGCTTATGGCTTCTTGTAAGCCTGAGCCTGTAAAGGTTTCGGTGGTGGCTACCTCTGACCTTGAGAATTCTATTTTTGCTTATGATTACAAGAACTCACAGGATGCTCGTGGTGGTGCTGTTGCTGTTGCTTCGTATTTGAAGGAACTTAAGGCTAACGCTGGCGAGCAGGGTGTTGTCTTTGTGGACAATGGTGATATGCTTTCGGGTTGGCCTTTGAGCATGTATCTGAATAGTGCCGAGGGTGCCGATAAGATGTTCTCTGCAACTGCTATGAACGCTCTTGGTTGTGAGGTTTATAGTATTGGTGAGGGCGACCTTGCACAGGGTAAGGAACTTGTATCGCGCTATGTAAAGGAGATGAAGGGCGCAGCTGTGTGTGCTAACCTTGTGGATGCAGCAAGCGGCGAGCCTGTGTACAAACCCTACGCAGTGGTTGAGCGCAATGGCATGAAGATTGCTTTCCTTGGTCTTATCACCGAATGGGCCGACAAATATATGAACGAATCATATATGCAGGGTGTGAAGGTTGTTGACGCCGAGGCTGCTGCAAGAAAATGGATTGAGACTATCAAGAAGAACGAACAGCCCGATGCTATTATAGGTCTTTTCCACATGGGTGCATCTTCTGTGTCGAAACGTACAAAATCGCGTGAGAATATGGCTGTCACAATCGTTCGCAACGTTTCCGGCTTCGATGCTGTGGTTTGCGGTCACGATGGTATGCGCCGTTCACGTACTGTGGAGAGCATCGATGGTAAAAAGGTTGTGCTGGCTTCTCCCGGACGTCGCGGAATGTATGTTGTTGATATTACTATCACAGCAGAGCCTACCGGCAAGGGATTCGAGAACAAAATGGTTGACGTTGCAATAAAGTCAATGATTGCACGTGAATACGACAAGGAGTATGTTGCATTTATCCGTCCCTTCGGTACAGAACTTCGCAAGATGTTGAATGCTCCTTTTGCTAAAATTGATGGCGATGCCAAGGCAGTGGATGCTCTGTTCGGTCCTTCGGCGTTCATGAACTTTATACATAATGTTCAGTTGAAGTACACTGGTGCCGACCTCTCTTTGGCACATCCTCATGACATTAACGGCGGTTATCCTTCGGGTGAGATTTCTGCGGCATACATGCGCAGCCTTTACCCCGGTCGTGGTAAACTCTATACTGTGAAGATGACAGGTAGCGAGATTTACGAGATTCTCAAGTTCAGTGCTTATCGCTATTACAATACTCTTGAAAACAAGGATAGCGAGCTGCTGAGATATGATTTTGATAAGAAGAAACTTGCTGAGAATTGCAAGGTGGTTGAGTCTGTTGCCGGTCTGCGCTACAATGTTCATGTGAACAAGAGCAAAAAGGATGATCGCGTGCAGGTGTTGGGACTGGCTAACGGTAAACCCTTTGATATGAAGAAGGAGTACACTGTGGCTGTTGGCGAGGATTACATAATGAATGCCAACCTTTGTGTGAACCTTGGTGCAGGTATTAAGCCCAACCAGATGTTGGAGCGCGTTGTTGCTGTCAGCGAAAAAGACCTCGTTGAACTTGTTTACGATTACATCAAAGAGAACAAGAATGTAGCAATGAAGCCCATGACCAACTGGACTTTGCAGCCTGCTGCATGGATGAAGAGTGTGAAGGAGAATGAGATGAAGACTCTTACGGGTATTTATTTCAAAAACACTATTCACTACGACGATGAACCTTTTGATGTTACAAAATAATGAAGATTAGATTTTTGAATATATTCAATGCACTCCTTCTGTGTCTGTTCGCAGCAGGATGTAGCGATGATAGCTACAATGCCGACACTGCCGAGTCGTACTATGTGCCCGAGGCTTACGACAAGATGGTGTCTGCAATTACCATGACACAGAAGAGTGCCGACGGAAAGGATTGTGAGTATAGATACGAATTTCTTTACGATGCTCAGAACCGCATCAAGGAGGTAAACAGTAAATGGAAATTCTTTCCCAATATTTCGGGTGTAGGTAAAAAGTTGTGCAACACAACTGTCAATGCGAAATACTATTTCGATGGTGAGGCTCTCACAATCAAATGTCGTCAGGAGAATGAGTTCCCCGGTAACGAGGATTGGAACTCAGTTTCCAATCAGAACTATTCTGGTGCCTTCAACAGGGATGGCGTTTTGTCGCAGTTCAATATCTTCTCTTGCGAATATCAGGGTATGTTGCTGAAAAAGGCATATGTCGATGGTGGCGAGGAGTTTGAGCTGAAGCACGATAGAAACAATAATATCATCAGTGCCTATCGTCTGGACTCTATTGGCAATGCCGAGGAGGGCGCAAGAAAATATTCTTATACTCAGAAGATTAATAAGACAAACTTCGATTTTGCTTCTTTCTTCGGATATAACATTATCGAGGCTATTGTCTATTATCCAAACAGTGCAGTCTATGCACCCTTCCAGCTGGGAGCATTCGGCATGTTTGGTGCCCGTGGCATTAATCTCCCCGATGGTGAGTGGGAAATGGATAGCGAGGGTTACCCCATTGCTTACTCCAACTCCGATGGTCGCAGATATGTGATAACATATAAGGAATAAATTGTTTTTAAGGGTTGTGCTTGACACAACCCTTAAAATTTAATTCTCAAAAATAGATAAGAAAATGCAATATGATGTATTGATAAGCTACTCTGCCCAGGAGCGTGAAATGGTGGAGCGTCTGGCGGCATATCTTGAGTATTACAATGTGAATTGTTTTGTTGTTCACAGAGATATTCCTGCCGATGTTGCATGGGCAAATGGCATTGCAGCTGCAATAGAAATGAGCCGAATGGCATTGGTCATTTATTCAGATAGCTATAATTCGCAGGTGTGGCTCAACAGGGAACTTGCTTCATTAGGGGCATCGGGTACACCCATTCTTACGTTGTGTCTGACCTCTGCACCTTATTCCGAGGATAAGGCCACGTATCTGAGAAATACCACCTGCGTGAGTGCCCTCGGCAATGTCGAGGATAGCTTCCCGGTGGTGTACGAGCAGATATGCAATATGTTTGGCATGCCCATTGAGTCAGTTCTTCACCCCTCAGAGGTGTTGAAGGAGGTGAACGTGGCGCCGGAGGAGGTTGCAGCCGAACAAAATAACGATTCAAAAAAGGGTGATACCAAAAAGAATGACGGCAAAATTGTCAATGGTACGAAGGAGGATATCTCTGCATTGCCTGTACAGAAAAAGTCGCATCATCTGATGGAGGCTTTCATTGTGGGCATAGTGCTGACAGCTGCAGTTGTCGCATTGATGGAGTGGTTGCTGAAATAAAATTTAATAGCCTTCCTGTTTTTTTTGACTGATGTTCCGTTTTTTTTGATTAAATTGCGTATCTTCGCAAGGATTGAAAATAATAACTTAAATTATAAGAATATGAAACAACTGATTACTTTGTCATTCATGGCATTAATGTTTGTAGCTGCTGTCTGTGTATCTTCATGCAGCACTTCAAAGTCTATAAGCAAGGCTTTTGAGAAGAATGGCTACACTTTGGAGGAGCTTTCTCCCGCACAGCAGATGCAGGTTTGCCCTGTTATGCAGAATTTCCCCTCTTTCGCTCAGTCGGCAGTTGGTTATTTGCAGACAGGTAACTCTTGCACTTTCATCTACAACATTGACCAGTCTGTTTGGAACAGCTATGCTGCTCAGTTGACAAGCAACGGATTCTCTAACCTTGGTACAGGTTTTGTTAAGGCTGACAAGAGTGCAAAGATTACTTACAATGTAAGCGCAAAATCAACAGAAATATACAAACAGCAGTTTATGCTGGTTACTTTCACATCGGGTAGCTACTAATAGACTTTTACCTGCTGTTTAAAGAATAAAAAGGTTGCAACATTTGTCGCAACCTTTTTGCTTTTACTTCGATTATTATGTATATTAGCAGAATGTAATAATCATCAAACAATGATATATGACACCCGAACAACGTATATATGAGCTGCGCGACCTGCTGCACAAACATAATTACAACTATTATATAAAGAATGCTCCGGAGATTAGCGACTTTGAGTTCGATGCAATGATGCGCGAACTTCAGGAACTTGAAGCGGAGTATCCGCAATTCGATGATCCTAATTCACCCACACGACGTGTGGGCAGCGACCTGACAAAGGAGTTTGTTCAGGTGGCTCACAAGTATCCTATGCTGTCGTTGGGAAACACCTATTCCAAGGCCGAGGTTGCCGATTTCTACGACCGTGTGAAGCGTGCCTTGAACGAGGATTTTGAGATTTGTTGCGAACTGAAATTCGATGGTACTTCCATTTCGTTGACATACGAAGATGGAAAACTGGTGCGTGCCGTCACACGTGGCGATGGCGAAAAGGGTGACGATGTTACGGCCAATGTCAAGACTATCAGGAGCGTTCCCCTGTTGCTTACGGGTGATGGCTATCCGCGCGAGTTTGAGATTCGTGGTGAGATTCTTATGCCTTGGGATGTGTTCGAGCAGTTGAACCGCGAACGTGCAGAGCGCGAAGAGCCGCTTTTTGCCAATCCGCGCAATGCTGCGTCGGGTACGGTGAAATTGCAGGACTCTTCTGTGGTGGCGCAGCGCAAGCTCGATGCTTTCCTCTACTATATGCTTGGCGATGGACTTCCTCAGGATGGACATTACGAAAATCTGCAATATGCAGCCAGTTGGGGATTCAAAGTTTCGGATGCCACAAGAAAGTGCCGTACCCTGGAAGAGATTTACGACTTTATCGACCACTTCGACGTTGCGCGCAAGTCGTTGCCCTATGCCACAGATGGTGTTGTGCTTAAGGTAAATTCTCAGCGACAGCAGCGTAACCTGGGTTATACGGCAAAGTCGCCACGATGGGCTATCGCTTATAAATTTCAGGCCGAGAGGGCAGTGACCCGTCTCAACGAGGTTACCTATCAGGTGGGACGCACAGGAGTTGTCACTCCGGTTGCCAACCTCGACCCGGTGCAGTTGTCGGGAACGGTTGTCAAGCGTGCTTCGCTTCATAATGCCGATATAATTGAGAAACTCGACCTGCACATTGGCGACATGGTGTATGTGGAGAAGGGTGGTGAGATTATTCCTAAAATCACCGGCGTAGACACTGAGGCCCGTTTTCTGTTGGGCGAGAAGGTGCGCTTCATTGCAAAATGTCCCGTCTGTGGTGCAGAACTTATCAGAAACGAGGGCGAGGCTGCTCATTATTGTCCCAACGACACAGGTTGTCCTCCGCAGATAAAGAGCCGCATAGAGCATTTCGTTTCGCGCGAGGCAATGAATATCGACAGCATTGGCCCCGAAACGGTGGAACTGCTCTACAAGTTCGGGCTTATACATAATATCTCCGACCTTTATAATCTTGATGGCAACGACCTTTACCTGTTACCTCGAATGGGTGCAAAATCTGCGGAGAATATTGCCGCGAGCATACGCCAGTCATTGAATGTGCCGTTCGAGCGTGTACTGTTTGCCTTAGGCATACGTTATGTGGGTGCAACGGTTGCCAAGAGGCTGGCCCGTGCCTTTGTCACCATCGAGCGGCTGATGGATGCCGACGTCGAGGCATTGATGGCTGTGGATGAAATTGGTGAACGCATAGCCGGCAGCGTGGTCGAATTTTTTGCACGCGAAAGTAACCGCGAACTTGTGTCGCGATTGCAGAGTGCCGGGGTGCGTATGGCTCTGGACGAAGAGATTGTTGCCGAAAAGAGCGATACACTCAAAGGACAGAGCATTGTCATCAGCGGTGTGTTCGAAAAGCACTCGCGCGACGAGTATAAAGAGATTATAGAACGCAACGGTGGCAAGAATGTGGGCAGTGTCAGCAAGTCTACCTCGTTTATTCTTGTCGGTGCCAATATGGGTCCAGCCAAGCTCGAAAAGGCTGAGAAACTGGGAGTCCGCATTGTCGCCGAGGATGAGTTCCTTGCCATGATTGGCGAAGGGTAGCGATTCGTGTATTTGTCGTTGACACAATGAGCTTCTTTTTTGGCAGTGTGTCGGTCGTAAAAACTGATTATGAAAAAAAGCAGCGGTTATGCTGCTTTTTTCATAATTGTATATGGTGTTCCTTATTGGAGCCCTCTTTTATTGGTTCTCTTCGGGATGTTGAGCATAGTACTCGTTCCACTCCTTCAGTACTGCTTCCCAGTCGACAACTGCGCCATCGGCTATAGCCTCTGCCTGACGAACGGCTTCGTCGTGCTGTTTCTTCTCGGCGTAGCGCAGTTTCATTGCCTCGATGGTTGCATCGTCGAGAATCTGTATGCGTCCGCGACGTATGCATTCGTCAAAATCTTCGGGGCCGAAGGCTTTGCCCTGTACGTTAAAGTCGGAGATGTTGAAACCGAACACTGTACGCAATATGTGTCTCGACATCTTCTGCTGTGAACGGTTGCCACGCATCTTGCTGCCAAGGAGCTTGCGTATTACTTTTACTTCGTCTGCTGAAAACTTTTTTCTTCCCACGATAATTGTTCTTATGAATTCCGGCGCGAAGATAGTAAAAAATATCAGCTCATCCTAATTTCTGCAACCTCCCTTGTCGCCTGTTGCGCACATTTGGGGTTGCTACACCTCCACGGGCAGTGAGTTCTTCCACTTTTCGGCATAGCTGTCGAGCATGTTCCGTATGCATTTGCCTATTATGGTGTAGTCCTCTTCGTTGAGGTTGGCAAGCGACACTCTGATGCTCCATTCGGGGCCGTCGAATCCTCCGCCGTTCAGTACCACCAGCGAGGTCTCTGATGCCAGACGGAACACAATGTCAAGCGGACTGTAATTGTATTTCAGATAGTCGACAAAGTCTTCGCCATAGATTTTCTTTGCCCATACGAGCAGGTCAATCTCGGAATAGTAGCCTGCGCGTGTGGGGTCGGGCAGCAGTGTGAATCCTGTGCTTTTCCACAGTGCCTGCAGGCGTGACTCTATTATGCTGTGCATGCCTTGGCGGAACTTGTCGCCCGAGCGACTGTCGAGAATGGAGTAGAGGGCAAACAGGCTCATCTGCAACTGCTGGGGCAGCGAGAGTCCGCTTGTGTGGTTGAGTGCCACCTGTCGGCTGTCAGCCACCATGCGGTCGATGAAGCGCATGTTCTCTACGTCGTTGCGTATGCTGCCGTAGCGTTTCTGCAGCTCGCTCTTGCGCTTGCGCGGCAGGCGTTTGAGCAGGTCGTCGAAGATGTTGTCGCGGTGCAGCGCTGCTACAGCCAGACGCCATCCTGTGGCTCCGAAATATTTCGAGAAGGAGTAGACGCAGATGGTGTTGTAGGGCAGTTGTGCCATCAGCGACTGGAATCCGGGAACGTATGTGGCATATACGTCGTCGGTGATAATCATCAGGTTGGGGTTCCAGCGTTTAACGATGTCAACTATCAGCGACACGGTTTTTTCGTCTATCATGTAGCTTGGCGGGTTGCTGGGGTTTACCAGGAATAGTGCTTTGTATGACGGGTCGCGCAGTTTGTTTATTGCCTTTTCGCTGTATTGCCACAGGTGCAGCCCGTCGTCGCTCATGCTGTCGGCTGGGATGTTTGTCACCTTGAAGCTGTATCTTTCAAGCTCGGGAATTTCGATGTATGGCGTAAAGACCGGAGTCATCAGTGCCACCTCGTCGCCTTTGTTCAGCAGGAAGTTCTGCTCCAGCGAGTCGAATATGTAGCACATGGCTGCTGTTCCTCCTTCGGTGGCAAAGAGGTCGAATTCGCCCTGTGGCGGACGCCCGGCGCACAGCTCCTGCGCAAGGTAGTCGCGTACGATAATCTCGGTGTGCTTCAGTATGCGGTCGGGCACAGGATACTGGTTGCCTATGACGCTCTCGGCCCATTCGTGAATGAGGTCGTCGCTGTTCACACGATGTTCGCTTGTCATGTACTTGTAGCACTCGGCAAGAAAGGCGCATCCGGGTGCATGGCTGTTGTCGTGCAGAAACTGCTCGAAACGGGCAGTTATTCCCTCTTTCTGCGGTATTCCGGCAATGCCATCTTCGCGGTTCAGGTTGTGGCGACACTCTTCGAGTCCGAACTTACCCAGCAGGAAGAATGTTTCGCGCGGAAGGGTTGCTATCCAGTTGGGATTGCCTCGACCTGCATTCAGCATCAGTCTGGTGCTTTTTCTTATCCTCTCGTCGGCAAGCTCTATCAGACGGTTTTTAAGTTCAAAGGGACTTATCTTCTCCATCTCTCTGCCGAAAGAGGGAACTTCGCTCTTGTCTTTAAGTAATTTGTTCATGGTGGCTGTATATTTTAATGGATTAATAATACGATGATTACTCCCCAAAGTATGAGCATTATATTTCCTACCGCGTATGTCACGGTGTATCCCAGTGCCGGGGTTTCGCTGCCAACAGCCTCCTGCACGGCACCTATGGCGGCAGTGGTGGTACGCGCTCCGCAGCAACATCCGAGGGCTATGGCTGGGTGGAACTTGAACCAGTAACGTGCAATGTAGAGTCCGAAAAGCAGGGGGAGGGTGGTTGCTGCAATGCCTGCGAGGAAGAGCGAGAAGCCTATTTCGCGGAATCCTTCCACGAATCCCGGACCCGAACTGATTCCTACTATTGCAATGAAAATGTTCAGTCCCATGTTGTTGAAAATCCACAGTGCGGCTTCGGGTATTGCACCCATGGTGGGACGGCGCGAATGCCACAGACCGAAGAGCAGACCGGCGATGAGTGCGCCTCCGCTGGTGCTGAAGCTGAGAGGTACTTTGCCTATGTGCAGTGTGAGTACTCCCAAAAGGCAACCGAGAACTATTCCTATGCACACGAAGGGAAGGTCGGTAGTATTTGTTACGGGGTCGGGGTAGCCTATGGCTTTTGCCGCGGGCTGAACATCGAACTTTTTACCCACCAGTTCTATCGTGTCGCCTGCATTGATGATGGTGGCAGGAAAGACAGGGATGTTTACGCCAATGCGTGTTATGCGGCGTATGCTGACACCGTGCATGAATGGCTGCTTGCGCAGTTCGGCAATGCTCTTGCCGTCGTATGACTGCTGCTCGTCGTGGTGCTTGCCGCCTGTGACCAGCACACGCAGTTGCATGATGGGAAAGTCGAGCAGTGCCTCGTCGTCCACCTCTTCGCCTATCCATTGCTCTTCGCCGATGGCATATTCGCGTCGGCCGGTGAGGACAACCTCGTCGCCCGGAAGCAGCTGTGTTTCGGGTGTCACCTCATTTATTATCTGCGCGCCCTTGCGTATGCGTTCCACAAAGAGGCGTTTCTCCTGCGATTCGAAAAGTTCTTCGAGGTCGGCCACCGAGCGTCCATCCTCGAACCAGCTGTTCTCAATCTTGTATGCGCGGAACACCACTGGACGTTCGGCACTTGAAATTCCCGGGTCGCTGCCAATGTTGTTGCCCATTTGGCTCTCGAGCTGGCGGCAGGCTGCTTTTACCTTTTCAAGTCCTCCCATTATTCGTGGGCCTATGCTTGCCATTATCCATGCCGAGCCGGCTGTACCATATATATATGTCACAGCGTAGGCTACGGGAATAAGATTCAGGAAATTCTGTTTGTCGGCACTGCTGAGTGGTAGCCCGCTTATGGTGTCGCCTGCAACGCCGATGACGGCGCTGATGGTCTGTGAGCCTGAGAGCATTCCGGCTGCTTCGCCCACATTGTATCCCATTATAAGTGCTATGCCCCATGTTGTGCAAAGGATGAAGATGCACATGATGAAGGCAAAGAAGAGTTGTGGCAATCCTTCGCGTCGGAGACCTCTGAAGAATTGCGGTCCCACCTTGTAGCCTATGGCAAAGAGGAACAGCAGAAAGGCTACGGGCTTAAGTGTGCTGCCTACGGGTATCTTGAACTGTCCGACAAGCACGCCCACAAGCAGGACGCTTGTCACCATTCCCAGACTGAATCCTTTTACTTTAATCTGTCCAATCAGCGCTCCTATTCCCAGAGTCAGGAATATTGCTATTTCGGGGTGCGAGCGAAGTGTGTTTATAAACCATTCCATACAATCTTGTTTTTGTATGGAATAACAATGTGTGTGGTTTTTTGTTTGCCGCTTTTGCTTTTAATTGGGTACAACGAAAGAGGGTACGCACAGTCGGTGCGCACCTGTCGGTGTTTGTGGAAACTCTCTGCTGTTTAGCTGACGATGTCCCTTATGAGAATAAGGTCGTTGGTTGATATGCCCTTTGCAGCAAGAATCTTGCTGTCAGCCATAAGATTATTGCCAAACTCTTCGTAGTCCTTGCACAGCACGGCTGCTTTGCGATAGTATTCTATTGCCTTGCCATTGTTGTGTGTTACAAGTTCCACATGCGCAGCGTTGAGCCAGTCCTGCATGGTGCGTTCGGGTGTGGCAAGCAGCTTCTCGTAATAGGAGCGGGCGCGGTCGTGGTTGTCGACCATGAACGAACACCATGCAATGGCGCGCCATGCACGTTTCGACTGCGGTGCGTGGTATTCTGCCTTGAAGAAGCGCGAGAATGCCTCGTCGTATCTTTTCAGTGCTACCAGACATTCACCCGTCTGCAACAGTATGGCACGGTTGTCGGGTGCAAGCTCTTCGGCCTGCAGGTAGTAGGGCAGCGCACCCTTGGGGTCGCGTTTCATTCTGTGGCACTGTGCCATGTGACGTATTGTCCACAGTGTGTCGGGCTTTATGATGTCTGCCTTCTGGTAGTATCTGATGGCTGCATCGTAGTCGCCTGCCTGCTGTTTGCAGTAGCCCATTTCCTGATGGAACTGTGCGTCGCAGCTCTCCTCTGCGCCGTTTTTCTCAATCATGGCACCTATGGTGGCAGCTTCGGAGTAGTACTCCTTCTGCATCAGGTGGCGGAAGATGCGCAGGTGGCTTTCGGGGTTTTGCAGCAGTGTGGCTGTTTCACGTTTTTCGAGCAGGTTCAGCGAGAGGCTGAATGGGTCGGTGAATTCCATTTTGAAACTCGACAGTTTGAAGAAACGGTAAAGGTCCTGAATGTACTGATTGCCCTGAAGCTCCTCTTCAACTTTTCGGGGTATTGAGGGAATCTCTGTATCGGGTGTCAGTGTGCCATCGCCATGCTGCTCTCTCAGTTGCTGAGCCATCATGTTTCGCTGCTCTTCGGGTATCTGTTGCAGGGTGAAACAGAATGAGTATTTGTCACTGTTGCAGAAGAATTTCGATGCGAACAGCGTCTTCAGCAGATTCTTTTTGCTCTCTTCCGTGGGGATGATGCTTGAGAATGTGGGGGAGTTTATGTCGAAGAGGCGGAACCAGTTGGGCATTTCGTTAAAGAAGGGGTAGTGCTTCAGGTGCGAGAATGTACTCATGTACACGTCGGCACCCTCTGTCTGCCACTGTGCCATTTCGTCGAGCTTGTTTTTAATGCCGTCGGCTTCGAGCCATGCCTCCCATTCGGGGTTCTTGTCCTCCTGGTCGAGTATCTCCTTTTCAAGGTCTATGCCCAGCTTGTTGTTGCGCAGGTTGGGGTTCTTGAGCATGGCAGGGATAATCTCCTCGCGCATTTTGCGGTCGATCTTCTGCGTTTCGCGGCTGCGCAGCAGTTGTATCTGTGCCACCAGCAGACGTCGTTCGAATCCCGCTGTTTCGCTCAGTGCCTCTATGCTTTTCTGCAGTTCGGGGTAGTACTCTATGCGGTGGCTGTAGATGAACAGCACCATGAGCAGCCCTATCAATGCACGCTGGGCAATGGCAGGCTCTTCGTGTGTGGCCGCCTGTGTCAGCAGTATGGCTTTCGTGGGGTCGAATATCTTGAACAAACTTATTGTGATGGCGCTTATCATCAACGCTTTGTCGTTGATGTCCACTTCGAAGTCGCCCAACATATCCTCTGCCTCCTGTTGTCGGCTGCGGTTCCATGCTCCGCTGCTCCAAATGCGCATGAACAGTTCGCCGCTCTCCTGCTCGTGACGTTTCGACAGCTCTTTTATGGCTGTGGCGTTGTCGGTGGGCATCATGCGCATCAGTGCCATGTTCATCGAGTGTTCGCGAAGCTTTTCGTGGTATTGGGCTATTGCGCAGTCGTTTTTATATTTACGGCGCATCTGGCAATATACGCTTATGGAGTTTTCGGCAAGCCGGGTGGCTGCAATCTCGTCGTTGAACAGATAGGCTTTGCCAATGAGCCTCCTGTGCAGCTGGCTGCGGTCGGGGTCGGGCATGCCTTTGCTCATATATTCGAGCATATAGTTGTAGGCAGTCTGCATTTCGGTGTAATGGGTGCGCAGTTCCCAGTTGTTGAGGGAGTCAATCTCTTCGCCCATTGTCTCCAATGCCTGTTTCAGTCGCTGCTCGCGCAGCAGCTTGTCGGCTCTCTGCTGTATCTCTTTAATGCGTTTCTCTTCCATAAGTGTGACTGCCTTTGGGTGTTTTTTTACAATAAACAGCGCGGATTGCCGCGCTGTTTATCTTAGAGTGAAATTTATAAGTAGTTTAAATCTATATCCTTATATATCTAAACTGCCTGTATACGGGTTTGTGGATTATTCGCCTTTGATAGCTGCAACTCCGGGGAGTACCTTACCCTCGATAGCCTCCAACAATGCGCCACCACCTGTTGAGATGTATGATACCTGGTCAGCCATGCCGAACTTGTTGATACATGCTACAGAGTCGCCACCACCGATGAGTGAGAATGCACCTGCGCTTGTTGCCTTTGCGATAGCCTCAGCAATTGCGCGTGAACCTGCTGTGAAGTTGTCGAACTCGAATACACCTGCGGGACCGTTCCAGAGGATAGTCTTTGCACCCTCGATAGCTGCTGCAAATGCCTTCTGAGCATCGGGACCTGCATCGAGACCTTCCCATGCTTCGGGGATAGCGTTAACGGGAACAACCTGTGTGTTAGCGTCGTTAGAGAAATCGTCTGCTGCAACACAGTCTGTAGCGAGTACGAGGTTTACACCCTTAGCCTTAGCCTGCTCGATGATGTTGAGAGCGAGGTCGAGCTTGTCGTCCTCAACGATAGACTTACCAATCTGACCTCCCTGTGCCTTAGCGAATGTGTATGTCATACCACCGCAGAGGATGAGGTTGTCTACCTTGTCCATGAGGTTCTCGATGATACCTATCTTTGTTGATACCTTTGAACCACCCATGATAGCTGTGAAGGGACGTTTGATATCTTTGAGGATGTTGTCAACAGCCTGAACCTCTTTCTCCATGAGGTAACCGAGCATTTTGCTGTCCTCGTTGAAGTAGTCAGCTACAACTGCTGTAGATGCGTGACGACGGTGAGCTGTACCGAATGCATCGTTGATGTAGCAGTCAGCGTATGATGCCAATGTCTTAGCAAACTCTTTCTGAGACTCTTTCATAGCCTTCTTAGCATCGTTGTATGCGGGATCCTCTTTGTCGATGCCTACGGGTTTGCCTTCCTCTTCGGGATAGAAGCGGAGGTTCTCGAGCAAGAGAACTTCACCGGCTTTGAGTGCTGCTGCTGCCTCTGCTGCCTTAGCGCAGTCGGGTGCGAACTGTACAGCAACGCCGAGTTTCTCTGATACTGCCTCTACAATCTGACTCAATGAGTATTTAGCGTTAACCTTACCCTTGGGCTTGCCCATGTGTGACATGATGATGAGAGCACCGCCGTCAGCCAACACCTTCTTGAGTGTGGGAAGTGCACCGCGGATACGTGTGTCGTCTGTGATTTTGCCCTCTTCGTTCAAGGGTACGTTGAAGTCTACGCGAACGATTGCCTTTTTACCGGCAAAGTTGTAATTGTCAATTGTCATCATTGTTTTTGTTATTTTGAAATGTGGTTAATTATCGTTTTTTGTGCAGATTGCCGCCGGTGACGACTCACACATCTGCAAATATAGCTTTATTTAATTATTTGACAAACAGTTTTTTTGTCTTTCTTGGCATACTCCCTGCATATTCCTGTCAGACCACATTGGCTGCATTCGGGCAGTCGTGCCTTGCAGACATATCTGCCATGGAGTATCAGCCAGTGGTGGGCCTTGGGTATCAGCTTTTCGGGTATGTATTTCACCAATCTTTTTTCTACGCTGTAAGGCGTGGTGCAACTTGGTGGCACCAACCCTATGCGGTGACTCACACGAAAGACGTGAGTGTCGACTGCCATTGCTGCCTTGTTGTATACTACCGCCTGTATCACATTGGCTGTCTTGCGACCTACACCCGGAAGGGTGGTAAGCTCTTCGAGCGTGCCCGGCACCTCTCCGCCAAAGTCACTGCACAATTTCTGTGCCATTCCCACAAGGTGCTTGGCCTTGTTGTTGGGGTAGGAGATGCTTTTAATGTAGTTGTATACTTCGTCGGGGTGCGCTTCGGCCAGTTCCTGCGGAGTGTCGTAGCGGGCAAACAGGTCGGGAGTGACTATGTTCACCCGTTTGTCGGTACACTGTGCCGACAGAATGACAGCTATCAGCAGTTGGAACGGATTTTCGTAGTGAAGCTCCGTCTCGGCTACCGGCATCGCCTTGTCGAAGTATTCGAGTACTTTTGTGTACAGCTCGGCTATCCTCATGCCCGAAGGTGGTTAGTTGGCGCTCTCAAACAGCTTAAGGAAGCGAATGTCGTTTTCGCTGAACAGACGCAAGTCTTTTACCTGATATTTGAGGTTGGTGATGCGCTCGATACCCATACCCAGTGCGTAGCCCGAATACTCTTTGCTGTCGATGCCGCAAAGTTCGAGAACGTTGGGGTCTACCATACCGCAACCGAGAATCTCAACCCATCCTGTGCCTTTGCAGAAGGGACAGCCTTTACCGCCGCAGATGTTGCAGCTGATGTCCATTTCGGCAGAGGGTTCGGTGAAGGGGAAGTACGAGGGACGCAGACGTATCTTTGTGTCGTTGCCGAACATCTCTTTTGCGAAGAGCAGAAGTACCTGCTTCAGGTCGGTGAACGATACGTTCTTGTCGATGTACAAAGCCTCCAGCTGGTGGAAGAAACAGTGTGCGCGGTAGCTGATTGCCTCGTTGCGGTAAACGCGTCCGGGGGCAATGATGCGGATGGGAGGCTGTGAAGTCTCCATCACTCGGCTCTGTACGCTACTGGTGTGTGTGCGAAGTATTATGTCGGGGTGTGCCTCCACAAAGAATGTGTCCTGCATGTCGCGTGCGGGGTGGTCTTCGGCAAAGTTCATGGCCGAGAATACGTGCCAGTCGTCCTCTACCTCTACACCGTTGGCGATTGAGAAGCCCAGACGTGAGAATATGTCGATAATCTCATTCTTTACAATTGAAAGCGGATGGCGTGTGCCGAGCTTGCCGGGGTAACCGGGACGTGTGAGGTCGAGTTCGCACTGCTCCTCTTCTTTGCTTTCGAGTGCCTCCTTCAGCGAACTGATTTTCTCCTGTGTGGCATTTTTCAGTTCATTGAGCTTTACGCCGAACTCTCTTTTCTGGTCAGCGGGAACTTCGCGGAACTGTGCCATAAGAGTGTTGAGGATACCTTTCTTGCTGAGATATTTCAGACGCAGGGCCTCCAGTTCTTCGGCGTTGTTTGCTGTGATGCTTTTAATCTCTTCAAGCAATTTTTCTATTTGCTCTATCATTTTCTGTTATGTTGCTTTATTGTTCGTTCTTATTTACTCTCTATTATTCGTGCAAAATTAATAATTTGTGACGATATACAACGCTTGCTGTTTCAATTTTTTCAATAATTTTTGTTTCTGCTTGTGATTTGCGTTATCTTCGTGGCTGAAATTTGAACGTTTTATAGAATTTTCCCTGTATGATTAGACATTTTGCATCATATTCGCTGCTGCCCCACAATACATTCGGAATGGATGTGAAGGCGGCTCATTTTGTTGAATTTACCGAGGTCGGGGATGTGTTGCGCATCGCTTCCGAACTTGGCGGCATGCGCCATTTGGTTATTGGCGGTGGCAGTAATCTGCTTTTTATGGGCGACTTCGACGGAGTTGTAATGCACTCGGCAATAAAGACCATCGAGGTTCTCGGTGAGAATGAATCATCGGTCTTTGTGCGTGTGGGCAGCGGAGTGAACTGGGACGAATTTGTTGCATATTCGGTTGCTCAGGGCTGGCAGGGACTCGAAAACCTTTCAGCAATTCCCGGCGAGGTGGGTGCCAGTGCCGTGCAGAATGTAGGTGCCTATGGTGTCGAGGCAGGAGATTTCATTGTGAAGGTCGATGCTGTTTCACTGAAAGGTTGCTGTACGGTGTCGTTCCTGAACGACGATTGCTGCTATGCCTACCGCGACAGCATTTTCAAGAACGACGAAAAGGATAAGTATGTGATTACACATGTGATATTCCGCCTAAACAAGATTCCCCAATATGTGCTATCTTATGGCAACCTCAAGGAGCAGTGCGAGGCTAAGGGCGGAGTGACTGCTGCGAATATACGTGACGCAGTGTGCAAGACCCGTGCGGCAAAATTGCCCGACCCGGCAGTGATGGGAAGCGCAGGCAGTTTCTTCATGAACCCTGTAGTGGAGCCTGCCAAGGCCGATGAACTGAAGGCTCTTTACCCCTCAATGCCTGTTTATCCCGCGCCCAATGGCGTCAAACTTTCAGCCGGATGGCTTATAGATCGCTGCGGATGGAAAGAGAGAAGCGATGCAAGGGTAGGGGTTTATCCTCATCAGGCATTGGTTATTGTGAATCTCGGTGGTGCCACAGGACGTGAGGTAATGGACTTCGCCCATCGCATTCAGCAGTCGGTGCAGGAGAAGTTCGGTGTCAGCATATCTCCCGAGGTTAATGCTATTGAATAACGCGAATAATAGTATGAGAGTCACTATTTTAGGTTCCGGCACTTCGACGGGTGTTCCCGAGCTTGGCTGCGGATGCGAGGTTTGTCGCTCCACCGACCCACGCGATTTTCGTCTACGCTCTTCGGCTCTTGTCGAGCATGGCAACAGCAGGCTGCTCATCGATTGTGGCCCCGATTTCAGAATACAGATGCTTCATCAGCCGTTCAACAAGATTGATGCAGTGCTGTTGACGCATCATCATTACGACCACACTGGCGGACTCGACGATTTGCGTCCATTCTGTCGTCAGGGTGATATTCAGATATATGCCGAGGCTCCCACCGTGGCACATGTGAAAAGTGTGTTGCCATACTGCTTTTCCGAGGTTAAATATCCGGGTGTTCCCAACCTCATGTTGAACACCATAGATGCCGGCGAGGAGTTCCGCGTAGGCGATTTTTCCATTCTTCCAATCCGTGTTTTTCATGGCCGTCTGCCAATATTGGGCTATCGCTTCGGCAACTTCGCATACATAACTGATATGAGCCGTATTGAGGATACCGAGGTTGAAAAGTTGATTGGCGTAGATACGCTTGTAATCAATGCTTTGCGTTTCTCAAAGCCCCATGGTTCGCATCAGACTGTGCTCGAGGCCTACAAGGTAATAGAGCGCATTGCGCCGCGTGTCACATATTTCACCCATCTGATGCACCACATTGGATTGCATGCCAAGATTGAGCGTGTGCTTCCTGCCGGTGTTCACCTTGCCTACGATGGTCTGGTGTTTGATGTGCCTGAAACAGGGAAATAGGGTATTCAACCTCTCTTCGATATGTAAAAAGATAACAGAAGTATTTTTCAGCGCCCTCTGTGGGTGACGCTGTTTGCCCTGACTGCTGCCGTGGCATGGGGGTGGGCCTATCCGCTAATCAAGCATGGCTTTTCCGAGTTTGGTATCGGGCAGTCGATGACGGGTAGCAAGATTCTTTTTGCAGGAGTGCGTTTCACCATTTCCGGTGTTATTGTTCTTGCCATAGCCCTTGCCACGCGCAGGAGTTTCAGTATAAGACAAAGCACCGATTGGACTTTTATTTTTCTCTTCTCACTGCTAAACACCACACTGCATTATGCCTGTTTCTACATAGGTCTGTCGAACAGTGCAGGGGCGAGGGCTGCCATACTCAATTCGCTGAGTGTCTTTACATTGGTTCTTCTGGCGTGCCTTTTCTTCAAAAGCGACCGACTGACGCTCGGTAAGATAACAGGATGTGTCATAGGCTTCGCCGGTATAGTGGCGTTGAATGTTGGAAGTGGCGACAGTGGAAACTTCACTTTGCAGGGCGATGGAATGATTATTCTCAATGCCTTGTGTTCGGCATTTGCCGGGCTTATGACTCGCGGAGTGAGCAAAAGAATGGATGTCTTTGTGGGTACGGGTTACAGTCTTGCCATCGGCGGTTTGTTGCTGCTTGTTGTCGGATTATGTTGCGGTGGCACTCTGCCTGTGGTTACTGCACAAGGTTTGTTTATCCTTTTCTTGCTTGTGTGTATATCTGCTTTGGGCTTTGCCCTTTATAATAAACTGCTCAGCTGCAACCCTGTGGGAAAGGTTGCTATTTTCAATTCTCTTATTCCTGCTGTCGGGGCTATCACTTCGTGTCTTTATCTGGGTGAGCCTTTTCATGTGAAGTATTTTGTGGCTTTGTTGCTTGCTACCGCGGGTATTTTTATTGTGAATAGGGGGAAAAAGTAGTTGCTGTTTAAGGAGATTAAAGCGTTTGTTAGCAGTTTAAAAGAAGTAAGATAAGTTGAAGTCGTTACCTGTGTAACGGCTTCTTTTGTATATAATGGATAGTTTCTATTAAAAATTATTGGTGCCGGTAAACGTATTTAATCCTTTTAAAATTCGATATTTAACGTGAGTTCGATATAATGGAAATATAATATTCCATAGATGTCTTGAACTCCTCCGTAGGAGTTCAAAAGTCTGTTTTACCCTTAATTTTTGGTTGCAATCATTTAGGTTCACTTCAATCTGTTCCCTTCTTTTGCCGGGCAAAAGAAGCAAAAGCCCCGGCACACGGGACGCATCAGGCGGCTCTGCCTTTGTTCAGAAGTTGCCTTTGCGGCAACATTCTTCAGTCGGTGGCGAGCCTTGTCGCTCGAGTCTTTTCGTCTGTTT
>CAJGDX010000029.1 GCA_904502185.1 uncultured Bacteroidaceae bacterium | reverse complement strand
TAATGGTGCGTTAGTTCAGTTGGTTAGAATACATGCCTGTCACGCATGGGGTCACGGGTTCGAGTCCCGTACGCACCGCAAGAAGAAACCGAAAGGTTTCTTCTTTGTTTTATATACATATAGCCCGCGCCCCCTGGGGTCAGGGTTCTTTGCAAAGCAACGGCTTGCACTATCTTTTGATAAGATAGGCTGCAAAAAAAGGAACTTGCAACTATAATTCATAGCGGCTTGCACTATCTTTTGATAAGATAGGCTGCAAAAAGCAACTTGCAACTGTATTTATAGCGGCTTGCACTATCTTTTGATAAGATAGGCTGCGCCTCGGACAAAAAAATCAAGCTAGCTTGTTTTTTTATCACTCGGCTTGCACTATCTTTGCTTCCTTAAAAGGTAAAAATCATGATTATATCAATTTTATTGTTTATCGGCGGACTGGCAATCATCCTTTTGGGCGCGAATCTGCTGACTGATGGTGCGTCGGCTCTTGCGCGACGTTTCAACATAAGCGAACTTGTCATTGGACTGACAATTGTTGCGCTTGGTACTTCGTTGCCCGAATTTGTTATCAGTCTTGGTTCGGCACTTAAGGGCAGTTCGGGTATTTCGCTCGGCAATATTATTGGCAGCAATATATTCAATACTCTGCTTATACTTGGAGTTGCAGCCCTTATATCGCCTATAAAATTCAACGCAAAGATGCTGTCGCGCGAGATTCCTTTCAACCTTCTTTCGGCCATTGCACTGACATTGGCGGCGGGAGGCATGCTTTTTGCCGAGAGTGGCGAGAGGCAGTACATCACCCGTAACGGCGGATTATTGCTTCTATGCTTCCTTGCTGTATTCATCCGTTACACATTCTCAATCACCAATGATGACAACGAAGGCGAAGGCAAAGAGGGGGTTACTATGGGCATGGGCAAGATTCTGCTGTACATTGCCGGAGGATTGACCTGCCTGATAGGTGGCGGCAACCTGTTTGTGGATGCAGCGACAGAAATAGCATTGGCATTCGGACTTTCCGAAGCCATCATCGGTATTACCATTGTGTCGGCAGGAAGTTCGCTCCCCGAACTTGCAGTATCTGTCAACGCGGCTCGCAAAGGGAACGTGGGCATCGCATTGGGAAATGTATTGGGAAGCAACATCCTCAACATTTTCTTTATCATTGGTTGCACTGCAACAATATGCCCGATAGAGCTTTCGCAATTCAACTACGTCGATTTTTATGTTCTGATAGCAAGCGCCATCATATTATACGCTGTTGGCAAATTCTTCGGAAAAAACACAATAAACCGCGCCGAGGGTGCAGCACTCATTTGCTGCTATATTGCATACACCACCTACCTCATCCTAAGAAACTAAACACCTGCAAACATGGCAATAAATATAGTCCCCGTCAGCACACGCAAACAACTGAAACAGTTCATACGCTTCAACTATGAACTATATAAGGGTAACCCCTACTCTGTCCCCGACCTTTACGAGGATATGTTGAACACACTGGACGGCAAGCGCAATCCGGCGTTTGAGTTCTGCGAAGCGGAATATTTCCTTGCCATGCGCAATGGAGAGATTGTGGGACGCGTGGCTGCCATCATCAACCGCCGCGCAAACGAAAAGTGGGGTGTAAAGGCTGTACGTTTCGGATGGATAGACTTTATTGACGACATCGAGGTGTCGAAAGCTCTGTTGGAGAGCGTCGAGAAGTGGGGACGCCAACGTGGAATGACCGAGGTTCAAGGCCCACTGGGATTCACCGACCTCGACCCCGAGGGTATGCTCATTGAGGGATTCGACCGCCTTAGCACCATGGCTACCATATACAATTACCCCTACTACCCTGAACACCTCGAAAAGCTGGGATATGCAAAGGAGACCGACTGGATAGAGTTGCTTATCAAGGTTCCCGAAAAGACACCAGAGAAGATTGAGCGCATAGCAAACATGGTTGCCAAGAGATTCGAACTGAAGACCATGCAGTTCAAGTCGAACCGCGAACTTGAACGCCGCTACGGCAAAGAGATTTTCGACCTTATCAACCGCAGCTACGCACCGCTCTACGGATTCTCCGAACTGAGCAACAAGCAGATAGAGCAGTACATAAAGATGTACCTTCCCCTTGTCGACAGGCGCATGATAACCCTCATCGCCAACAAGGAGGAAAAACTCATAGGAGTAGGAATCACCATCACCTCGCTTTCCGAGGCATTGCAGAAGGCTAAGGGTAAACTCTTCCCCTTCGGCTGGTTCCACATACTCAAGGCGCTGTTCATTAAGCGCCCCACCCGCCTCGACTTCCTTATTGTGGCCATCTCTCCAGAATACCAGGGCAAGGGAGTGAATGCAATAATTATAAACAACATACTCCCCAACTATGTAAAGATGGGATTCAAGGATGTGGAGACTAATCCCGAGCTTGAGAGCAACAACAAGGTGCAGGCACAGTGGGAACTTTTCGAAAAAGAGCAGCACAAGCGCCGCAGAGCATACAAAAAATCAATAGCACAATAGTGCATTGTACATAAAAAAGAGATTCATTTCATAAACAAACTAATAAAAAAGTTTCTCAGATGGACGAAAATATTTTTCTCGACAATAACGTGCAAGAGTCGGTGGAATACACCGAGGACAACATACGCCACCTGAATGATATGGAGCATATACGTACCCGTCCGGGTATGTATATAGGACGACTGGGTGACGGTTCACAGAGCGAGGACGGAATATACGTGCTGCTGAAGGAGGTCATCGACAACAGCATCGACGAGTTCAAGATGAATGCCGGCAAGCGCATCGAGATTGACGTCATAGAGAACAAAAGCGTCACCATACGCGACTACGGACGCGGAATCCCTCAGGGCAAACTGGTGGAGGCAGTCAGCATGCTGAACACCGGAGGAAAGTACGACAGCAAGGCATTCAAGAAGTCTGTCGGTCTGAACGGTGTGGGTCTGAAGGCGGTAAATGCCACCAGCAGCCGTTTCGAAGCGCGCAGCTACCGCGAAGGCACTGTACGCATCGTCAGTTTCGAGAAGGGTATACTTGTTGACGACCGCAAAGAGGAGACAAACGACGAGAACGGAACATATATCTCATTCACACCCGACCCCGAGCTGTTCGCTGGATACGAGTTCCGCGACGCATTCATCGAAACAATGCTCCGCAACTACACCTATCTGAACACAGGACTGACAATACTATACAACGGCAAGCGCATTCTGTCGCGCAACGGTCTTGCAGACCTTCTCACCGACAACATGACCAGCGATGGACTCTACCCCATCATTCACCTCAAAGGAGAGGACATAGAGATTGCCATCACCCACGCCGAGCAGTATGGCGAGGAGTACTACTCGTTTGTCAACGGACAGCACACCTCACAGGGTGGAACACACCAGAGTGCATTCAAGGAGCTTGTTGCATCCACCATACACGACTTCTTCACAGCCAAGAATTTCGAGTACAGCGACATACGTAACGGAATGGTTGCTGCCATCGCAGTGAACGTCGAAGAGCCTATGTTCGAGAGCCAGACAAAAATAAAGCTGGGTTCGCTGTACATGTCGCCCGGTGGTGTCAGTGTAAAGAAATTTATCGGCGACTTCATAAAGGTAGAGCTCGACAACTTCCTGCACAGAAACCCCGACATCAGCGAAGAGATGTTGCGCAAGATTACCGCATCGGAGAAGGAGCGCAAAGAGCTGTCGGGACTCGCAAAGACCGCACGCGAAAAGGCAAAGAAGGTGAACCTGCACAACCGAAAGCTGCGCGACTGCCGCATACACCTGAACGACCCCAAAGGCGACCGTCAGGAGGAGAGCAGCATCTTCATCACCGAGGGTGACTCGGCAAGCGGTTCCATCACCAAGAGCCGCGACACAAACACACAGGCCGTGTTCAGCCTGCGCGGAAAGCCGCTCAACACCTATGGACTGAGCCGAGCAGTGGTCTACCAGAATGAGGAGTTCAACCTGTTGCAGGCGGCCCTGAACATCGAGGATGGACTTGAAGGTCTGCGCTACAACAAGGTGATAGTGGCAACCGATGCCGATGTCGACGGCATGCACATACGCCTGCTGCTGATAACCTTCTTCCTGCAATTCTTCCCGGAGCTTATTAAAAAAGGACACGTCTACATATTGCAGACACCGCTTTTCCGCGTGCGCAACAAACGCAAGGCTACACGTGGCAAGAAGGGTGCTGCCGACGACAAGAAGAAGGGAGAATTCGAGACCATCTACTGCTACAGCGAAGAGGAGCGCATCAAGGCCATCGAAAAGCTCTCGCCCAACCCCGAGATTACACGATTCAAAGGATTGGGAGAGATATCGCCCGACGAGTTCCGCGGCTTCATTGGCCCCGAAATGCGACTCGAACGTGTAACCATGCACAAGGACGACAAGGTTGACGAACTGCTGCGTTACTACATGGACAAGAACACCATGGAGCGCCAGAACTTCATCATAAACAACCTTGTGGTGGAAGAGGACAAGACCAACGACGAAAACCAATAATTCCAAAATGGAGAAAACAGCACTGTTTGCAGGAACATTCGACCCATACACCATAGGTCACCACTCGATAGTGGTGCGCGCACTCGAAATGTTCGACAAGATAGTAGTTGCAGTAGGACGCAACTCCGGCAAAAGTCATCTTCACAGCGCAGAGGAGAGAGTGGCGAGAATAAAACAAATCTACGCCAGCGAACCGCGCGTGGAGGTTGCATCGTACGAAGGACTTACGACAGATTTTGCCAGAGAGCAGGGAGCATGCTGCCTGCTGCGCGGCATACGCAGTGTCAAGGATTTTGAATATGAGCGCGACCTTGCCGACCTCAACCGCACAATAAGCGGCATCGAAACAGTGCTGCTGATAAGCGAACCGCAACATGCTGCCATCAGCAGCAGTGCCGTGCGTGAGCTTATGAGCTACGGAAAGGATGTAAGTAATTTTTTACCATAGAGAACTCTGATAAACGATGAAAAAGAGAACACTGATAATACTGTTGCTGCTTGCCCCGCTGATGCTGATGGCACAGAACAGCAAACGCAGCGCAATCCCCGAGCAGCTGAACAAACTGATGCTCACCGAGAACATGATAACCCGCTTCTACGTCGACACCGTGAACGAGGCAAAGATGGTAGAGGCAGGCATAAAGGCAATGCTGAAAGAGCTTGACCCCCACTCGACCTACTCCGACCCCAAAGAGGTGAAAAGCATCATGGAGTCGCTGCAAGGCAACTTCGACGGCATTGGCATACAGTTCAACATTGTAGATGACACACTGGTAGTCATACAGCCCACACTCAATGGCCCGTCGGAGAAGCTGGGTGTGCTGCCCGGCGACCGCATCATATCTGTCAACGACACTGCCATTGCAGGTGTAAAGATGGATCGCTACGACATCATGCGTCGTCTGCGCGGAAAGAAAGGAACACAGGTACACATCGAGGTGGTACGTCGCGGAGTGAGCCGTCCCATACCCTTCGACATCATACGCGACAAGATAGCCACTTCCACCGTGGATGCGGCATACATGCTCGACAAGAAACGCGGCTACATACGCATCAGCAGTTTCGGTCAGCAGACACACCGCGAATTTGTAGAGAAACTCGACTCGCTCAAACAGTTGGGAATGGACGACCTTGTACTCGACCTTCAGAGCAATGGTGGCGGATTGTTGCAGGCATCTGTGGACATCGCCAACGAATTCCTTAACAAGAACGAGCTTATCGTCTACACACAGGGACGCGTATTCCCTCGCTACGACTACATTGCCAAGGGCGGAGGCCGCTTCACCAAAGGACGTCTGGTGGTGCTGGTGGATGAGAACACAGCCTCTGCGGCAGAGATTCTTTCGGGCGCCATACAGGATTGGGACCGAGGTGTCATTGTCGGTCGACGCAGTTTCGGCAAAGGCCTTGTGCAACGTCCGCTCGACCTCCCCGACGGTTCTATGATACGCCTGACCATCGCACGCTACTACACCCCATCGGGCAGAAACATTCAAAAGCCCTATGGCGACTCGATACAATACAGGGACGACCTTATGCAACGCTACAACCGTGGCGAGCTTTCGAGTGCCGACAGCATACACTTCCCCGACTCGTTGAAGGTGCAAACCAAACGTCTTAACCGCACCGTTTACGGTGGCGGAGGTATAATGCCCGACTACTTCGTTTCGCTCGACACAACCAAATACACCAAATATCACCGCGACCTTGCTCGCAAAGGTACCATCATACAGACCACACTGCGCTACCTCGACGACAAACGCGCCGAAATGAAGCAGAAATACCCCACTTTCGAGGAGTACAGCAAGAAGTTCGAAGTGGACGATGAGATGCTTTCGCGTCTGCGCAAACAGGCCGAACGCGACAGCGTGAAACTGAAGGATGAAGCGGAATACAAAAAATCGCTGCCACAGATACGTCGACAGATTAAGGCATTGCTCGCACGCGACTTATGGGACATGAATGAATACTTCCAGATTTTCAACGAGGACGACGATGCAGTGAAAAAGGCAATGGAGCTTATAAAGGAGCGCAACACCGATGCTTTGCTTACCAAGAAAAAGCGTTAACACGGCAGTATAAACACTCACTGCTAAACTGAAGATTGCGAGTAAGCAATATACTATTTCAAGAGAGCTACCCTTCACACTTTTGGGTAGTTCTCTTTTATTATCATGTTTTCAGAGGAAATAATTCAAGAAATTGCCAGTGCCAAAGTCGTATGATTTAGAAAATCAGTATTGCTCTCATTATTTTCCTTATTCGTTAGATTTTTCGGCATATAAATCTTAACTTTGCAAATTAGCAGTTATAATGCACTAAAAGCGCAAAAAACAAACAGACAAACATATAACCATCATGGAACAGAATTTCAAAAGAACATTGATAACATCGGCACTGCCCTACGCCAACGGCGGTATTCACATAGGCCACCTGGCAGGTGTATATGTGCCGGCAGATATATATGCCCGTTATCTTCGTCTGAAGAATCAGGAGGTGATTTTCATCGGCGGCAGCGACGAGCATGGAGTACCTGTTACACAGCGTGCCCGCAAAGAGGGCATCACACCGCAGGATGTGGTTGACCGCTATCACAACATCATAAAGGAGAGCTTTGAAGAATTCGGAATTTCATTTGACATCTACAGCCGCACTACATCGGATATTCATCATAAGTTTGCTGCAGAATTTTTCCGCAAGCTCTATGACGACGGCAAGCTGACAGAGCAGACTACAAAGCAGTTTTTCGACGAAAAAACAGGAAAATTCCTTACCGACCGCGATGTAGTGGGCGAATGTCCCTACTGCCACAAGCAGGCCTACGGCAACCAGTGCGAGGAGGGATGCGGACGCGCATTGGAACCCACCGAACTTATCAATCCCCGTTCAAAGGAGACAGGCGAGACACCCGTACTCAAGGAGACAAAGAACTGGTACCTGCCCCTGAACGAATACCAGCAGTGGCTCAAAGAGTGGATTCTCGAAAACCACAAGGAGTGGCGTCCCAATGTTTACGGACAGTGCAAGAGCTGGCTCGACATGGATTTGCAGCCCCGCGCAATGACACGCGACCTCGACTGGGGTATTCCCGTACCTGTTGAAGGTGCCGACGGCAAGGTGCTCTACGTATGGTTCGATGCTCCCATCGGCTACATATCGAACACCAAGGAACTGTGCGACAAGGAACCCGAAAAGTGGGGTACATGGGAGAAGTGGTGGCAGAATGAGGATACACGCCTTGTACACTTCATTGGAAAGGACAACATTGTGTTCCACTGCATCATCTTCCCTGTGATGATGAAGGCTCATGGCAAATATGTGATGCCCGACAATGTACCCAGCAACGAATTCCTCAACCTCGAGGACGACAAGATATCAACCTCACGCAACTGGGCTGTGTGGTTGCACGAATATCTCGTGGACTTCCCTGGCAAACAGGATGTATTGCGTTACGTGCTGACAGCTAATGCTCCCGAGACAAAGGACAACAACTTCACATGGAAAGACTTCCAGGCACGCAACAACAACGAGCTTGTAGCCGTTTACGGTAACTTCGTTAACCGCGCCCTGGTGCTCACAAAGAAATACTTCGACGGCAAAGTTCCCGCTTGCGGCGAACTTACCGACTACGACCGTGGCATTATCGACGAGTTTGTAGGTGTTAAGGGCGAGGTTGAGAAGCTGCTCGACCAATACAAGTTCCGCGATGCACAGAAAGAGGCTATGAACCTTGCTCGCATCGGTAACCGTTACCTTGCCGAGACAGAGCCCTGGAAACTGGCAAAGACAGACCTTACACGTGTTGCAACCATCCTCAACATTTCACTTCAGCTGGTTGCCAACCTTGCAATAGCATTAGAACCCTTCCTCCCCTTCAGCAGCAAGAAACTGCGCGGAATGTTGGCAATGGACACATTCGAATGGAGCAGCCTTGGCAGTCTGGAGCTTATGCCCACAGACCACGAGCTTGGCGAGGTAGGCCTGTTGTTCGAAAAGATTGAGGACGATGCAATACAGACACAGATAGACAAGCTGCTTGCAACAAAAGAGGCCAACAAGGCAGCCGAGTACAAGGCTAACCCCATACGCGAGAACATTGAGTTCGACGACTTTACAAAGCTCGACATTCGCGTAGGAACAGTGCTTGAGTGCTGCAAAGTGCCTAAAGCCAACAAGCTGTTGCAGTTCAGAATAGACGACGGACTCGAAGGACGTACCATCGTATCGGGCATTGCCGCACACTTCAAACCCGAAGAGCTTGTAGGCAAGCAGGTGTGCTTCGTTGCCAACCTTGCACCCCGCACCATCAAGGGCATTGCCAGCGAGGGCATGATACTCAGCGCCGAGGACAACGAAGGCAAACTGTCGTTGCTCACCGTAAGCCCCGAGGCAAAGCCCGGCAGCGAGGTTAAATAATTGACACACAAACGACAATAAATGCGCAAGGAGGACGGTAATCTCAAGAATGCCACCGCCAAAGGTTTCCTTTGGGGAGGAATGAGCAATGCCGTTTGTCAACTGCTGAATCTATTCTTCGGAATATATCTGGCCAATATTCTTGGACCCAACGACTATGGGCCCATAGGAATGTTGGCCATTTTTTCTGCCATTGCCGGTTCGTTGCAAGAGAGCGGATTCGTGGCTGCCCTCGCCAATCGCAAAGAGGTGAACCACGACGACTACAATGCAGTTTTCTGGTTCAATGTCATAGTGTCGTTGCTGCTCTACGCAGGACTTTACATGGCAGCACCACTCATTGCCGACTACTTCCGCGAACCCGTACTTGTGGAACTGTCGCGCTACTCGTTCATAGGCTTTGTAGTGGCAGGCTTCGGCATTGCCCCATCGGCCTACCTGTTCCGCGAGCTAAAGGTGAAGCAGAAATCCATTGCACTCATGCTGTCGATAATTGTGTCGGGCGGCGTGGGCGTAATCATGGCAATGAACGGATACTCCTATTGGGGAATAGCCACGCAGGGCATACTCTACGTGCTTGTACGTTCAGTCTGCTACTGGTGCTTCTCGCCATGGCGACCAACGTGGCGTGTCAATTTCGCCCCACTGCGCTACCTGTTCACATTCAGCTACCGCCTGCTGGTGACCAACCTTTTCCTGCGCATAAACTGCAACGTATTCTCGTTCATTCTGGGAGGCAACGGTTACTACACACGTGCCGACGTGGGCAACTACACCAAGGCCAACGAATGGAACAATATGGGCAGCGAAACGGTGAACGGAATGGTCAACAGCGTGGCACAGCCGGTGCTTGCACGTGTTGCCGATGACAACGAAAGGCAGTTACGAGTACTCAGGAAAATGATACGTTTCACAGCCTTCATAGCCTTTCCCATGCTGTTGGGACTGTCGCTCGTGTCACGCGAACTGATACTCGTCACCATCACCGACAAATGGCTCGAGAGCGCACGTATGTTGCAGATACTCTGCCTGTGGGGAGCCTTCATTCCCATTCAGTCGCTTATGACCAATCTGCTGATAAGCCGCGGACGTTCACGCACATACATGTGGAGCACAATGGCACAGGGAGTGCTGCTGACACTGATGCTGTTTGTGCTGCGCCCCTATGGAATCTCAAACATGATAATATCCTATGCAGCGCTGAACCTTGTGTGGCTCTTTGTATGGCACCACTTTGTAGGCCGCGAGATAAAGTTCACACTGCCAATGTTCCTGCGCGATATTATACCCTATTTTGTACTTTCGGCGGCGGTGATGTACGCAACAGCGCTGCTCACAGCCGGAGTCACCAACATATACATACTGCTACCCCTGCGCATTGCAGTGGCAGCCACAATATATCTGCTTGCCCTGCTGCTGTTCCGTTCGCCCGAACTGCGCGAGCTTGCAGACTATCTTATTTCCCGTAAAACAAAATCCGGAGAATGATGATGAAAAAGATACTATACGACAATCAGATGTTCACCTTTCAGCGTTTCGGCGGCGTGACACGCTACTTTGCCGACCTGATATACAACTTGCCATCGAACGAGTTTATAGGCGAACTGCCGATGTACTTCTGCGAGAACCATTATGTGACACACACATACGGACGCGAGTACAAGACGCTGAGTTTCCCGGAGAACTACCGCATACGTCGACGCATCTATCAGATAGCCAACCGTGTAAAGACGCTTCACGCACTACGCACCGGCGGATACGACATATTCCACCCGACGTACTACAGTCCCTATTTTCTGCCCTTCATCAAGGCACGCAAAAGAGCATTTGTGCTGACTATACACGACATGACCTTCGAGCGTTTCCCGCAGGATGTGCTTATATATGACCGCACCATCCCTCACAAGAAGAAGCTGATAAAGGAGGCCGACCACATTATAGCAGTCAGCGAAAATACCAAACGCGACATTGTGGAGCTGCTGGGAACCGACCCTGCAAAGATAAGTGTCGTTCATCATGGATTCCTGCCCGGCGGCACCGTAGCACCCCGTCTGTTCGACCGCTACATACTGTACGTGGGCGAACGCAAGGGATACAAGAACTTCCTGCCGTGGCTATCGGCCATACGTCAGTTGCTGGTGCTCGACCCAACGCTGAAGATAGTATGCACAGGCAGCAGTTTCACTTCGTCCGAACAGGAGGTATTCAGGAACTGGGGTGTTGCCGACAGCATTATACACATTGCTGCCAACGACGCTCAGATTAATTCGCTCTACCGCAACGCATTGTGCTTCGTCTTTCCCTCGCTGTACGAAGGATTCGGAATACCCATTCTCGAGGCCTTCTCCAACGGCTGCCCCGTCTGCCTGAGCGACGCAAGCTGCTTCCCCGAGGTTGCCGGCGACGCTGCGCTCTACTTTGCACCCCACGATGCACAGTCGATGTACGACACGCTGCGCGAGGTGATAACAAACGCCACACTGCGCGAGGAGCTGAAAAACCGCGGCTACGAACGCATAAAGGAATTCTCACTGACAAAAATGGTGCGACAGACATGCGACGTCTATCGCAGTGTATTATAACAACAAACAGATAAAGGATGAAACTCACACGCTCGGAATTTAGACGCATACTGCCCATAGCCCGTCGACGCATAGGCAATGCCATTGTAGGATGGGTACAAAAGCTGTTCATTCCCAGTCGGTTGTCAAGGAATCTCTTCGGCAGCGACCACAAGCGTCGTACGCTCATCTGCTATCTGCCCGAAGCCTTCGACGCCCCACTGCCAAAGTCGCACTCCAACTTCACCGAGTGCTACATGGCAGCAAAAGTGTTCGATAGCCTTGGATACAGCGTCGACTGTGCCTCGCGCAACAACACCGGCATCGACTACTCGCCCTACGATGTAGTCTACGGAATAACCTCCGATGCCTATGCACGCAGTTTCGCTGCACCATGCGAGCCGTTGCGCATATTCTACTCGGTGGGCGCACACACCTTTCTGAACTTCAAGGTGACAGCCGAACGCAACAAGCAGTTCCACCGCGAACATGGCTGTCGCGCCCTTGCCTCGTGCCACTACGTACCCGGCAACGGAATGAACTACTACAACGCCCACCTGTCCGACGCGGTAATATGCCTGGGCGACGCCTCGGTCACACAACACTTCATAGACGAGGACCCGCGTCCCGAACACTACTACACACTGCCAGCCTTCTATTTTGACGTGCGCAAGCCGTCTGCTGAAAAGGAGTTCGACAAATGCCGCCGCAACATTCTGTGGTTCGGCAGTTCGGGACTCATACACAAAGGGCTGGACATAGCAATAGACTTTGCACTGCGCCACCCCGAATACACACTGCACATCTGCGGTGCCAGCCGTGGCGAAAAGGAGTTCTGGCGCCACTATGCACCTCTTGCCGACAAAGCACAAAACATAGTGCAGCATGGATTTGTAGACATAGAGTCAGACGAATTTGCACGCATACTCGACGAGTGCGCCCTGCTCATCAACCCCTCACTTTCGGAGAGCGGAGCAGTGGCAGTGCTTAATGTGCTTGCCAACGGACTGCTCTACCCCATATACAGCCGCGAAACAGGTCTTGCGCTTGCCGACTACGGACACGAGGTGGAGGAGGTTACCTACACAGCCTTTGAAAAGGCAATAATGGAGGCAGCCTCACTCTCGGGCGAAGAGCTGCTGCAAAAAACAACTGCGCTGAACGACCATGTGCGCCGAAACTACTCGCTCGCTATGTACGAAGAGCGCCTGCGCACCCACATTGAAACAATTTTGAAAAACAATAATAGACGATGAATTCGATGAATTTTAAAAAATGGCTGCCACACATAGCTGCCATATTTGCATTTTTCGCGCTCACAGCCATCTACTTTGCCCCGGTCTTTCAGGGCAAGGACCTGATGCAGGCTGATGCCATAAACTCACAGGGTTGGGGTAAGGACCTGCGCGACTACCACGAGAAGACAGGCGACTATGCCTACTGGTCAAACGCAATGTTCTCAGGTATGCCCTCGAACTACACATTCTCGCCACAGCCGGTGAACGTGTTCAAGGCATTTGAGAAGGTGTTTACACTGAGTATGTTCGGTGCTTCGCGCCGACACATTGGCTCAATCTTCCTCACCTTTATCTGTTTCTACATCTTCCTTTTGTCAATCGGCTGCCGTTCGTGGCTCAGTTTTGCAGGTGCAATAGCCTACACCCTATGCTCGTACAACTTCATTATCATCGAGGCAGGACACATGAACAAGAGCCTGGTGATGGCAACAATGGCACCCATCATAGGAGGAGTTATAATGTGCTACCGTGGCAAACTGCTGTGGGGAGCGCTGATAACCCTCATATTCTCGGGTCTGAACATCTACTGGAGCCACCAGCAGATAAGCTACTATCTGTTGCTGGTGTTGCTGATATTGGCAATTGTCTATCTTGTATATGCAATCAGAGAGAAAGAGCTTAAAAAGTATCTTAAGGCAACCGGAGTGCTTGCCATTGCCGCCATACTTGCTGTAATCCCCGCCATAGGACAGCTTGTTCCCTCGGCCGACTATGCCAAGGAGTCGATGCGTGGCGGTGCTGTTCTGAAGCAGGAGGGCAAGCAGAGTTCGGGACTTGAAATTGACTATGCCTACCAGTGGAGCTACGGAATAGGCGAGACATTCACCCTGCTCGTTCCCAACCTCTACGGTGCAAGTTCGCACTACAACCTGGGCGAGGACTCGGAGACCTACAAGACCGTGGCACGCAGCTACGGCGCAGGACAGGCACGCAACCTGGTAAAGAGAATGCCCACCTACTGGGGTCCCCAGCCCTTTACATCGGGACCTGTGTATGTAGGTGCCATCGTCTGCTTCCTTTTCGTACTTGGAATATTCCTGGTCAAAGGGCGCGAAAAGTGGTGGCTGCTGGCAGCAACCATCCTGTCGATAGTGATGGCATGGGGTAAATATTTCCCCCTGGTAAACGATTTTCTTTTCTACAATCTTCCCCTCTACAATAAGTTCCGCGCACCCTCAATGTCGCTTGTCATTGCATCGCTGACAATGGTCACATTGGGAATTTTGGCACTGAAGGAGCTTATCAAGCGCCACAAGGAGGGCAACGACAATGGACTGGTGAAGGCTCTCTGCTGGTCGTTGGGAATCAGCGGCGGTCTATCGCTGATGTTTGCCCTTTTCGGCGGAAGTATGTTCGATTTTGCAGGTGCGACAGACGCACAGTTCCCCCAGGCATTGCTCGACCCCCTGCGTGCCGACCGCGCAGCAATGCTCAAGAGCGACGCATGGCGTTCACTGCTTTTCATACTCGCCGCGTTTGCGCTGATATTTGCATATCTTAAGGCGAAGAACTTCAAGACCGGTCACATGATGGCAGTCCTCTCGCTGTTGCTGCTTGTCGACCTGTGGGCAGTGGACAAACGATTCCTGTCGTGGGACTCTTTCATGCCCAAGCAGAAGAGTACAGAGATACTCCCCACTGCTGCCGACAAACGCATACTTGCCGACAAAGATCCCAATTTCCGCGTGCTTAACCTCAGCACCAGCACCTTCAACGACTCGCGCACATCATATTTCCACAAGTCGGTAGGCGGCTACAGCCCCGTGAAGCTGCGTCGCTATCAGGATATAATCGACCACTTCTTCACACGCAACCTGAACATGGGCATCATAAACATGCTCAACGTTAAATATTTCATCGTTCCCGACGAGAAGGGCGGACAGCAGGTACAGCTCAACCCCGACGCACTTGGCAACTGCTGGTTCGTCGATAAGGTTGAATTTGTAGCCGACCCCAACGAAGAGATTAAGGCTATTGCCAAATTCGACCCCACAGCCGTCGCTTTTGTCGACCGCGAATGGGAAAAGGTGATTCCATCGGTACAGGAATATTCAAATAATGCCGATTCCACCGACTATATTCGCATGACCGAGTACAAGAACCCCGGAAACATCGTCTACGAGAGCAACAGCAAGAATCCACGCTTCGCGGTATTCTCCGAGGTATTCTACAAGACCTGGCGTGCATATATCGACGGCAAGGAGGTTGCCCCCGTGCGCACAAACTACATACTGCGCGGACTTCCCATCCCTGCCGGCAAGCACAAGATTGAGTTCCTGTGCGTGGACGATGTAATGACCGGCTCGGCAAAGGTATCGCTCTACGGCTCAATTTTCGTAGGTATCGTAATTCTGGCAATGGTGGCACTCATCATCTATCGCAGTAAAAAAGAGAAAGTGAAAGAGTCATGAGCAGAAAACCTAAATTCTCGATAATAACAGTGACATTCAACGCAGCGTCGGTAATTGCCCCGACGCTGCAAAGCATACTTGAGCAGAGTTACGACAACTACGAATTTCTGCTCATCGACGGCGGTTCGTCGGACAACACCGTGGAGCTTGTGCGCAACAGCGGAATAAAAATAGCCACACTGGTGAGCGAGCGCGACAAGGGACTCTACGACGCCATGAACAAGGGTATTGCCCATGCAACGGGCGACTATCTTTGCTTTCTGAATGCCGGCGACAGTTTCCATTCGGGCGACACACTCGAAAAGATGGCAGCTGTGGCAGCAGAGAAAGAGGAGCTGCCCGACATTCTTTACGGCGAGACAGCCGAGGTCGACGACAATCGCCGCTTCGTGCGCATGCGCCGACTGCAGGCACCCGAAAAGCTCGACTGGCGCAGTTTCCGTCACGGAATGCTGGTGTGTCATCAGGCTTTCTTCGCACGCCGCGACAAAGCCCCCATGTACGACCTCAATTACCGTCTTTCGGCCGACGTCGACTGGTGCATAAGAGTGATGAAAGATTCAAAAGATATTGTAAATACACACATTATAGTGGTCGATTATTTACAAAATGGACTATCTTTGCAACATCACCGCGCATCGCTCATCGAGCGTTTCCGCATCATGGCCAAGCACTATGGACTGTTACCCACCATTCTGCGCCACATGTGGTTCGTCGTGCGAGCTGTGATTATAAAGTAACTAATCTTTAATATTATAAACTATGTTTGCAAAAGAGACTTACATCGAACGCCGTCGCGTTCTCAAACAGAGTGTCGGAAGCGGCCTTTTGCTCTTCCTGGGAAACACCGAAATTGGTAGAAACTACCTCGACAACATATATCACTTCCGTCAGGACTCTACATTCCTCTACTACTTTGCATCGGACTATGCAGGCCTCGCAGCCATCATAGACATCGACGAGGACAAAGAGATAATCTTCGGCAATGAGCTGACCATCGACGACATTGTGTGGACAGGCGTACAGCCCACCATCAAGGAGAAATGCGAGCGCGTGGGAATAACCACCACCATGCCCATGGCACAGCTTGCCACATACCTGAAGAATGCACAGGCAAAGGGACAGACAATACACTTCCTTCCCCCCTACCGCGGCGAGCAGCAGGTGTGGTTGCAGGAGCTTCTGGGCATTGCACCCGCCGCACAGTCGGCAGCAGCCTCTATGAAGTTCATCCGCGCCGTCATCAACCAGCGCAACTACAAGAGCGCCGAGGAGATTGAGCAGATTGAAGAGGCCATCGGCGTATCTGTGGACATGCACTGCGCAGCCATGCGTGCCGTACGTCCCGGAATGACCGAGGCACAGATTGTGTCAATAGTACACGCCGAGGCAGCAAAGCACAATTTCGACCTTTCGTTCCCCATCATTGCCACCGTCAACGGCCAGACACTGCACAACCACGCATACGGCACAGAGCCCCTGAAAGAGGGACAGATGTTCCTGCTCGACACAGGTTGCGAGAATGCCATGCACTATGCAGGTGACCTCACAACCACAATGCCTGTAGGCAAACATTTCACCGAGCAGCAGCGCACCGTATGCAACATACTGCGTACAGCCCACCTTGCGGCTGTAAACGCCCTCAGACCCGGTATTGAGTTCCGCGATGTACACAACATTGTGCTTACAGAGATTGCAAAGGGAATGACCGACCTGGGACTGATGAAAGGCAACCCCGAAGAGGCTGCCCGCGCCGGTGCCGCATGTATGTTCCTGCCCCACGGCCTTGGCCACATGATGGGTCTCGACGTACACGACATGGAGAACCTCGGCGAGGTGAACGTAGGCTACGAAGAGGGACGCAGCAAGAGCACACAGTTCGGCTTCAAGTCGCTGCGCCTTGCAAAGGCTCTCGAACCGGGCTTTGTATTCACTGTGGAGCCGGGAATCTACTTCATCCCCGACCTCATCGACAAATGGCGTGCCGAGAAACAGTTCACCGACTTCATCTGCTACGACAAGCTCGATGCATGGCGCAACTTCGGCGGCATCCGCAACGAGGAGGACTGGCTGGTATTCGAGGGTGGCGCACGCCGACTCGGAAAGTACAAGCCCATGTCGCCCGAGGAGATTGAGGCAGAACACAACGCATAAAAATATAGTGCAATAAGACAAGAGGCTGTGTCAGAATGAAAATTTTGATACAGTCTCTTTAGTCAAAAACAAATTACCGATGAAAAATATCCTGAAACATCCCAACCTGCTGTGGATGGTAGGCCTTACAGCTATTTTTGTAATATCGTTCAGCTACATATTCGACAGCAAGCTGAACCTGAACGGCGACAACTGCTACTACTTTGCCAATGCCACCTCGCTGGCAAACGGTGACGGATATGCCGACATGTTCGGCAAGCCCACCACCAATTTCCCTCCCGGATATCCATTGCTGATGGCGCCACTGAGAATGGTTACCGACAGCATTGTGGCGCAGAAGATTCTCAACGGTCTGTTCCTGCTCGCAGGCGTGCTGCTGCTCTTCTCAACCATGGTTCGAGCAGGCTTCAAACGCAGCCTTGCCTTCCTTGCAGGCTCGGCAGTGCTTATCACCCCCCACTTGCTGGAGTTCACCACCATGATGATGAGCGAAGCATCATGCTTCTGCTGCCTTGCACTGATTTTCTGGCTTTTTCAGGGTATCATGCAAAAGGAAAAAGAGAGGCCTGTGTGGCGAATGTGGCAGTTCTATCTGATGCTTACCCTGCTTGTATTCTCCTACTACATACGCACACAGGCAATAGCCATCATCGCAGGCTTTGTGCTGGGCGCACTGGCAATGCGCCGCTGGGCAATGTCGGCAGCCGTGGTTGGAGCATTTGCAGCAGGCTACCTGCCCTGGATGCTCCGCAACTCGTTGCTGGAGCTTAACCAGTCGCGCTACATCAGTCAGATTGATTTTACAAACATCCTCTCAACCACCAAGATGCTCATCGTACAGGCAATCCCCGAGAGCATCATACCCTTCGTCCCCGTCAACTACGACGAGGCACCCGGTGCGCTGCTGTGGCTTTTTGCCATAGTGCTGCTAGCCGTAATCCTTTACGGATTCTGGAACATGGGCAAACTGCGCTGGCCAATGTTCTTCTACTTCTGCGGCACCATAGGAATAATCTCGCTCTTTAACGTACCCAGTCAGTATCGCTACCTGACAACCATGACCCCCTTCCTGACAGCAGCGCTGTTTGCCGGTCTGTGGCAGATTGGAGAAAGACTGTCGCAACGATACGCAGGTGCGAAATTCTCGCCATGGATACTGCTGTTGCTGTTCATCCCTGCATTTGCACAGGAGAGCAACAACAAAAGACACACATTGGGCGACCTGCACGCAACAGCCGTACAGGAGTTCCCAACCAACTACAGGAACTTCTTTGAAATGGGCAAGGCACTTGCCAAGCAGAAACCAGACGCAATAGTCTGCTCACGCAAGCCCGAACTGCTCTACGCAACATCGGGAATGCGCGGTGTTCACTACATTGAGAGCGAAGATGCAGGTAAAGTTATACAGGGCATGATTGACAGAAAGGTCGATTACGTACTGTTCGAACAGCTGGGCTTCGGCTCCACCTACCGCTATCTGTTGCCATGCCTTCAGGCACACCCCGACATCTTCAAGGCGGTACACAAGATTCCCAACCCCGACACATTCCTCTTCTATTTCAACAAAAAAGAGGCGATGAAATGGTTGAAAAATAACAATAATGAGTAATCTCCCCGGAAAAATACTGAAAACACTGCTGTTGTCATTCGTGGCAACAGCAGCCATTGTCGCACAGGAGAGATTCAAGGGGCTGGTGAACATCAAGGATGTCGACAGCACCATAGTTGTCGACCTGATGTATGCCAGAGCCGACAACTTTGTAGGGGAGAAGATGTACGACTTCGGCGAAGCCTATCTGCACCCCTCGGCAGCCCAGGCTGTGAAAAAAGCCAACACCCTGCTGCGAAAAAACAACCCCCATCTGAGGCTGATTATATACGACGCAGCACGCCCCATGAGGGTGCAGCAGACGATGTGGAACAAGGTGAAAGGCACCCGACAGCAGAACTATGTGAGCAACCCTGCCAACGGCGGAGGACTGCACAACTACGGACTGGCAGTGGATGTCAGCATTGTCGACAGCAAAGGCGACACCCTGCCCATGGGAACAGTTGTGGATGCACTGACACCACTGAGCCACATCGACAACGAAGCAGCACTTGTAAAAGCAGGACGGCTGACCCCAGAGACGCGTCGCAACCGCGAACTGCTGCGCAGAGTGATGCGCGAGGCGGGATTCCGCGCGCTACGCAGCGAGTGGTGGCACTTCAACTACACCACCCGAGCCAATGCCCGTGCAAACTACAAAGTCATCCCCTGACGCCTTACAAAGAGATTGACGGACAGAAGGGAAATAACTGCACCGCTGCAAACCTCCTCTGAGGATAAAAAATAAACAACTTTATTTTGTTCTTATCCCAACTTGCACTATCTTTGCACCCACAAACTAAGGAAGCGCCTGTGGCGAAATTGGTAGACGCGCCAGACTTAGGATCTGGTGTTTCGCGACGTGTAGGTTCGAGTCCTATCAGGCGCACAATAGAGGTTTCATTTTAGTATGAAATTCTACAAAATTGATTGGTTTACAGCAAGTTAAGCAAATGCTTGTTTAATCCAAATGGCACGAAAGTTGCAATAGTTTCAAAAGATTTTGCAAAAACTATTGCAACTTTTTTTGTGCAATCTCCTTTCATTAACGCACTAAAATTAAATTATTATGCAGTGCGCACAATGCAAACCAATCTTCAAAATCTATTTTGCCACAAAAGGCAATAGTGTTCATCTGTTTGTGTACGATCCAATACAACAACGTACACTATCGAAAAGCGTTAATAAATTGTTTGGAAAAGGTAAACTAATAAACACCCCAAACGATTTTGACAACAAAACCCGTAAGTTCCCCAAAAAGCTAAAGCATTCCGATAGCGATAATAAAGTATTGGAGCACTGGGAAAATGTTGTTACTCAGTTATTGGAAACAATCGATTTTAATTCTGCCGAGGAGTTATTACAAAGCATTGAGAGCGAACACAACGCTCCTATAATGGCGCAACACGCTGTTACCCTATTGGAACACGCCCAGACTATCCACAAAGAGAATTGCGATAGAAATTCAAGCAACAAATACATATACTCCAAGTTTATAAACAAGCTACTTGCTCAAAGAGAGAAAGCCAGCAAGAATGAAAAGATTTTTGCAGATATTCCAGTAGCAACCATAAACACAGATATATATAAAGACTGGGAAAGGTATTTGGATGCACACCCCAAATTAGGCAAAAGGGATAGTATGAACGCTTTTAGGCACGTTGTATATCACTATCAACGCCAAATTAAGGGTAATACTTGTTTCTCTTTCAATCATAGCTACACATTGAATATACGCCCCAATAACAAAAGGAACGGAAAGCAAGAAACATTGACACCCCAGCAATTAAAAGAACTGGAAAGCCTCAACGTTAGCAATATTAAACTAACCAAGAGTAGAAACGACACAGACGAGGCAAAAACTATGTTGTTGGATGTTGCCCTACTTATGTATTACACCTTTTCACGCCCCTATGATATTTTGCTTTTTAATATTGCAGATTTCCAGTACAATAAAGATTATGATTGTTGGTGCTGGAGATATGCACCACACAAGAAAGGAGAACACGCCACTATTTGCGAAATTCCCATTACTTGCGTTGAGGCTCTTAAAATCATAGAAAAGTACAAAGGCAAACGCAAAAAAGGCTACTTGTTCCCCTATCTGGAGAGCACCAAAGGCGATATGTATGTAAAAAGAAACAAAATCAATATTGCGATTAACGAACTATTGCAAAAG
>CAJGDX010000028.1 GCA_904502185.1 uncultured Bacteroidaceae bacterium | reverse complement strand
TCCTCAAGCAAAAGTGACAATTGCAGTCTGTCTGCCCGAATCGAACAGGTCGCATGCTGCAGCAATTTTCCTACATAAGGAAATATATGAATCCTCTTCAGTGAAACAGGTCCTTGTTTACAACCGCTATGAGAAGTCAATCATGGATGCAATAACCGAAGGTGGTGTGGAATACCCCTATTGTGGCAAACTTAGAGGCTTTGGCAATGCTTCAGAATTCTTTACTGATGATTATTTTGAATTCAGCAAGATATTAGGCGGTAAGATTGATGACATCTTTAATAACATAAACATAAAATCGTCATATAATCCTAAAAAAGTGGCTTATAAGGGAAAATCTTCTGTTGCCAATCAATGGTCGAGCCAATATAATGGCAATATGTTGTGGACAAAATTACGTTGCATAGAGTATGATGGCTCTCCTTTTGAAGACAATGACGAAATTGTTTCGACATTGGCAGATGTGGAACACAACAGATGGAATGTCGAGGAACTGTTGATGAATTACCGTCCCCTTACGCGAAAAGAGCAACAGAAGGAGATAGAATCCAATAACGTCAATAAGAATATCCTTAAAAGCCAAATGGCACATTTGGATATATGCTCAAATGCAAGATTGGTGCAAATAGATAAAGACGCACGCAAGTATGACGAGGAATTGAGCAAATGCCTGCATCGCTTGTATACTGAGATTTGCAACATTAATGACTGATACTATGAATCGCATGATTATTTTTATGGCTCTTTTGCCAGTGGCAATCTTTCTTTATTATGTGTTTAACAAGGATAGAAAATCACCCGAACCTCCCGGACAATTACTCAAAGCCTTTATGTTTGGAGTATTGTCTGTCCTGCTCTCGTTCTGCATGTCAATACCATTTGGTCTGATGGGTGTATACCCTGAAACAATAACAACCGTTTGGGGTGCTGTGCGTACTGCTTTTTTCGCTGCTGCAATCCCCGAGGAGATGGCTAAACTGTTTTGCCTATGGCTTGTGTTGCGTAAAAATCCCTATTTCGACGAAAGAATGGATGGCATTGTTTACGCTGCATGTGTTTCGCTAGGTTTTGCTGCTATTGAGAATATAATCTACCTGTTCTCTAATGCCGAAGCTTTCCTGACGGTAGGAATAGCACGTGCATTGTTTGCAATTCCCGGGCATCTGTTTTTTGGAATAATGATGGGATATTATTATTCATTGGCGAAATTCTATCCATCATATTCTGTTAAAAACAGAATATTTGTTCTGTTGTCTCCAGTGTTGGCGCATGGTATTTATGACTCTATATTGATGTCGTTGCCATCAGTTTCGCCAGTTATGGCTCTTGTGCTATTTGTGATGTTTCTGCTTTTCTGCTTTAAAATGTGGAGACATGGAAGTGCAAGAATCGAAGAACTTTTAAGAAAAGATGCTGACGTTGATGTTGTTTGAGCCGTTTTTAATCAGTTGCGGTTATTGCTAAGGCTCGGAAAAGCCTGCAAAGTGCAGTTTTTTGTATTTTGCTCTAAAAAAAATGTGCATAGTGTTGCGTAAGTGGAATTTTTGCGTTACCTTTGCAACGCAAAAGTCAAATGGCGCTTTCGTCTAGCGGCTAGGACACATGCCTCTCACGCATGGAACACGGGTTCGATTCCCGTAGGCGCTACTTAACTGCGAGAAAAGATTCTTTTCTCGCAGTTTTTTTATCGCTGTAATCTGTGACGATAGTGTGTTTCATGTGGGTGGTCGGAAACACAATATATATAAGCTATCTTTTTAAATGCAATAGAAACACCAAACATGACAAGTACTATAATCATAAATGCTGACAAGGAATTCTGCTGTGATGAATTTCTCAGATATGCTGATATCCCAGATCTGACTCTGTATGCAACAGCACCGCAAAGTTGGTTCTTTGTGCGTGAGGGCATTTCCACTACTATGTTTTTGCTTCAAGGCATCGAAGATGGCTATGTACTTTTTGTAGATAATCTGGCAGCATATTCCGACCTTCGTCTTTTTCCTTATCTGGCCGATTCTGTTGCACGCTTTCTGGGTGGCAGCATTGATGGCGATGATGCTCTTTACTTGACTTATGGCGAGGAGTGGGTCGAGGATGTTATCTCCGAGGAGATTGCAATGCTCAAAGGTGTATTGTCGGTTGCTTCGCGCTACTATCTCTCGCTTCCGTTAGTTGCCGATGCTTACGTCACTTTGTCGGCATTTTATGAATTTGGCGTGAACCTTCACTCTTCGACTCCACGCATCTATGGTTATATGCAATATATGATGCTGAATGGCCTATCGCCGACAGGGGAAATGGAGGATAGCTGTTTCTCGGAGGATACCATGGAGGTGGATATTCCTCAGCACGAACCTGTCGGGCGCGTAAAATCGTGGCAACTGGATGGCAGCGAAACATACGAAACTTACTCGCGTGAAGATGTGGAACATCTGCTTGCGCTTGCCGATGAATATCGTGCCGGTCGTCTTTTGCATGGAGTGGTACTGAATGATATTGGTACACTTTTTCACGAGGGGGTTGGTGTTGCAGTGGATGGCGCTTCTGCTATATATTGGTTTCGCGAGGCAGTAAAGGCCGGTGACACTCTGTATGCTGCAACCAATCTTGGCGACCTCTATCGTAAGGGGTGCGGCGAGATTGCTGTTTCATTGCCTGATGCATTGGCCGCCTATCGTCTTTCTGTCGACCCCTATGCCCACTATCGCATAGGGCAGGCTTACGAAGAGGGGTGGACGGGTGAAAAGAATTTCGACGAGGCTATGCGGTGGTATCGTCGTGCTGCCGCCGAGGGACACCATCTTGCAATGCGTCGCCTTCGTCGCGAAAATGTATAATGCCTTTTTAGTATAAATTTCTTATTATAGTGCTAAAACGCCCCCCCTGTTTACCGCGGTAAACAGGGGGGTGTTTTATGTTGGGTATATCTTTCAGCTATTGCTTTTCTGACTTATGCTTAGTCAAGCTCCTGGTCGGCTTCGTATCCGGCCATTACTCTGATTGCATTTTTCAGCATAGCAAATTGTTTGAACAGGTCGTGTACGGGGCTTTCTCCATCCTTGTGCATGGGTGCTTTGCTGTAGAATGAGAGGAATTCCTGTATTCCATAGTATCCTGCGCGCAATGCAAGGTCGGAGAAGAGTACAAGGTCGAGTGCCAAAGGTGCAGCCAATATCGAGTCGCGGCAAAGGAAGTTTACTTTAATTGTCATGGGGTAGCCCATCCAGCCGAAAATGTCGATGTTGTCCCAGCTCTCCTTCTCGTCGCCACGGGGAGGGTAGTAGTTGATGCGTACCTTGTGATATATATCAGAATACAAGTCGGGGTAAATGTCGCTGTCGAGGATATTTTCCACTGCTGACATCTTGCTGCGACGTTTAGTCTCGAAGTTGTCGGGGTTGTCAAGCACCACTCCGTCGCGGTTGCCAAGGATGTTTGTCGAGAACCAGCCTGTAACGCCCAGTTGTCGGGTGAAGAACGCAGGTGCAAGTACGGTCTTCATCATTGTTTGTCCGCTCTTGAAATCTTTTCCTGCGATAGGCACTTTCATCTCTTCTGCCAACTGCCACATTGCGGGAATGTCGATGCAGAGGTTGGGCGCACCCATTACAAACGGACAACCCTCACGCATAGCCGCATATGCGTAGCACATGCTGGGTGCGATGCGTGCTGTGTCGTCAGCCTTCATTGCTGCCTCGAATGCTTCCACTGAACCATGTACTTCGTTGTCGCGGGGGATATATTTCTCGGTACTTGCAATCCATATTACAACCACGCGGTCGCAGCCGTTCTCTTCTTTGAAACGGCGTATATCCTCGCGCAACTGGTTGGTGAGTTCCCAACGGTTGGCACCGCTTTTCACGTTAGGACCGTCGATGTTCGAAGCGTAGCTCTTGTCGAAAAGTGCAGGGATGGGGCGAATGGCCTCGAGCTCTTCGCGTACGGGTTCGTAGTCGGCAGGTTTCAGTACAGAAGCCTTTACTGCAGCCTCATAGGCATTGTCGGGGTAGAGATCCCATGCACCAAAGGCAATGTCGTTAAGCTCTGCCAGGGGCACAATGTCCTTTACCTCTTTGTACATCTTGTCACGACCTGTTCCCAAGCGCATGATTCCTTTGCACGCAAATGAACCTATGGGTTGTGACAATCCTTTGCGTGACATCAGCACGCCTATCATGGTTGTTGTGGTTACGGCTCCCAATCCTACGCACATGATGCCCAGTTTGCCGGTTGCCGCTTTAACATTACTCTGTTTCATCTTGTTATTATCTTTGTCTTTTTATCAAAGTTCAAAAAGTCCCTCTTTCAATATCTCGCTGACTGTCGGATGGGGGAACACTGTTCGTTTAAGGTCACTGACGGTCAGGTTGTTGGTTATTGCCATGCAGGCTGCGCAGATAAATTCACTGGAAGGGTTTCCCAACATATGTACTCCAAGCACTTTGCCATCGGGCGAAGAGAGTATTTTGCACAATCCGGTCTGACCCTCATTCTCTGCTACAAAGCGTCCGGCGTATGTCATAGGCAACTTGCTCAGGCGATATTCTATGCCTTGTGCGGTTGCCTGATCCTCGGTCAGTCCCACTCCGCTTACTTCAGGATTTGTGTAAACTATTCCTGGAATGGCGTTGTATTCCATTTTGTCGTCAATGCCAAGAATGTGGTTGACAGCAACCTCGCCTTCGCGGCTGGCAGTGTGTGCCAGCAATGAGAATCCTGTGACGTCACCGGCTGCATATACATTCGGCATTGTTGTCTGCATATATTCGTTTACCTTTATACCGCGCTCTGCCTCTACAGGGATGTTCTCAAGGCCGAAACCGTCAAGTGTGGCACGACGTCCCACGCTCATCAGTATCTTGTCACCCTCTACACACTGTTCGTCCCCATCGGCGTCGGTGAAGTGTACTGTGTTTCCTTCTATGGCTGTCACTTTGCAACGCAGATTGAATTTGACACCTCGTTTAGCATATATGGCACGAAGTGCTTCGCTTATCTCCTTGTCAAGTCCGCCAAGGATTTCGGGCAGCATCTCTATTACTGTTACCGGAACTCCCAGACTGTTGTAAAGGCTTGCAAATTCCATACCTATCACTCCTCCGCCTATCACCACAAGGCTTTCGGGTGCTTGTGTCAAGGCAAGCATTTCGCGGTTGGTAAGCACGGCCTCATTCTCTTTCGCTCCGGGAATGGGCGGAACAAAAGCTTCGCTTCCGGTGCAAATGAGCAGATTGCGTGTCTGGTAGCTTTCGCCACCGCATGCAATGGTTATGTTCGATGTATCACCGCCGACAATGGTAGCTTCTCCTTTGATGACCTCCACATTGTTGTGTTCCATCTTCAGTTTGATGCCTGCAACCAGTTTGCGTACAACTTTGGTCTTTCTGTCGGCCATCTTCTTGTATTCGAATGCTACATTCTCGGCTGTGACGCCATATTTTTTACTGCCCGAGGCGTGGTCGTACATCTTGGCACTGTAAAGAAGTGTCTTTGTGGGGATACATCCTTCGTTAAGACATACTCCACCCAGTTCGCGCTTTTCGAAAAGGATGGTTTTCAGACCTCTTGCTCCTGCTTTCTCGGCTGCCACGTATCCTGCCGGGCCACCGCCTATTATGGCTAAATCGTACATGTCTGTTGGTTTTATAAGATCGGTTCTACAATTCAGTAAACAATCTCTTATTCATTTATCAGCAAAAATAATTCTTTTTGACGAAAATGGAACATCTTGTCGCAAATGTTTTACTGTTGCTGTTTCATTATGCTCAAAAAAGGCACTATTTTGACTCTTTTGTCAAATTTTATGAAAAGTCAAGGTTCAAATGTTCGCGCAACTTTTCCAGAGCCGGGTTTTTCTCGGCCAGCAGTTTGAACTGCTCGGTACGGTTGTATATGCGACGTTGTACCTGTTGTTCGTTAAGCTCGATTTTCATATCCACCCGTCCACACGACAACTGCTCGGCAATGTATGCTGTAATGCGTTTGGCCTCGGTGGCGAAAAGCTCTGCAACCATCTTGTTATCTACTTTGATGACAAAAAGATTCTCCCCCTTTAGTTCGGGTGATATTATTTTCATTCTGTCGCCAAGCGCTCTCTCGTTTACTGGCAGCTGCACTGCAAATTCGAACCATTTCTGCGACAAAGCCTCTTGTGTCAACAGTTTTTTTGGTTCTTCGGCTGTAGTCTGTACATTTGTCTCCTGTTTTGCTTTGACGGGCGTGCTCTCTTCCTCGCGAGTGGCAGTGGTGTGTGTCCTACGGAACATTCCGCCGAAAGGCATTTTATTCTCTGATGCACCTCTTTTCAGTGCTTCGGGACGTCCGCTTAGAACTGTCGGCTGTGCTGTTGCGGGTTGTGCTGTTTGCTGTGTAGCAGGCTGCTGTGTGGCTTGTGTCGCGGTAGCCTTAATCTCGGTCGTTGCGGGTGGTGTAGGCTGTACTGCTTGTACCTGTGGCCCAACGGGTGATGCATTTGGCTGCTCTGCTTTGTGGAATATCGGTTGTAAACGTGCAGGGCCACGCCCTGATGCTTCGTCCGAGCCGTCGGCTGCTTGTGACAACTGTATGATTGTGAGTTCTACGAGCAGACGCTTGTTGCGGCTGGTTCGATAGTTCATGTCGCAGTCGTTGCACAATTTTATTGCTTTAAACAGGAATTTGGGGGTGCATTTTGCTGCCTGTTCCACATATCTGCGCTTAAGGTCGTCGCCGCACTCCAGCAATGGGTGTGTAGATGGGTCGCATGCAACCAGCAGGTCGCGGAAGTGTGTTGCAAGTCCGCTGACGAATATGTTGCCTTCGAATCCCTTGCCCAGAATTTCGTTGAAGAGCAGCAGCAGGTTGGATACCTGTGAGGCCAATATATGCTCGGTGAATCTGAAATAATAGTCGTAGTCGAGTATGTTCAGACTCTCTATTACCTTGTCATATACAAGATTGCCCTGCGTGAAACTTGCCATCTGGTCGAAGAGCGACAGTGCATCGCGCATGCATCCGTCCGACTTATGTGCAATTATGCGCAGTGCGTCGTATTCGCTTGTTATGCCTTCGCGGTCGGCGATGCTCTTCAGGTGGGCAACTATGTCGTTGCTCTCTATTCTGCTGAAGTCGTAAATCTGGCAGCGTGAAAGTATGGTTGGGATAATCTTGTGTTTCTCGGTGGTTGCAAGTATGAAAATCGCATGCGCGGGCGGCTCTTCGAGTGTCTTCAGGAAGGCATTGAAAGCGGCCTGTGACAGCATGTGAACCTCGTCGATGATGTAGACTTTGTAGCGTCCTACCTGTGGCGGTATTCTCACCTGTTCGTTCAGCGCACGTATGTCGTCTACCGAATTGTTGCTGGCAGCGTCAAGCTCGTATATGGTGAATGAACGCTGCTGGTTGAATGAACGGCACGATTCGCAGTTGTTGCATGGTTCACCATCTGCTGTCGGATGTTCGCAGTTTATGGTTTTTGCAAATATTCGCGCGCATGTGGTTTTTCCCACTCCACGGGGACCGCAGAAAAGGTATGCATGTGCCAGTTTGCCGGTGTGTATGGCATTCTTGAGTGTTGTTGTCAGCGACTTTTGTGCCACCACCGAGTCGAATGTGTCGGGGCGGTATTTTCGTGCTGATACTATATAATTTTCCATTTATATGAGTTTTTCGGTTTACGCTTGCTCGCGTAGTGCGAAAATAACTCTTTTTTTCGGGAAAAATGGTTTATTTCAACAAAAATAGATGTTTGGGGTATTAAATATTGATTTTTTGCAATGAATGTCGGCTGTTTGTTGCTAACCGAATATCGATCTGAATGCCTCCTCCACTTTGCTTACGGCTTTAATGTCTATCGAGTAGCGCGAAAGGTCGAGGCGCTTGATGTTGCTTTTGGGCAGTATTATCTGTTTGAATCCCAGTTTCTCAGCCTCGGCTATGCGCTGTTCAATGCGATTGACTGGACGTATTTCGCCCGACAGGCCAACCTCGCCTGCCATGCATATTGTGGCATCAATTTCCACATCCATGTTGCTCGACAGGATGGCACTTATCACGGCAAGGTCTATTGCTGGGTCGTTTACTCGCAGTCCGCCGGCGATGTTCAGAAAGACATCTTTCTGTGCCAGCTTGAACCCCACTCTTTTTTCGAGTACAGCCAGCAGCATGTTCATTCTGCGTGTGTCGAATCCGGTAGCTGAACGCTGCGGCGTGCCGTAGGCAGCTGTGCTGACAAGTGCCTGCACCTCAATGAGGAACGGGCTCACACCTTCGATGGCTGCTGCAATGGCAATGCCGCTCATGCCCTGGTGGCGGTCGCTCAGCAACAGCTCCGATGGGTTGCTCACCTGTCGCAGTCCCTCGCGCCGCATCTCGTAGATTCCCATTTCGGCTGTGCTGCCGAAACGGTTTTTAATGGAGCGCAGTACGCGATAGACATAATGTTGGTCGCCCTCGAATTGCAGTACCACGTCTACAATGTGCTCAAGAATCTTCGGGCCGGCGATGGCTCCCTCTTTTGTAATGTGGCCTATAAGTACAATGGGGGTGTTGTTGGCTTTTGCATATTTCAGCAGCATGGCAGTACATTCGCGTATCTGTGCAACGCTGCCTGGCGAAGATTCTACGGTGTCGCTGCTCATTGTCTGAATTGAGTCGACAATAATAAGTTCAGGTGCAATCTCCTTGAAGTGTTCGAAAATGGTTTCAAGTGATGTCTCGCAGACAATCATGCAGTTCGACTTTTCATATTCTATGCGCTCGGCTCGCAGTTTTATCTGTCTTACGCTCTCCTCGCCCGAAACGTACAGCACGCGTTTGTTGCCCATTCTCAGCACGGTCTGCAGAACAAGTGTCGATTTTCCGATGCCAGGTTCGCCACCTAAAAGCACCAGCGAACCTGGAACAAGGCCACCGCCAAGCACGCGGTTGAGCTCTGCGTCGTTCATGTCGATGCGTGGCAACTCATCGGTGGAAACATCGTCGATGGCAACGGGACGCGATGTCGCCTTTTCGCAGAAAGCCGCAATCTGTGCGACTTTGTCGTTGCGGATACTCTTTTCGACGAAACTGTTCCATGCACCACAGGCAGGGCATTTGCCGGCCCATTTTGGTGAGTCGTAACCACATTCGTTACACAGAAATATCTTTTTTTCTTTTGCCATTGTCTATGCTTTTAGGATTGGTCGAATCTCTTCAGATAAGAATCTGAAACTGCTTCGCAAAGATAGAAATATTTTTCGAATAAAGAGCGGAATGATTTTTATGCATTTGGGAATGAAAAAAAGAATAATATAGCAGTTGTTTCACGATTTAAGAGCTTACTGTTCTTCTTGTTTGATAGTAAATGATTTACAATTGCAGAAACTTGTTTGTTTGAGATTTTTTGTATCTTAGCCGTAGGACTATGATAAATGTCAGAGGCATTGATTTATAAACACTAATTCTCGGTATACACAGTGACTGTATAATTTGCAGTTTTCGCTCCACTTGTTTATTTTTGCAAAAGTGCAAAACCATTAAAAACTGAAATATGAGTATCCTAAAGAAAGTTATCAAGCCGGCTGCTTTGGCATTGTTGCTGTTCGCATCAACATTTGTTAAGGCTCAGGAGACACAGTATGTACCAACCCCCGAGAACCTCAAGGCTCGTCAGGAGTTCACCGACAACAAGTTCGGCATCTTTATCCACTGGGGGATATACAGCATGTTCGCACAGGGCGAGTGGTACTTGCAGAATTATCCTATAGACAAGAACGAGTATGCAAAGGCTGCCGATGCGTTCTATCCACACCGTTTCGACGCGAAGGAGTGGGTTGCGGCAATCAAGGATGCCGGAGCCAAATACATCTGTTTCACCTCAAGACACCACGATGGTTTTTCAATGTGGGACACAGAACAGAGTGAATACAACATCGTTGATGCCACACCATTCGGTCGTGACGTAATAAAAGAACTTGCCGACGAGTGCCACAGACAGGGTATTAAGCTGCACTTCTACTACTCACACCTCGACTGGGTGCGCGATGAGTACCCTATGGGACGTACCGGCAAGAAGGTTATAGGCCGTGTAAGGGAGAACGAGAACTGGCCTGCCTACTATAATTTCATGAACAGGCAGTTGACAGAGCTGCTCACAAACTATGGCGAGATCGGTGCCATCTGGTTCGACGGCAAGTGGGATCGCGACGAGGATTCCATCCCGTTCGACTGGCAGCTCGACGAGCAGTATGCCCTCATCCACAAGCTTCAGCCATCGTGCCTCATCGGTAACAACCACCACGATACTCCCAACCCCGGCGAGGATATCCAGATTTTCGAGCGCGACATACCGGGTGAGAACAAGGCCGGATTCAGCGGTCAGGCAATCAGCCATCTGCCACTCGAAACATGTCAGACCATGAACGGTATGTGGGGTTACAAACTCATAGACCAGAACTACAAGAGTACAGAAACTCTGATTCGCCTGCTCGTCAGTACTTCGGGTAAGGGCGCGAACCTCTTGCTCAACGTAGGCCCCCAGCCTAACGGACAAATTCCTGCTGTTGCCATTGAGCGCATGAAGGAGATGGGTGAGTGGCTGCGAGCAAACGGTGAGACCATTTACGGCACAACTGCCGGCGACATTCCTGCGCAGGAGTGGGGAGTGACCACAAGAAAAGGTAACCGTCTCTTTGTACACATCTTCAACTGCAACGAGAAGGAACTTCTGTTGCCGCTTGACTGCAAGGTGAAGAAGGCATCCACATTCGCCGACAAGCAGCCTGTGAAGTTCAAGAAGACAAAAGAGGGTGTGAAACTGATGTTCAACGAGGTACCATTCGGTACTGACTACATTGTAGAACTCATTACAAAATAAATCCCTATGTTTTTGTTCAAACTTAGGGGCACTTCAAAAGGCGAGGCAACCCGCCTTGCTTTTTATACAACAATATAGTTGTTAATCCAATATGTTGTTTGTCGTACAGATCATGGCGAACCGGTGGCCGTTGCTCACAGGGCAAAGTCGAGTGTTTCTGTTTTGCGCGATTTTGAGTTTCTTTGCACCCTATGTCATTACAAAAAAAGAAGATTAAATACCGCGGTATTTAATCTTCTTGAAGTTGTCCCACGAGGATTCGAACCTCGACAAACAGAACCAAAACCTGTTGTGCTACCATTACACCATAGGACAATCCTTAGGCGCTTTCTGTTAAAAAGCAGCGCAAAGGTAGTACTTTTTCGTGTCAAATGCAAATTTTGTGGCGTAAAATTTGGGCTTGTGCCCAATGGTAAGGCTTGTGGACTATCCGATGCTGTTGACAATTCCGATAATTTCAGCGACCTCGGCATCTGTCAGCAGTGGGTGCAGGGGCAGACTTACTTCCTGCATGGACAGCTTTTCAGCCATGGGCATACTCAGTGAGTGCCATTCGGGGTAACACTCCTGCTTATGTACGGGAATAGGGTAGTGTATCTGTGTCTGAATGTCGTGCTTCGCCAATGCTTCCACCACTTTGTCGCGACATTCGCTCATCAGTGGAAATATGTGGAAAACATGCGCGTCAAAGTCGCGTACCTGTGGCAGGCGGACAAGTGGATTGTCTATGCCCGAAATATATTGGCTGGCGATGGCGCGACGTCGGTTGTTCTCCGCATCGAGCCGGCGGAGCTTTATGCGTAAAATTGCTGCTTGAAACTCGTCCATGCGGCTGTTGACTCCTACCTCTTCGTGATGATATTTTTGGTTGCTTCCGTAGTTGTGGAGTTTGGCAATGGTGTCGGCCAGTTTTTTGTCGTTGGTGGTGACAGCACCTGCATCGCCCAATGCGCCGAGGTTTTTGCCTGGGTAGAAACTGTGTGCTGCTGCATTCCCTAATGAGCCTGTGCGCTTGCCGTCATACATGCAGCCATGTGCTTGTGCGTTGTCTTCTACTATTATTATCCCCCGTTCGTTGCAGAAATCGGCTACTGCGCTGTTGTAGGCACATTGTCCGTAAAGATGAACCATCAGGTAGGCTTTGCAACGGCTGGTTGTTGCTGAACGCAACCCCTCTTCGCCGACAAGGTAGCTGTTGCTGTCGGGGTCGACAAAAACCGGAGTCAGATTGTTGTTTGTTATTGCAAGCACCGAGGCAATGAATGTGTTTGCAGGTACAAGCACTTCATCCCCATCTTTCAATATCCCCATTGCACGGTAGGCTCTGAAGATGAGCCACAGGGCATCGTATCCGTTTCCGCAAGCGATGCAGTGATTACAGCCGATGTATGAGGCATACTCCTGCTCGAAGGCAGCACACTCCTCTCCCAACAGGAACCATCCACGTTCGACAATGCGGCGCAGTGCGTCACTTATTTCGGGCTCGTAGGAGGCTGTGATTTCTTTTAATGGGAGATATTTAATCATTTGTTTTAATCTTATGTCTGGAGTAGTGTTATTCGGGCAAAAGTGACTGTTTGCACTCTATAAATTCGTTAAAGTCGCGTATGTAGTCCTCGGGGTCGTAGTGTTTCGATGCAAGAACCAGTGCAACAGCTCCGCTGGAAAAGTTACGTAGCTCCTCCCAAACGCCTTCGCACAATAGCAGAGCCTGTGACGGGCGGTTGAGGTGAATTGTGCGTTCGTTCTGACCATCGTTGATGTACACATCGAAACTGCCGGAGGCAGCAACGATAAGTTCACGCAGTGTCTTGTGTGCATGTCCGCCGCGTGATGCGCCGCCGGGAATGTCGTAGATGAAAAACACGCGTTCGGTGTCGAATCCTGCAATTTTGCCATTCTCAACCTCTGTAAGGTTGCCCTTGGAACCATGGTGGCGTGCAAGCTCCACCAAACGGCAATCGTTTATGGTAGTGTTGTTCATAGTTTGCCACCTTTTTTCAGTTCTACAAATATGTTATAGTCACGAATATAGTCCTTGGGATTATATTTGGTTGAGGTCAGCACCAATGCTATTGAGTTTGTTGCGAAATTCATAAGGTGTCGCCAGCAGCCTTCCGGCACGTAAACACCTTTGCTGCATTGGTCGAGGTGGAAAGTTGTTGTGTGTTGTCCGTCGTCGACAAACAGGTCGAAACTTCCCGAAAGGGCTATGATGAACTCTTTGCTCTTGTAGTAGGCATGTCCTTGTCGTGCCTCTCCGCCCGGAACATCGTAAATCCAATAGGTCCTTTCAATTTTGAATGGCACAGACATCTCCGACTCGACAATCGAGAGGTTGCCTCGTTTGTCGCGCACCTTGCCTAATTTGATTTCGCGTACCTTATTGTTTGTAACTTTTTTCCTCATCCTTCGGTACAAAGATAGTGCAAGCCGAGAGCAATACAAAAAAAGCGCGCTTTTTTTTATTGCCGAGGCGCCGCCTATCTTATTTAAAGATAGTGCAAGCCGCTTAGGGTGGCACTTGAACAATAGTGCAAGCCGCCAACGATAATAAAATCTTTATGTACATCATTGCTTTACCGGATGCAGGAACAATACACTAAAAAAGGATGAGTGCCACGGCACTCATCCTTTTTGGGGGATTATTAAATAGACCTTGTTATTTCTTAGCAAAACTGTTTGCAGAAATTGTCTGGCGTACAGTGTTCATGCCATCGTCAGTAAGTTCTACTGCCATAGTCTCGCCACTGGGCAAATAGAGCTCTGCGTTGTTGTTTGCTGCGTCGATAGTCAACAGTTTTGTTGCAACGTCGTTGCTGATAACGCTCCAGCTGTTGTCTGCCTCGTTGTATACGAACTTAACATCTTCAACACCGTTAGAGATTGTATAACCTTCTGCGCTTGATGTAATCATAACATCTTCGCCCTGGCTGTTCTTAACAATCTTTGTGCCATTGTCGTTCTTAGAGATGGGAGCGCTGCCGGTCCAGAACTCGATAGAGTTAAGTACAACACCATCAACAAACAATGTTATAGGATACACAGGGATAATGTGCATGCCGATAAATACCAATTCGTTCACAAACTTATTGCCGAGGCCTTCGTTCCAGCTTTTCACTTTGTTTGTAAGGTTGAATGAACCGATACAAGATGTGAGGACCAATGTTACTGATAGCATAGCTGCCATCAATTTGAAATGTTTTTTCATAGTAGTTACATTTTTAGATTAATACTATATTGTTATAAAACTCCATTTACTACCAATGCTTTAACAAGCGAATAGAACATATCTACCGTAGGGATGTATGCACGCTCGGTGGGAGAGTGGGGCGACATCAGTGTGGGGCCGAATGATACCATGTCCATGCCGGGATAATTTGTTGAGATGATTCCGCACTCCAATCCAGCATGTATCACGCGAACATCAGGCTCTTTGTTGAACATATCTTTGTATGCACTCTTCAATGCACCCAGCAAAGGAGAGTTTACGTTGGGTTGCCAACCACTGTAGCTGCCACTTACCTCTACTTTCATTCCTGCCATTGCGAAGCAGCTTGACAACTGAAGAATGAGGAACTCCTTCATGCTGTCGCATGAGCTGCGGGCAAGAATTCTGATTTCGGCATTGCCGTCGTTGATGTTGACAATTGCAAGGTTGCTTGATGTCTCTACTGTGTCGGGGATTGTGGGGATGAAGCGAAGAACGCCATTGTGGCAAGCAAGAATAACATCTATAAGGTTGTCCTGAATCTCTTCGGGAACTACTGTTTCGGGCATTTCAACGCTCTCTACACGCAGAGTGATACCCTCTTCGATGGGGGCAAACTCGGCATTGAACATAGCTTCGTATTTTTCGGCAATCTGCTTGATCTCCTCTACGCCCTCTTCGTCAAGGGTGAGAACAACCTCGCAGTTTGTGGGAATGGCGTTGCGCATGTTGCCGCCGTTCCAGCTGGCAAGGCTTACAGCGCACTCATCCATAGCCTCGCGTACGAAACGTGCCATCAGTTTGTTGGCATTGCCACGACCTTCGTTAATCTCGAGTCCCGAGTGACCGCCGCGCAGGCCTTTGAGTGTAACCTTAACGGCAACCTCATCCTCGCAAGGCTCAACCTCCATGAATTCCATTGAAGCAGTGATGTTAGCACCACCTGCACAACCGATGTACAGCACGCCCTCCTCCTCTGAGTCGAGGTTGAGCAGCAGTTCGCCCTGAAGTTCGCCGCCTTTAAGACCGAACGCTCCGAACATTCCAGTCTCTTCGTCTGCTGTGATAAGAGCCTCAAGGGGACCGTGTGTCAATGTGTTGTCCTCCATGATAGCCATGATAGCTGCAACACCAAGGCCGTTGTCGGCACCAAGTGTGGTGTTGTCGGCATAGAGCCAGTCACCTTTCACAACAGTGGTGATGGGGTCATTCTCAAAGTCGTGTGTGCTTTCGGGAGTCTTCTGGGGAACCATGTCCATGTGAGCCTGCAGAATGATACCCTTGCGACCTTCGAGTCCGGGAGTTGCAGGCTTGCGCATGATGATGTTTCCAGCCTCGTCCTGCCAGGTCTCTACGTTTATGCTTTTACCAAAATCGAGCAAATATTTCTGTATTTTTTCGAGGTGACCCGAGGGACGGGGAACCTGTGTCAATGCCTCGAAGTGTTTCCATACTTCGCGAGGCGAAAGATCTTTGATTGTAAGTGCCATAGTCTAATTTCTATTATTTAGTTTGACATATATTCTTTTCGTTTTTTCTCACCAGCATCAGGCCAATAACGCCAAGCAGCGCCACCAGTGCTGTCTGTGAAGAGTGTACTATCAATGCAAACATTCCTGCATCCTCCTGCGACACGCCGTAAAGCACCATCATGCTTATTATGGCGAAATGCCAGGGACCTGCGCCGTTGGGTGTGGGTACAACCACTGCCACACTGCCGGCTACAAAGAGCAGAAGTCCTGCCGCCATCGAGAGGTCGCTGCTGAATGTGAAGCAGAAGAAGCATAGGTAGAACTGCATGAAATAACAAAACCATATACCCACTGTTTCGATGACAAACAGTGAAGAATTCTTCATTTTTCCTAAAGCGGTTACTCCCTCCCAAAAATTGCGTATGACAGCCTTTATTTTTGTTAGCAGTGCCATCTTTTTGCCAACAAAATATCCGAGAGCAACAATAGCCGCAACCGAGGCAACCATTATTGCTATCTTTGTCACCGACGAATAGAGCTGGCCGTCGTCTGTTCCTCCGCCAGCCGTAATAAAAAAGGTATAGAACACTTTCCATTGAAGCAGCAATGCCGCTGCCACAAGTGCAAGCACCATTATTGTATCTATAAACCTTTCGGCTACCACTGTGCCTAGCGATTGCACAAAAGGCACCTTGTCGCATCTGTCGAGTACAGCACAACGTGACACCTCGCCCACACGCGGAACAACGAGATTGGCCGCATAGGCAATAAATATGGCATATACGCAGTTCGATGTACTTGGAGCATAGCCCAATGGTGCAAGTGACAAACGCCAGCGCCATCCGCGGAGTACATGACTCATCACTCCAAAGAATGTCGAAAGCGCGAACCACCACAGATTCATTTCGTTACATACGACGTCCGCCACCCTGTTGAAGTCAAAGTCCCTGTATATCCAGTAGAGGATTACAGCACCAAGCAGTATTGGCAACAGGGTTTTCAATATCAGGCTTAAAATCTTTTTCACAAGTTTGCGGACAAAATAAATCAGTTTATAAGAAGTTTCATTAACTTTGCAACGTATGGTTGCCAGCCGATGGTGGTCACTTTTTGTTCACACGTCTGCAAAGATAGCCATATATTGTAAATAGCATCCAAAAAATCGTTTTTTTTAATAAAATTTTTTCAGGGTAATAAAAATGGCAAAAACAACGGTTACTGCAAAGAAGAGATTGGGACAGCATTTTCTGGTAGACCTTGCTGTGGCACAGGATATAGCCGACACAGTGGATATATGCCCCGAACTTCCGGTGCTGGAAGTTGGTCCCGGAATGGGAGTACTCACCCGTATGCTTCTTGAGAAGAAGCGCCCCCTAAAGGTTGTAGAGATTGACGAAGAGTCGGTTGACTATCTGCGCAGGAATCTTCCTCAGATAGGTGACGAAAATATTATCCCGGACGATTTTCTGAAGATGCACCTCGACCGTCTGTGGAATGGTGAACAATTCATGCTCATTGGCAATTATCCTTATAATATATCCAGTCAGATTTTCTTCAAGATGCTGGAGTATAAAGAGTACATTCCCTATTGCAGTGGAATGATACAGAAAGAGGTGGGCGAACGCCTGGCTGCGCAGCCCGGAAGCAAGGCATACGGCATTTTGAGCATACTCGTGCAGCTGTGGTACGACGTTGAATACCTGTTCACAGTGTCGGAGCATGTATTTTCGCCCCCGCCAAAGGTGAAGAGCGCAGTTGTACGCATGCACCGCAACAGTCGCACCGAACTCGAATGCAACGAAGAACTGTTCCGCCGTATAGTAAAGGGTACATTCAACCAACGACGCAAAAAATTGCGCAACTCTGTACAGAATATAGTTGGCAAAGAATCGGCGATACTCTCTAACCCGGTGCTTGACAAGCGCCCCGAGCAGCTGTCGATAGATGAATTTATCGGGTTGACAATAGAGATACAACGCGAATTAGAGAAAAAAGGAGAATTGTTATGACAAATGAATTTGTACGCAGCATAAAAGAGCTTATCGAGCAACGGGCATCGGTGCTGTTGCAGGAGAGGCTTGGCAAGATGCACCCTGCTGACATTGCCGAGTTGTGCAACGAACTGACCGAAGAGGAGGCTCACTTCCTTTACCGACAGCTCGACAACGAAAAGGCTGCCGACGCCCTCACCGAAATGGATGAGGACCTCAGAAATGAACTTCTCGAGGACCTTCCCTCTGAGGTCGTGGCTAAACGCTTTGTCAACTACATGGAGGTTGACGACGCCGTTGAGATTATCCGCGACATGGACGAGGATAAGCAGGAAGAGGTGCTTCAGCACATCAAGGACATAGAACAGGCCGGCGATATTGTCGACCTTCTGCAATACGACGAAGATACCGCCGGTGGTCTTATGAGTACCGAAATGGTGGTAGTGAACGAGAATTGGAGTATGCCCGAGTGTCTGAAAGAGATGCGCCGACAGGCTGAGGATCTTGACGATATATATTATATATATGTAGTAGACGACGATGAACGTCTTTGTGGTACCTTCCCGTTGAAAAAGATGATTACCAGTCCCTCGGTTGTAAAGGTCAAGCACGTAATGACGCGCGACGTTGTCAGCGTAGATGTGGACACCCCCATCGACGAGGTTGCACTGCTCATCGAAAAGTACAACCTGGTGGCAATTCCGGTTGTCGACAAAATCAACCGTCTGCTGGGACAGATTACCGTCGACGACGTGATGGACGAGATTCGCGAACAGAACGAACACGAGTATCAGTTGACCGCCGGTATTACCAAAGACATCGAGACCAACGATACAGTGTTGAAGCAGACAAGTGCGCGTCTGCCATGGCTGCTCATTGGAATGCTGGGTGGAATCGGCTCATCGTTGCTGCTGAACAACTTTACATCGACATTGGGTACTCACCCCGAAATGGCACTTTTCATTCCACTGCTTGCAGGAATGGGAGGTAACGTGGGAGTACAGTCATCGGCTATCGCTGTGCAGGGTCTTGCAAACAATTCTCTCGACTCGCAACACATGTTCAAACACATACTTAAGGAGCTGATGGTGGCAATAATCAATGCAACCATTCTGTCGCTGATTGTCTATGTGTACAACTTCTTCGTCTACGATCCGCTGGACATTGTGACATTGGCAGTGCCTCTGAGTCTGTTTGTTGTAATAATGTTTGCCTCGGCCTTCGGTACACTGGTGCCAATGGTACTCGAAAGAATGGATATAAACCCGGCTGTAGCCACTGGCCCCTTCATACAGATTGTCAACGACCTCAGCGGTATGACATTCTACATGATTATAGCCAAAGTGCTGAGCGACCTAATGTTCTGACAGTTGCAGCTCGAACAGCAAATTTAATACTTGCAAGAAAATAAATGCAGTTCACTATTTGTATATGTGAACAATATAAATTATCTTCGCGCTAACATACTAAAATCTTTAAGCAGATGAGTGAAATTAAAAAATCGGATGAGATGCTCCAGGAGCAGCCCATCGCGACAACCCCTGAACAGGCGACAGACGCCGCTACGAACAATGAAGTTGCAACAGATGCAACAAGTGTAAAATTCGAAGTCGAAGAATCGGTTTCCGAGGATGCCGCTACATTTCCCCGTCCGGCAACACGTGAGGAGATAATAGAACGCCTGCAAGCTATTGCCGGCAGCGACGACGCACTCAACTGCAAGAGCGAAACAGAAATGCTGAAAGTGCAATTCTACAAACTGCGCACTATGGAAATAGACGCAGCGCGCAAAGAGTATGTAGAGAATGGTGGCGAACCTGCCACATTTATCCCTGCTGCAGACGAACTTGAGAATGCCTTCAAAGAGGCTATGAATGTCATAAAGGAGCGTCGCAGCGCATGGCTGCAGCAACAGGCTGCCGAGCAGCAGGCTAACTACGAGAGCAAACTCGCCATCATTGATGAACTTAAAGAGATGGTGGACAAAGCAGAGCAGGGCTCTCCGGCTGTAAACGACTTCAAGACATTGCAGACACGTTGGAAAGAGATAAAGAATGTTCCACAGGACAAAGTCAATGACCTTTGGAAACAGTATCAGCAGTTGGTTGAGCAGTTCTACGACATGCTCAAACTGAATATTGAATTCCGCGAGTATGACTTTAAGAAAAATCTTGAAATAAAGAGCAGAATCTGCGAAGCCGCAGAGGCATTGATCGGAGAGACTGACATTGTTTCAGCTTCACGTCAGTTGCAGCAGTTGCATACAGAATTCCGCGATGCAGGTCCTGTTTCTCCCGAATTGCGTGAGGAGATATGGACACGTTTCAAAACTGCATCTACAACCATAAACAAACGCCACCAGGCACACTTCGAGGAGAAGAAAGAGCGCGAAAAAGTAAATCTTGAGAAAAAGACAGCCATCTGCGAGGCTATCGAGCAGATAAATTTCGAAGCACTCACTACCTACCAGTCTTGGAACGACAAGACACAGGAGGTGCTTGATCTTCAGGCAAAATGGAAAGAGATTGGCTTCGCTCCCCAGAAGATGAATCTCAAGATATTCGAACGTATGCGTGCTGCGTGCGACGAATTCTTCAAACGCAAAAGCGAATTCTTCAAGAGCGTAAAGGCTTCTCTTGCCGACAATCTCGAAAAGAAACGTCAGCTCTGTGAGGCTGCCGAGCAGTTGAAAGAGATCGAAGATTGGAAAGAGACTGCCGACAAACTCTCAGCATTGCAGAAAGAGTGGAAAGGCATCGGTGCAATTCCTCAGAAATATTCTGATGCATTGTGGAAACGCTTCGTCAGTGCATGCGATTACTTCTTCGAGCGCCGCAACAAGGCAACATCGTCACAGCGTTCAGTGGAACTTGAGAACCTCAAACAGAAACGCGATATTATCTCCAAACTTCAGGCGTTAATCGACGAAGCTGCACCCGAAGAGCAACTTTCAGCCCTCATAAAAGAGTGGAACAAAGTAGGTCACGTTCCTTTCCGCGATAAGGACAAACTATACAAAGAGTACAAGCAGGCAGTTGATGCAATATATGAGAAACTGCACATAAATGCCAACGAGCGCAAACTGTCGGAGTTCCGAAGTAACATCGCTAAGGGCGGAGATAACTTGGGACGCGAGCGCGACCGCTTGATACGTCAGCACGAGGCTATGAAGGTGGAAATTAAGACATACGAAAATAACCTCGGATTCCTCAGCGCTTCAAACAAGAAGGGTGCAAGCCTTGTAGATGTCATGCACCAGAAAGTTGAAAAACTGAAGGCAGATGCAGAGATAATCCTCAAGAAGATTCGACTCATTGAGGAGCAAATGGAAAAGTAATCCATCGATATACGATAAAAAATGAAGAACGTAGCGACTCGCTACGTTCTTCATTTTTTTATATCGTGACAATTGCACTTATTGAACTGAATAATATGAAAATTTTATGCCAAATATTCGATAGAAATAAAAATGCCGTGTGTAAAACTATTATTGGTGTCCGGTAAAAGTTTAAAAGGGTATAAAAGTGTGTGTCAATTTGCAGTATTTATGCGGTTCCATCCATAGCATTGGTAACTTAAAACTTAACCGGCACCGTAAGCATCACAGCCGAGAGGTCGTCTGTTTTTCGGATTAAGTGCGAGGACTGTCTGAGTGTTAGTTATACGCACTTT
>CAJGDX010000027.1 GCA_904502185.1 uncultured Bacteroidaceae bacterium | reverse complement strand
TGACCTACCTCATCGAAGATGTCAAAGGCAACCTGCTCGAAGAGATTAAGTACTCGGGACAGGAGGGCGACACCATCAGCGTACTTCCCGAATATGTCACAAAGCGTGCATACACATCGTACACCATCGCCGAGCCCGTCATCATCAAAGAAGGAACAAACAACATTGTTCGCGTCACAGCCACATGGCAGCTGCCCTTCGAGTTATCTACCGACCTCAGCAACGCCCACTGGTACAACCTGGCACTGCGCGAAGGTGCCGACTATGTAACAGTCGACAAGAACTATAAGTGCAACACCGCCCCCACCAAAGAGCAGGCCATGACCTACGCCTATCAATGGGCATTCAAGGGCGATCCCTACAACGGAATTGCACTCTACAACCGCAGCGACACCACAAAGACACTGGCAAATGTCAGCGGCAGCATAGCACTTGCAAAAAAAGTCTACAACTGGGAAATACAGGAGGCGGTAAACGGATTCCTTCTTGCCAACGTGGAGAATGGCAAATATATAAATGAGTATGGAGGCCCCGGCGGCAAGCTCGCCTTCTGGACCAACCCTGAAGACGTAGGCAGCATCTTCAGAGTAAGCGAAGTGGGCAGCATGCCCGTGAAAAGCGTCAAACTGCCCTCGGGAGCATCGATAAAGATACTGAGAGCCGATGAAGACAAAGCCAACGGCCGCGGCATTCTCATCATCCCCGGTGGCGGATACGCATTTGTTGCAGGCAGCAACGAGGGAGCAGACTGGGCACCCTTCTTCAACGAACTGGGCTACACAGCAGCAGTACTCACCTACACAGTACCCCCCACATCGGACAGCGGTCCTTTGACACAGGCACGCGACGCGATGAGCTACCTGCGCGAAAATGCCGAAGAGTTCCGTGTAACAACAAAGCAGATTGGAGTGATGGGATTCAGTGCCGGCGGTCACCTTGCCTCAACCGTAGCCACACACACCACCGGTGCCGAGCGCCCCGCGTTCCAGATACTCTTCTACCCCGTTATCACCATGGACGCCTCGTACACCCACGCAGGTTCACGCCAGAATCTGTTAGGCTCCAACACTGCACCTTCACTCATCAAGAAGTACAGCAACGAGAAACAGGTAACCGAAAAGACCCCCATGGCATACCTCTGCTGGGCCGAAGATGACGCAACAGTGTCACCCCGCAACAGCAAGGAGTATGTGGCAGCACTTGAAAAGAAGAACGTACCCGTACACACAATAAGCTTCCCCAATGGTGGCCACGGCTACGGATACAGCCCCTCATTCATGTACCACGATGAGATTATGACAGACCTGAAAGCATGGATGTTGAGCATAGACAGCACCCTGACAAACATCGATGCACCCGTTGTTGAAGTATCGGGCAACAGCACCTTCTACAACCTGTCGGGACAGCCCGTAAGCACCCCCAAGAAGGGCATCTACATTCAGAAAGGACGCAAAGTACTTGTAAAGTAATAACAGCAACTAATTTAGCAAGCAGCCGGGAATTTCCCGGCTGCTTGCTTTTTATTATAAACGTTATGTTTAAATTTCGGGGAAATGGAGGAATTTAGTGTTTTAAATTTGCGGGGAACGGAAGTAACATCAAATACACCGAGGTTCAATATGTGGAACTGTGCGTGTGTGTGTTGTGAAAACATTCAAGGCGGGGCAACTCGCCTTTTTTTATAAACAGACCGACGAGGTGTGCTAGGCACACCTCGTCGGTCATGTTATACAAATATTATCCGAATTGTTTATTTTACATCGTTCCAACGGTCGGTGCGGAACGGAATTGCGGGTACACCGTAAAGATTCTTCAGATTAACCTCGCCACAGACATTGTGGAAAGCATATCGCACAGCTACGGGCTTGGGAACATCCTTGCTCCACACTGTAACAACACTGCCCCACACGCGGGCATCGGCAGGATAGAACTTGCGGTCTTCACCTGCAAGTTCGAAGCCTTTCACCGGCACATTGCTCCAGGGAGCAAGCCCCTGCGGTGAGTTTTTCATTTTTATTCTCACCTTGCCATCATCCTTTATTTCGTGCGACTCGTACTGAGGCGCTTTTGCCTCGAAGCCTTTGCAGCCGTATGTCTGTGCCATTGCCAATGCTGCCAGACGTTCGCCAATCTCGAATTTCTTCGCAGGGTGCAGACAGGTTGCCTCGCCAAGGTCGGTTGTTGCCGCCATGCCGCTATTGGGGATGAGGTCCATTGCACGTTCCTGACACTCAACGAACAAAGGCAATGTGGTATCTTTGTATGAATTGCAGTAGTAGTACGCAGGTATCATCACATAGTAGAAGGGCATTTTGTTCTCTTTGTCGCCCCAATCTTCGCGCCACTGCTGCACCATGCGTGCCAGCATCACATCGTAGTGGTCGATGTCGCCCAAATATTCAAGGCTCTGATAGCCAAGATTGGCCTCGCCCTGATACCACAGGAAGCCCTTTGCCTTGTAGTTGCGGATGGGGGCTATCATGCCACAATAGAGTTCCGAGGGGATTATATGATGCAGTGTGTGCTTGTGTTTTATTTGTTCTTCGCTTGCTATCTCCCTGAGTGCCGACAATGGCATCCATGACTCCACGCGCGAACCGCCCCATCCGGCTGTGATAAGACCTATGGGATAATCCACTTCATGCGACAGTTCGTGGGCAAAGAAGTAGGCAACGGCTGATGTTTCTGCCACGCTTACCGGTGATGATTCGCGCCACTCGCCTACACAGTCGTCAAGGTCCTTGTCGTAGGAGCGTGCCTTTTTCACCGTGAACATTCGGATTTTGTCTTTCATTGCACTTCCACGTCTGATGTAGGTCATGGCATTTTCAACGGGTTGGTGCATATATCCTTGGACCGGCATTTCCATGTTGCTCTGTCCCACGCACACCCATACATCGCCAATGAGGATGTTGTCGAGTGTTATTTTCTCACCATCGCTGATGGTGATTGTGTGTTTGTCGAACGAGCCGGCAGGTGTAGGCACCTTTACCGCCCAATTACCATCCTTGTCGCTACGTGTGACAATCTTCTTTTTGTTCCACGAAACGGCCACATTGACCTTTTTGTTGGCATCAGCCTTTCCCCAAAGGTTAATTTCACTCTGTTGCTGCAGCACCATATTGCTGCCTAAGACCTTGGGTAGCTCCACTTTGGCCGATGCGCCAAGAGCCAGTGCCAATGCCACTAATAGAAATAATGTTTTTTTCATTTTGCGTTTATGTGATATTTTCGTCTAATCTCTCTTTTACAGTTCGACAAGGCAATAGGGAAGGTTGTAGCAGTCGGCTACAGCCTTGAATGTCACCTTACCATCGACGATGTTCACGCCCTTGGCAAGGCTTGCATTGTCGCGACATGCCTGCTGCCAGCCCTTGTCGGCAAGTTGCAGCACATAAGGCAGAGTGGCGTTTGTCAGTGCCATTGTCGATGTGTAGGGCACAGCTCCGGGAATGTTCGCCACCGCATAGTGCAGAATTCCGTCCACCATGTACACGGGGTCGCTGTGAGTGGTAGCGTGCGATGTTTCGAAACATCCACCCTGGTCTATTGCCACATCTACCATCACTGTTCCGGGTGCAATATATTTGAGCATATCTTTTGTTACAAGGTGGGGGCATCTTGCGCCCGGCACAAGAACAGAGCCTATGACAGCATCGGCACTCTTGAGTTCTTCGATGATGGCACCCTTGCTTGAACAGAGGGTCTTGACGTTAGCCGGCATCACCTGTGCAAGATAGCGCAGACGAGGCAGCGAAATGTCGGCTATGGTGACATCTGCACCCATGCCTGCCGCCACTGTTGCAGCAGTGGTTCCTACAATACCTGCACCAAGAACCAGTACTTTTGCAGGTTTCACACCCGGGACACCGCCCATCAGTTTGCCTTTGCCGCCCTGCGGAGCTTCGAGATAGCGCGCAGCCATCTGCGTTGCCATCTTACCGGCAACCTCGCTCATGGGCACAAGCAACGGCAGTGAACCGTCGGGCAACTGCACTGTTTCGTATGCGATGCAGACTGCACCGCTTGCCAGCATTGCGTCGGTCAGCGCCTCGTCGGATGCAAAATGGAAATAAGTGAAGAGCAACTGTCCGGGCTTGACAAGGGGATATTCCTGTGCGATAGGCTCTTTAACCTTCACTATCATTTCGGCCTTGTCGTAGACATCCTCGATGCAGGGTAGCATCAGTGCGCCTGCCTCGACATACATTTCATCGGAAAAACCACTGCCGACACCTGCCGACATCTGAACATATACAGTGTGACCGCGGTCGACTAACTCCTTTACACCCACCGGTGTCAGAGCAACGCGATTTTCGTTGTTCTTTATCTCTTTGGGAAGTCCAATAATCATAGCATTACAGTTTAAAGGTTAAACATCGGACGCAAGTTAGGAAAAAGTTTTGGAAAAACTTATAAGGCATCAGACTTTATTCGTTTTTTTTACTCTATTTGAATTTTGTTGCATATTTTACGGCAACTGCATCAGCGAAAAACCTTTGCCATAGAATACAGGTATGTTCCGCAAATTCCTGAGAGAAATCCCGACTTTCGCATCACAAGTAACTTAAAAACTACCCAATTAAGGCTTTTTTACCCACAGACAAACTCTTTACGGGGAAAAATATATGAAAATTCATAAAAAATTCCGAACTTCGCATAATTGTAGCGGCACCACATACTATTCAGACGCTCGCCGCGTTTAACAATAGATGAAAAAGATTTTTGTAATTCTGACACTGCTCATGTGCGCATTGGCCGAAATGCGCGCACAGTACGACGTACACTACACCCACTACTGGCAGATGCAGAATTTCTACAACCCTGCAGGGGCAGGTGCCACTAAAAAGATGCACATCTTTGCTGCATACAGCAACCAGCTGACAGGATTCGAGAAAAACCCCAAGAGCATGCTTTTCAACCTGGACGCACCACTGACCATGCTCAAAGGCGACCACTCAATAGGTATGGGCATACTGAACGACGAGGCCGGAATGTTCAACAACCAGCACCTCTTCGTCAACTATGCCTTTGCCATGGAATTGCTGGGCGGACGCATGGCTGTAGGCGCACAGGTGGGACTGCTGAACGAGAAGTTCGACCCAACGGGAATAATACTGGGGCAGGAGAGCAACGACCCGGCATTTCCCACCGGCACAGTCAATGGCAACAAGATAGATTTTGGTGCCGGTGTACTCTATCAGCACAAATATTTTCAGGCAGGTCTGTCGGCGCTGCACATCAATGCTCCGCTGATATATCTGGGTGAAAAAAACCAAATGCAGATAGACCCATTTTATAATTTTATGGCCGAAGGCAATATTCCGTTAAAAAATACGTTAATAACCATACAGCCATCCATGATGTTGATGACCGACCTTGTATCTTACCGGGCGGACATCACTGCCAAAGGAAACTACAAGTACAACAACCGCAACATTTTCGGTGGTGTAACTTACAGCCCTGCAACTTCGGTTGCGCTGTTCCTGGGCATGGAACTGATGAACGTCACTCTCAGTTACGGATACGAAATATTCACCTCGGGAGTGGGCGCAGCACATGGCAACCACGACATATACTTAGGATACGACTTTAATTTTGACATATTCAAAAAGGGTAAAAACAAACATAACAGCATAAGAGTATTACAATGAAAAGAATCATAATCTGTTTACCGGCGATAATTTCCGCACTCATGCTCGCATCGTGCATGGGTCCCCAGAGCAGTAACGCCATAGGAGGAGAACTCACAGGCATCAGCGGCACAGCCATCAACGAACCTGCCCCCTACGGCATGGTGCTGGTGGAGCGAGGAACCATTAAAATGGGCGACGAAGAGAAAGATTCATTGTGGGGAACATCTTCCAGCGTCAAGGATGTATCGGTCGATGCTTTCTGGATGGACGAAACAGAGGTTACAAATGCCGAGTATCGCCAGTTTGTCTACTGGGTACGCGACTCTATCATCCGCGAACGCCTTGCCGACCCTGCATACGGCGGTGACGAGACATACAAGATAACCGAGGACAAGTTCGGCGAACCTGTCACACCCCATCTCAACTGGAGCAAGCCCATCCCCTGGCGCAAGCCCAACGAAGATGAGTTGCGCGCCATCGAGAGTGTCTACACCATCAACCCCGTCACAGGCGCCAAGATGCTCGATGCTTCGCAGATGAACTACCGCTACGAGATATACGACTACACTCTCGCAGCACAGCGCCGCTACAACCTCGACCCTGCAAAGCGCAACCGCAACACAGATGTTCCCGTAAGCACAGAAGCTGTTATAATATCAAAGGACACAGCCTACATCGACGACGAGGGCCGAATCATTACACAGACAATCACCCGTCCCCTTTCGAGCTACTACGATTTCCAGAACACATACATCGTAAACATCTACCCCGACACCACCTGCTGGGTGAACGACTTCCCCAACAGCAACAACGAGGTATATCTTAATCTCTACTTCAGCCACCCCAACTACAGCGATTACCCTGTGGTAGGTGTCAGCTGGGAGCAGGCTAACGCCTTCTGCGCATGGCGCACAGACTATCTGCTGAAAGGACTCGGCGGTCAGGCAAAATATATCCAGCGCTACCGTCTGCCTTCGGAGGCTGAATGGGAGTACGCAGCACGCGGCAAAGAGGGTGGAAAATTCCCCTGGGAGTCGGGCGACACCAAGAGCGACAAAGGTTGCTACTACGCCAACTACAAGCCTGGCGAAGGCGACTACACACAGGACGGCAACCTCATAACATCGAAGTGCGGTATCTACTCTGCCAACAGCAACGGCCTTTACGACATGGCAGGCAACGTTGCCGAGTGGACATCAACCGTATACACCGAGGCAGGAGTGCTGCAGATGGGTGACATCAACCCCGACCTGCAATACCGCGCAGCAAAGGAGGACCCCTATGCACTGAAGAAAAAAGCAGTACGTGGCGGTTCGTGGAAAGACCCCGTAAAATTCATACAGGGTGCAACACGCTCGTTCGAGTATCAGAATGAATCGCGTTCGTACATCGGTTTCCGTTGCGTACGCAGCTTCACAGGCATCAGCAGAAATAACAGAAAATAGGAATAAGAACCACATATAGCAAACATCATGGCAAAGACAAAAGGCATAGTAAGACGCATACAGTCATTCATGGACTCCCCCAAGGGAAGAACCTGGACAAACTACATATACAGCTGGGGAGCAGCAATCGTTATCCTGGGTACCCTGTTCAAACTGACACACATCCCCGGAGCCAACATCATGCTTTTCGTGGGTATGGGAGCCGAGGTCATCGTCTTTTTCTTCTCTGCATTTGAGCGCCCCTACGAGCTTGCCGAAGAGGACAGAGCAGAAGAGCGTGCCGAACGTCGTGCAGAGGGTGGCACCATCATCATAAACGGTACACCTGCGACAAACATTTCAGGTACAGCAGCAACAGATGGTGTTGTTCCCGCAGCGGGCAACATTGTGGGACAGATAGCAGGTTCGGGCAGTCCCGAGCTGATGCCTCAGATGGACGAAGTGACACAGGAGTACATCGACAAGGTGCGCACACTCAACGAAACACTGAAACATATCTCGGACCAGACAGATGCCCTCTCGCGCAACATGGAGGAGATGGAGACACTCTCGCGCAACCTCACAGCAGTGAATGCAATGTACGAGATACAGTTGCGTGGTGCAGGCAACCAGCTCAGCAACATCGACGCAGTAAACGACCAGACAAAGAAGATGGCCGAGCAGATAGAGGAACTCAACCAGGTATACGGCCGTATGTTGGAGGCAATGACAGCCAACATGAACAAACAGCAATAATCACCACAGAACAACGTAGAGCATGAAAATAAAGAAAAACAAAGTCTCTCCACGTCAGAAGATGATAAATCTGATGTACGTGCTTCTGATGGCGATGTTGGCGCTGAATGTTTCGTCGGACGTCCTCAACGGCTTCACGCTGGTGGACGAAAGCCTTTCAAAAAGTACCGCTACATCCTCGGAGCAGAACCTTGCCCTGTACAGGGACTTTGCCAAATTCATGGAGCAGAACCCCGAAAAGGTACACGAGTGGTACACACGCGCAAAGACAGTCAAACAGATGTCCGATTCGCTGTACGACTATGCCACAGAGCTCAAAGAGCTTATAGCCAAAAAGGCGGACGGTGTCGAGGGCGACTACCGACAGCTGGTCAACCGCGAAGACCTTGAGGCATCAACAGCCATAATGCTGAGCATCGAGGAGAAGCGCGGACTGAAGCTGTACAACGCCATCAACAACTATCGCGAACAGATACTTACCATGATTACCGACTCGGTACAGCGTCAGGTGGTGATAGACCTGTTCAACACCGAAGTTCCCAAAAGGGACATAACCATGATGCGCAACTGGCAGGAGTATAACTTTGAGAATATGCCGGCCATTGCAGCCATCACCCTGCTGACAAAACTGCAGAACGACATTCGTTACACCGAAGGCGAAGTGCTGCACCAGCTGGCAAAGAACATCGACGAAGGCGACGTTCGCGTGAACAAGATAAGCGCCCTTGTCATCCCCAACTCCAAGAACATCGTTCGCGGCAGCGACTTCAGCGCACAGATAATACTTGCTGCTGTCGACTCCACACAGCGTCCCGAGATATTCATCGGCGACAAGAAGCTGGAAACAGAGAATGGCGAATACACCGTCACATGCAACCGCACAGGCGACTACACCCTCAACGGTTACATGGTGGTAAACGACGGTTCAGGCGCATCGGAACGCTACGACTTCTCGCAGAAGTACACCGTAGTCGACCCCACAGCCACCGTCAGCGCCTCGCTGATGAACGTGCTGTATGCCGGATTCGAAAACCCCGTCAGCATTTCTGTTCCCGGAGTACCAGCCAAGAACATCTCTGCCAGCGTAGCCAACGGCAACGGCACACTGAAATCCGACGGCAAAGGCGGCTTTGTGGCAGTACCCAAACAGATAGGCAAGAACATGGAAATTGAGGTGACAGCCAACCACGAAGGCGGCCGTCGACAGAGCATGGGCAAATACTCGTTCCGCGTGAAGCAGTTGCCCGACCCCTCACCCTTCATCGAATACAAGGACAAGGACGGACACACCAAGAGATACCGCGGAGGTACACCCTTTGCCAAACGCGACCTTATGTCCACAAACGGCATCATCGCAGCCATCGACGATGGTCTGCTGAACATAGGTTTCAAGGTACTGTCGTTCGAGACTGTCTTCTACGACAATATGGGAAATGCGGTACCCGTAATATCTGACGGTGCCAACTTCTCGGCACGACAGAAGGATATGTTCCGCCGCCTCTCTACAGGCAAACGATTCTACATATCACACGTGAAGGCAATAGGCCCGGACGGTGTAGAGCGCGTCCTGCCCTCATCAATGGAAGTTATTCTGAAATAAAAAAGATACGCTATGAAATATATCAGTAAAATCCTTTTGGCAATAAGCGTAGTCCTGCTGGCACAGACAGTTGCGGCGCAACCGCCCAAACGCAAGAAAGAGACAGCAGCCAAGCAAGAGACAACGATAAACGTTCCCATGAGCGAACGTGCAAAGGCACAATACCCCGTCACCCACACACCCACCGAGGTTGTATGGAAGCGCGATGTCTATCGCACTCTCGACCTTAAGAAAGAGAAAAATGCGACACTCTACTACCCCGTAGACCCACAGGGCGACAATATGAACCTCTTCACATACATATTCCGCCTCTTCATAAACAACGACATTCCTGCCTACTCCTACAACCTCGACGGCAACGAGTCGTTCGTTCCCGAGAATAAGGTTAACCCCAAGGAGCTGCTCGACAACTTCGGAATATACTACGAAGAGGAGAATGGCGCACTGTTGGTATCGCAGAGCGACATTCCCAGTGCGCAGGTGCTCAGCTACTACATCAAGGAGAGCAACTACTACGACCAGCGCACTGCGACATACAACCGTCGCATCACAGCACTCTGTCCGGTGCTTCACCGTTCGGGCGAGTTCACAACAGAGGTAACCAAGTATCCTATGTTCTGGCTCAATTTCGACGAAATTTCACCCCTGCTCAACAATCAGAAGGTGATGTCAAGCAGCTACAACAATGTCTCTACAATGACCATGAGCGACTACTTCCTGAAGAACAGCTACGATGGAGAAATCTACAAGACTGTAAACTTGCAGAACCTTGCAATCAACCAATATTGCAAGAACGACTCTGCTATAAAGAAGGAGCAGAAGAACATCGAGCAGCAGCTCACCGACTTCCGTGGCAATCTGTGGAAAGTACAGCTGCCTCAGGAGAAGAAGGACACTGCAGCTGTTGCCGCATCCGACAGCATCAGCAGCAAAAGCGCTGTAAAAGAGGAGCCTAAGGCTAAAAGAACCACAAAGAAGAGTTCCGACAGCCAGACGGCAAAGAAGAGCAACACCGCTAAAAGCGGCAGCAAGAGCGGAGCCGGCCCTCGCGTGTCGGTACGCCGTACACGACGATAAACTGGAGGCATGGCAACATGCCCTGCATCGCCACATTTTAATACTCGCATAAAGAGGCTGTGTCATAAAATAATTTTGGCACAGCCTCTTGAAAGTACAATGAGGAGTATGTCGGCAAACTACCTTTTGGTTTGCACACCATCCACACAGGAGAGGCAATAAACATAATTAGAACTATATAACGACAAATAATGGAAAGAGAAAATTTCGGAAGTAAATTAGGCGTAGTGCTTGCCGCCGCAGGCTCGGCTGTCGGTCTGGGAAACATATGGCGTTTCCCGGTGGAGACAGGACAGAATGGCGGCGCAGCATTCATCATAGTATATTTAATCTGCATCGTACTGCTGGGAATACCCATCATGATGAGCGAATTCTTTATAGGCCGCAGCACACACCTGAACGCTGCCGGTGCCTATCGCAAACTGGCTCCCGGAACAAAATGGAACTGGGTGGGCCGTCTGGGCGTGCTGACCGGATTCATCATCCTGAGCTACTACTCGGTGGTTGCCGGATGGACAGCACAATATACAGTACTCTCAGTTGCCAACTATTTCGATGGAAAGAGCGCAACAGACTATATTCAGATATTCAACGACTGTTCAGCCAATCCGTGGTTGTCAATTTCGGCGATGCTTGGATTCATGCTGCTCACACACTTTGTCGTGGTACGTGGAGTGAAGAGCGGAATAGAGAAATTCTCGAAGGTGATGATGCCTGCACTGTTCATCATCATTATAATACTGGTTATCTGTTCGGTCTCTCTTCCGGGAGCATCGAAAGGTGTTGAATATCTGCTGAAACCCGACTTCAGCAAGATTGACGGGTCGGTGATTCTGAGCGCCATGGGACAGGCATTCTTCTCGCTCAGTCTCGGACTCGGATGCCTCTGTACCTACGCATCATACTTCGACAAAGATACCAACCTTGGAAAGACAGCATTCAAGGTATCAATCATCGACAGTTTTGTGGCAATCATGGCTGGATTCATCATCTTCCCTGCCGTGTTCAACATTGGCTATCAGCTTGAGGGCAGCGACGTAGGCCCCTCGTTGATTTTCATAACATTGCCGAACGTATTCCAGCAGTCATTCACATCGCTGCCCATTTTGTCCTACCTGTTTGCAGTAATGTTCTATTTCCTGTTGGTGGTGGCTGCACTCACCTCTACAATATCGATGCACGAGGTTGTGACAGCATACGTTTCGGAAGAGTTTAACATGATACGTCGCAAGGCCGCATGGATAGTGACACTTACCTGCTCTTTCGTAGGACTTTTCTGCGCACTGTCGTTCGGTCCGCTGAGCAATGTTAAGATATTCGGATTCTCGCTGTTCGACTTCTTCGACTATGTATCTTCAAATATTTTCCTGCCTGTTGGCGGCTTGCTGATTTCAATCTTCATAGGCTGGTATCTGGACAAGAAGTATGTTAAGGAGGAAATAACCAATGGCGGCACCATACGCGTACCCTATTTCAAGGCATTTATATTAATTCTGCGATATGTCGCACCTATAGCTATTGGATTGATTCTGCTCAACCAATTGGGTCTCTTTGCGTTTATGAAGTAAGAGTGTGGAATATAATATTAACGGGGTTTGATTTTTGACATCAAACCCCGTTAATGTTTATTCGGATAACCTGATCTCGTATGCCGAAGGCTCGCGTCGGAAATTATAATTATTTCGCAACTCCTCGAACTGCGAAGGAGAACATTTAAGCACAGCACTGTCTGTCATCGGATTATAGATGCGCAACAGCGCCTCACACTCATTTGCAGCCTCGACAAGAGGAACGGCAGGAGGTGCAAGCGGAGTTATGGGAAGAGCATCCTTATAGCCCGTAAAATCGGCAAATTTATTCAGCACAATATAGGTGGCATTGAACTTTCCCTCTGCCGAGTAACCGGCAATGTGAGGAGTGGCAATAAATGCAGCTTCAAGCAGTTCGCAGTCGATAAGCGGTTCGCCCTCCCATACATCGAGTACAATGTCGGCAATCTTTCCGGCCTTAACGGCTTTCAAGGCAGCAGCGTTGTCCACCACCGCACCACGCGACGCATTTATTACAAGCGGCACACGCTGCACAGAGGCAAAAAACTCTTCGCCACCCAAATGGTAACTGGGAAACTCGCCACCTCGTGTCAACGTAGGATGGAAGGTTACAATATCACTTTCGCAGGCAATGGTCTGCAACGACACAAAGCCCTGCTCGCCGGCTGCCTCGTGGGGAGGGTCGTTGAGCAGCACACGCATGCCTTGTGAAGCAGCCCAGGCTGCCACACGCGAACCGATGGCACCAACACCTACCACACCAAGCGTCAACCCCTTCAACGGGCGCGAACCGCACCATGCGTATATGGATGACTGCACATACTGCACCACTCCACCTGCATTACATGCAGGCGCACTGCACCAATATATACCCTTGCTCTTACAATAGTCATTGTCAATATGGTCGTAGCCAATGGTGGCAGTACCAATGAAACGCACACTGCTACCCTCGAGCAGAGAGGCATTGCACTCGGTTCGTGTACGCACAAAAAGCGCGCCTGCATCGCGCACATCATCGGCAACGATGGCATTTCCTGCCTTTTCTACAACAGTATGCCCCATCTGAATGAGAGCATCGGAGATATAAGGAATCTTTTCGTCAACAACAATTTTCATGGAAATTTCGTCTATTTTCGGAGCAAAGATAATTAGTTTTTAAAAAACTATTGTCAAACTCACAAAGATTACTTAAATTTGTGAGATAAAGTAGGAAACTCACTCAAATGAGTCCACTTTAAAAAGTTAATTAGAAGCTGTTTCCGAACAAAAACAGCTTGCGATATTAAGAATACATTTACGTCAAATTTAACAGTTTCTTAATCTATGAAGACATTCACACAGTTAAGCTGGCCCATCTTCAACGAGGCCATTCTCGATTATCATAAGACAGACAACGTTGACACACCCATACAGAACCCCTATCCCGAAAAAAGCATCGAATTCTATCTCTATCTTAAATGCTGGATAGACACTGTACAGTGGCACTTCGAGGACATCATCCGCGACCCCGAAATTGACCCCGCAGAGGCTCTGACACTGAAACGTCGCATCGACAAGTCCAACCAGGACAGAACAGACCTCGTGGAGCTCATCGACAGCTACTTCCTCGACACCAACAAGGATGTAACACCCGCTGCCGACGCTAAAATCAACACCGAGAGCCCCGCATGGGCAATCGACCGTTACTCTATCCTTGCACTGAAAATCTACCACATGCAGGAGGAGGTAAACCGTGGCAACAAACAGTGTGAGGCCAAGCTCGCAATACTTCTGGAGCAGAAGAAAGACCTTACCACAGCCATCGACGAACTGCTCGCCGACATTGCGGCAGGTCGCAAATACATGAAGGTGTACCGTCAGATGAAGATGTACAACGACCCCTCACTCAACCCCGTACTTTATGGTGCAGGCAAGAAATAAGAAAAGTCCCGACACAATACTTATAACACGATTTTCGGCAGTAGGCGACATAGCAATGACAATACCGTTGCTATACTCGCTTGCAGTTGCGTACCCCGAAAAACGCTTCATCTTCATCAGCCGCGAGAGGTTCGGACAGTTCCTTGTAAATGCCCCAGAAAATCTGAAGTTCGAAGGTGTAAACCTCGACGAATATAAAGGTCTTGGTGGTCTGTACAGACTGAAGAAGAGATTGATGAAGCACTCACCCGATGCCATTGCCGACCTGCACGATGTACTGCGCACAAAGGTTCTGCGACTGCTGTTGGGAATGAGCGGCGTCAAGTGCGCTTCCATTGAGAAGGGACGCGCCGAGAAGAAGCGTCTTACAGCAGCCGGCAACAGACAGCGCCAACAGCTGAAAAGCACATTCCAACGCTATCAGGAGGTTTTCGAGAAACTGAATCTCGGCTTCAGTGCCGACTTTGTATCACTTTTCGGCAGCAGCAAAGGAGACTTGATGACACTTGGCGACAGCGTACCTGTTAAGGGCAACGAGCAATGGATAGGCATTGCACCCTTTGCCCGACACGACGGCAAAATATACCCTCTGGAACGCCTTGAGAAGGTGATTGAGAGCCTCTCCACCCTGCCCGACCTGAAGATATTCTGCTTCGGATTCGGCAAAGAGGAGGAGGCGGTTGTCAACAAATGGTGCGAGCGTTTCGACAATGTAATATCATTCATCGGCAAGAGCGATTTCCGTGGCGAACTCACCCTCATCAGCAACCTTGAACTGTTAGTAAGCATGGATTCCGCAAACATGCACATAGCTTCACTGGTAAACACCCCTGTAATCTCTATTTGGGGCGCGACATCGCCACTTGCAGGCTTCCTCGGATGGCGACAGAAAGAGGAGAATTGCGTGCAACTGCCGCTCGAATGTCGCCCTTGTTCCATTTTCGGCAACAAGCCCTGCCGTACAGGTGACTACCGCTGCATGAAGATAGAGCCGCAGATGGTGGCAGATAAGATTAAAAAGATATTGGGAAGATAATACATACACCCACATTATATGATAAAGGGCTGCGCAATGCGCAGCCCTTTATCATATATGTAACTCTGTTACTCAAGGTAGACCATAATGTTGCCACTGAGTTGCAGGAGCGAAATTTCGCACAGCTTTGTATTGTACTCAACAACAAGAATACGTTCCTCGGCATCGAGCAAGCTCTTCTGTGCCTCGCGCATCTCAATACCCGAGAGGTCGCCAAGCATATATCTTTCGTGAGCAATCTCGTAATTCTCGCGTGCAGCAAACACATTCTGACGCTCAAGGGCAAGCAGGCGACTGTTATTCTCATAGGCCTGCCACAGGTCGGCAAGGTCGGCATAAAGAGCAAGTTCAAGATCCTGTTTTTCGAGGGTTGCATTCTCTATGGCAATCTTGGCATTGCGACGCTCTCTGCTGCGGTTACCGTCGAACAGTTTAAAGCCCAAAGAGACTCCGAAGTCGGCACCCCAGTCCTTGCGTTTGTCCATAGTGCCTGTTTCGTACTTGTTGTGTGTGTATCCGTAACCGGCATTAAGACTGAGATATGGATAGTCACGCGAACTGATGCTCTTGAGGTCTATTTCGGCAAGTTTCTTCTCCTGTGCAGCTATCAGCAGTTCTACGTTATTCTGCATGGTTGACTCCCAGAGTTTGTCAAAGTTAAGGGGACGGTTTACATCTACCAATGTATCTGCCACATTGAACATCTTATCCATATTGTGCTCTGCCATCAGCTCCTGCAGACGTATGCGCGATGTAGCGAGAAGCTCATGCTGCTTCACACTCTCGGCGCTGTCAGCATTGAAGTCCACACGTGCCTGCAACAGGTCGAGGCGTGAATTGTCACCGATAATATAACGTTCGTAGACAATGCGCAGACGCTCGCGCGAGAGCTTAACCGCATAGTTGAGGTTGCGCAGACGGGCACTCTGCTGCACGAAATTGTAGTACTCGGCAGTGAGTTTCGCCACAAAATCCTCAACAGCCAGACGTGTCTGAGTCTCGCTCTGCAATTTCAGTTCGCGCAGACGATTGTAGTCAGCCTGCATCTTGAAACCGTCGAACAGCATCCACTGCACATCAAGACCGGCACGCAGTGTGTGGTCGGTGACATTACGCTGTTTGGCAACGCTGCCATCCTCGCGTGAGGTAATATCGCTATTGTCAAGTGTTCCGCTGTATCCTGCCGTCAGATTGGCTTTGGGCAACATTCCCGCATTGGCAATGGTTGCGTTGTTTTCGGCAACCTGCTGTTTGTTGCGCACGATACGCAACGAGTAGTTGTTTTCAAGACCACGCTCGATACATGCCTTCAGGGTGTTTACCTCATTCTGTGCAGATGAAGAGGCTGCAACCAGAAGCATTGCAAGCGCATATATTACTCTTTTCATTTCCATCACTTTTTATTTGATAAGTTAGTCGATACGAATGAATAAATTGTGGGCACAATGTACATTGTAAGCATAGTGGAGATGAGCATTCCGCCGACAACAGCGGTTCCCATAGCAATTCGACCGTTACAGCCCTCGCCCGAAGCAAACATCAAAGGCAACAGACCCAGGATTGTTGATGCACTGGTCATAAGGATGGGACGCAGACGAAGCACAGAGGCATCGCGGATAGCCATCATTTTGTCAACACCGGCCTTCTGCTTTTGGTTGGCAAATTCTACGATGAGAATACCATTCTTTGCCACAAGACCGATGAGCATAATGATACCAATCTGGCTGAAAATATTCATTGTCTGCCCGCCGAAAGTCATAAAGATGAGTGCGCCACAGATAGCCAAAGGCACTGTCAACATTATGATGAACGGATCTTTGAAACTCTCGAACTGAGCAGCAAGTATAAGGTAGATAAGCAACAGTGCCAATGCAAAGGCAAACATAAGGCTTGACGAACTTTCACGGAACTCCTTGGAGTCGCCCGCAAGAGCCGTGCGGAAAGTGTCGTCGAGAGTACTTGCCGCAATCCTATCCATTTCATCGAGTCCATCGCCAATGGTCTTGCCTTCGGCAAGTCCGGCAGAAATTGTCGCCGACACGAAACGGTTGTAACGGTATAGTTTCGGAGGCGCAATACCCTCGATAAGCTCCACAAGATTCTCCATCTGAATCATTTCGCCATCAGTACTGCGCATATAAATGGACTTCAGATTGGCAGGAGTGTTACGCTGCTGACGATTAATTTCGCCCACAATTTCATACTGCTTGCCATTGAGATAAAGATAGCCCAGACGCTGACCACTGAGACCATACTGCAGTGTCTGTGCAATATCCCTTGTACTCACACCCATAAGGTTGGCCTTTTCGCGGTTAATCTCAATGCGCAATTCAGGCTTGCTGAATTTGAGGTCGACATCAGCCATTTGGAATACAGGGCTGTCATAGACCTTTGCCATGAACTTGGGCAGGACCTCCTGCAATTTTTCCAGATTGGTCGCCTGAAGCACATACTGCACAGGCATACCTCCACGACGGCTGCCGAAGGTAGACTGCTGCTGTACAAAAGCACGTGCATCAGTCTTTGTACGTACAGCCTTAGAGAGCCTCTCGGCAACCTCCATCTGGGTATAATCGCGCTCCTGCAAATCCTTGAGCGTAATCTGAATGTTACCGCCACCGTTCGACACACGCGAAGTGATGAACGCAGCATCGGGCATCAACGAGTCGGCCATCAGTGTAATATCCTCGGTATAGTCACGCATATATTCGTATGTGACACCCTCGGCACCCATTGTACGGATGGTGATGCTCGAACGGTCCTCGAGCGGTGCCATTTCCGAAGGGATTGTGCTCCACAACCAACCAATGCCAATGAATGCAAGCACCATAATCACAATAGAGACATAACGACGGCGCAGGAACCAGTTGAGGCTACGTGCATAGTAGCGGTTAAGTCCCTCGAAGAAAGGCTCGGTCTTGCGGTAGAACCATCCCTGCTCTTCGCGGCGCACAAGCAATTTTGTGGCGAGCATGGGAGTAAAGGTAAGCGCAGCAAATGACGAAATTATCACTGAGCCTGCAACCACGAAACTGAATTCGCGGAAAAGACGACCTGTGGTTCCCTCCATAAATACAATGGGGAAGAACACCGCAAGCAGGGTAATTGTCGTTGAAATCACTGCAAAGAAAATCTCTTTTGCGCCCTCAATACCTGCAGCCTTAGGCTTCATGCCACGTTCGATGCGTATGTAGATATTCTCAGTCATCACAATCGCATCGTCCACCACAAGTCCCACAGAGAGCACAATGGCAAGCATCGAAAGCACGTTTATTGAGAATCCGCACACATACATGATGAAGAAGGCTCCCACAAGCGATACAGGGATAACAATACAGGGGACAAGCGTCACACGCCAGTCGCGCAAGAAGAGGAAAATAATGATAATCACAAGGATAAATGCCTCGTAAACCGTACTTTTAACCTCGTTTATTGAGGCACGGATGAAGCGTGTATTGTCGAAACCGTAGTTATATGTAACATCATCGGGAAGGTCTTTTTTCATCTTCTCCATACGGTCGTACACCGCCTCGGCAATATTAATGTGGTTGGCACCGGGCTGAGGAATCACAACAACACCCACCATAGGCACACCGTTCATCTTCATATAGCTCTTAAGGTCGCGTGCGCTGAGTTCGGCGCGACCAATGTCGCTGAAGCGTATCACCCTGCCCTCGTTGTGCTTGATGACAATATTGTTGAACTCATCTGTGGTGTGCATAAGTCCCAAAGTACGGATGGCAAGTTCGGTATTGTTACCCTCGATGCTACCCGACGGGAGTTCCACATTCTCCTTGTCCAGCGCATTCTTCACATCCATGGGTGTAACACCGTAACCCGACATTTTCACCGGGTCGAGCCACAAACGCATGCAGTAGCGCTTTTCACCCCAGATGGATACACTGCTCACTTCGGGGATAGTCTGCAACTGCTCCTTTACGGTAAGATCGGCAATTTCGCTTATTTCGAGCAACGAACGCTTCTCGCTCTGTATCGCCACCATCAGGATAGGCATAGCATCGGCGTCGGCCTTTGACACCGTCGGCGGGTCGCAGTCGCGCGGAAGGAAACGCTGCGCACGCGACACCTTGTCGCGAACGTCATTGGCAGCCGTTTCGAGGTCGACAGAGAGTTCAAATTCCACAGTGATGCGGCTCTGTCCCTGCTGGCTGACACTGGTGAGCGAGCGGATACCCGGAATACCGTTGATATTCTGCTCCAGAGGCTCGGTTATCTGATTCTCAATTACATCGGCGTTGGCACCGGGGTAGGAACAGGAAACCGAGATTATAGGATTGTCGACCGATGGATACTCGCGTACACCAAGGCTCATGTAACCTATAAGACCGAACAGCACTATGATGAGTGTCAACACAGTGGCAAGTACGGGACGACGTATACTTAATTCGGATATATTCATCTTTTGCGACTTTTATTAGTTTACACTGTCGAGAATAACTCCTTGTCCTGTTCGCAGCTGCATTGTTCCCGTAGTTATCACAGTGTCGCCTACGTTCAGACCCTCAAGCACCTGCACAAGTGCTTCGGTGCGGACACCTTTCTTAATCTCTACGGGCATTGCCTTGCCACCCTTGTAGAGGAACACTTTGTCGATACCCATTTCCGAAACGATTGCCTGAGAGGGTATTGCCAATGTATTTTCAAAAGTCTGTGTGGTAAGAGCCACGCTTACGTAACGTCCGGGGAAGAGTTTGCCGTCGGAATTGTCATACATAGCACGTACGCCGAATGTACGTGTGTCGCTGTTTACGTATGAATCGAGAGCATATATCTTGGCCTTTTTCTCGTCCAGGTCGCCCTCTACGGTAAACGACAGAGGAGTACCTGCCTTAAGTGTTCCCGCATAGCGTTCGGGAACTGCAAAGTCAATTTTCAGCGGATTGATTTTTGTAAGTTTTGCGATGGGTGTAGTGGGCGAAGCATAGGTACCCTGGCTCACCTGTCGCAGACCGATTATGCCGTCGAAAGGTGCGCGAAGCTCAGTCTGTTCGATATTTGCTATCACCTTGTCAATTTCAGCCTGCAATGTGGCAAGGTTGGTCTTTGCCTCCTGGAAAGCCTCCTGACTGACAGCCTCTTTTTCAAGAAGCGCATTCTGGCGATACATACGGTCGGTGTAAAGCTTCAATTGCGCTTCGAGCTTTTTGAGTTCCGCCTGCAACGGAGCGTCGTTTATTTTGGCAAGAAGGTCGCCTTCGTTCACCTGTGTACCCTCTTTGAAAAATATGTCGATAATCTTACCGGAAGTTTCGAACGAGAGGTCGACCTCTTCGTCAGGTAGAATGCTTCCGCTTACGAAAAATTCATCAGAGATTGTAGTCTCGGACAACACTATAGCCTTGACATTCAGGTTACGGTTCTGTTTACCTTTTGCTGCGGCAGGTTTCTCTTTAATCTCTTCATTTACTTTGGGAGTAAACGTACGTATGCCCAGTACCGCAAGACCGGCAACAATCACCACGATTATTCCCCATTTGATAAATTTGTTCATAGTCGTATGTAGTTTATTCTTTCCTATTTGTAGTGTATCTTATATTTGATGTCAAAAACCCTGAATGGATTAAAAAGTATATTAACTTTAACCTTATTTGACAGCATGTTGACCGTTAATGCCTTAAGCCCTGTCAAATTCTCAATCCAACAAAAGTTCCTTCAACTGCTTTTCGGTTCCATTGAAGATGTTTATATCCACCTTCTCTTTTATTCCCGGCATTACTCCTATGTCGGTGCATTGCCACATGAGCCACTCCTCGCCATCGGTAAGCTCGGGAATGTAGTAATGAGCCACCCACAATGGATATTCCTTGAAGAATGGGTCGTCGAGATATTTCTTTTTGTATTTGCTTGAAGCATAGACTATGGGCTTTACGCCATAGTGTTCCTCAACCTTTTTGAGCCAAATTTTCACCTCATCGATGTACTTCTTTTTGTTTTTTGGCTTCTCTTCGATGTCGAGTACAGGCGGAAGGTCGCCCGGTTGCAGCTTGACCATACTGATGAAGAGGTTGGCCTGCGACACCCCTGATGATGTTGTGCTGAAGTAGTGATAGGCACCGCGCATAAATCCATGCTTGCGGGCGTTCTCAAAATTCTCCTCGAATTTTTTGTCTTTAAAGTCGCTGCCCTCGCTCGCCTTCACATAGACGAAACTGATGGGAGCATCGGGATGATTGCCTTTTTTAAGCGTCTCCCAATCGATGTCGCCCTGATGACGTGAAACATCGATGCCATAGACCGAATGTCCTGCCGGCATACACACATCGTAGTATTTATGGTTGAAGCAGGGACGGAAACGGTAAAAATAGGGACGGAAAAAGACATAGTACGAACCTACCACCAGGACGAACGAAAGGAGCGCCGCAGTTATCACATATATCCAACGCGGCATGTCCTTGTTCTTCTTTTTACGTGACGAACGGCGGGCGGAAGTTGTTTTCTTCCGTCCGCCGTCTCTTTTTATAGGTTCTTTGGCTTTAGCCATTATGTTCTGTAAGTTAATTACTTAGCCTGCTCAAGTGCGAGTGTTGCAGTTGTCTGGTCGCAAACTTCTGTGGGGCCGAAGTACTGGATAGGACCGGGATATACGTAGCATGTCTCTTTTGCCCACTCGTCTCTCTTGGCTGCGAATGCCTTGAAGGGCGCACCGTTGAGGTCAACAAGAGCCTTCTGGATAACGGGTTTCATTTCGCCGTGACGACGCTCCATGTTCATCATCATTGTGATGGGGATACCACCTGCTACCCATTCAGCAGCGGGAGCAGTAGTATTGCGTACTGAAGCCATGTAACCTGTCTTGCCTGAAGCGATGAGCTGTGAAGCTGTGTAACCAAGTGAATAGCAGTAGTCTGCATCGTAGTTAGAGGGAGCGGCGCAACGTCCTTCGTAACCGAAGAAGTGGTGCTGAGCGTTGAATGAACCGTTGAATTTGCCCTCTTTTTTCCATGCAGCGAGTTTGTTTGCAACCATCTCTGAGAGAAGTTTCTCTGTCTCGATGAGTGACACCTGTACGTTTCCGTGGGGGTCGCGGTCGAGTGTGAGCTGACGTGCAACGCCTGCGGGGAGGCTTGCATAAACAGCAGCGTTCTCTGCTGAAAGGTTGTTGATGATGTACTCGCGCTGGTCTGCAGGTTTGATAGCTGCGTACTCCTCGCCCTTAACAGCCAAGAAGTCGTTGAGTTCTGCGATGAGTGACTTCATAGCGGGGATAAACTCGATGAGACCCTCGGGGATAAGCACTGTACCGAACTTGTTACCTGCTGCAGCACGGTCGGCAACAGCCTGAGCGATAGAAGTTACAATGTCGTCGAGTGACATAGCCTTCTCCTGTACCTCCTCAGAGATGATACAGATGTTGGGCTGTGTCTGAAGAGCACACTCAAGAGCGATGTGTGACGCTGAACGTCCCATCAACTTGATGAAGTGCCAGTATTTGCGTGCCGAGTTACAGTCGCGCTCGATGTTACCGATAACCTCTGAATACACTTTACATGCTGTGTCAAAACCGAAAGATGTCTCGATGTATGCGTTCTTGAGGTCACCGTCGATGGTCTTGGGACAGCCGATTACCTGAACACCGGTGTTCTTTGCTGCATAGTACTCTGCAAGTACGCAAGCGTTGGTGTTAGAGTCGTCACCACCGATGATTACGAGAGCCTTGATGTCGAGCTCTTTGATTATTTCGAGACCTTTCTCGTACTGCTCTGTCTTCTCGAGTTTTGTGCGACCTGAACCGATGATGTCAAAACCGCCGGTGTTGCGATACTCGTCGATGATGTCTGCTGTAAGTTCTTTGTAGTTGT
>CAJGDX010000026.1 GCA_904502185.1 uncultured Bacteroidaceae bacterium | reverse complement strand
GTTTGTCATCTATCTTATCGGCACCAACAATCACGCGAAGCTCACGACCCGCCTGAATTGCGTATGTCTTTGTAACACCGGGATATGACATTGCCAGCTGCTCGAGGTCGCGCAGACGTTTGATATACGCCTCAACAATTTCGCGGCGTGCACCGGGACGGGCACCCGAAATGGCGTCACACACCTGAACAATGGGAGCAATAAGGCTATTCATTTCCACTTCATCGTGGTGAGCACCGATGGCATTGCAGATATCGGGTTTCTCCTTATACTTCTCGGCAATCTTCATACCATACTCTGCGTGCGGCAATTCAGTCTCTTCGTCAGGTACTTTACCAATATCGTGAAGAAGACCGGCACGTTTGGCCTTTTTGGGGTTAAGACCAAGCTCGGCAGCCATCACAGCACAGAGATTTGCTGTCTCGCGCGCATGCTGCAGGAGGTTCTGTCCGTAAGAAGAGCGGTATTTCATCTTACCGATGATGCGGATAAGTTCGGGGTGGAGTCCATGAATACCAAGGTCGATTGTAGTACGCTTACCGGTTTCGATAATCTCTTCGTCTATCTGCTTCTTCACTTTAGCTACAACCTCTTCGATGCGTGCAGGGTGAATACGTCCGTCAGCTACAAGCTGATGCAATGCCAGACGCGCAATTTCGCGACGAACAGGGTCGAAGGCGCTGAGAACAATTGCCTCGGGAGTGTCGTCCACAACAATTTCAACACCGGTTGCAGCCTCGAGAGCACGAATGTTACGTCCCTCGCGACCGATGATGCGGCCCTTCATTTCATCATTTTCAATGTGGAACACTGTCACTGAATTTTCAATGGCAGTTTCGGTTGCCACACGCTGTATTGTCTGAATAACGATTTTCTTTGCCTCTTTGTTGGCTGTCATCTTGGCATCGTCCATAATGTCGTTGATGTATGACGCAGCCTGTGTCTTTGCCTCTTCCTTGAGTGAGTCGATGAGGGTGTTACGTGCCTCCTCGGCAGAGAGTCCGCTGATAGCCTCAAGTTTTTCGCGCTCCTGAGCGTGAAGTTTCTCAAGTTCTTCCTTCTTGCGTTCGATTGTTGCAAGCTGGGCATCGACATTCTCTTTGTACTTCTCAACCTCGGCCTTACGACGCTGAAGTTCTTCGTTGCGCTGATTGATGTGCATCTCGCGCTGCTTGATGTGATTCTCGGCCTGCTGAAGTTTGTGATTTCTCTGAGAAACCTCCTTCTCGAGTTCTGCTTTTTTGTTAAGGAACTTCTCCTTCACTTCGAGGAGTTTGTTTTTCTTCATTACTTCTGCCTCCTTGGCAGCTTCGTCAAGAATACTTTGGTGCTTTTTTTTCAAAGCATATCGATTTATCAAAAACTGTACCACGCCCACCAGCAAGCCTGACGCGAGTGCAGTTATGACTATCAATGTTGTTGAATCCATAATATAGGTTTTATATGTTAATAATTTGGTTCTCGTCCAATAACAAAAAACGCATTTCCTACGCCTGCGATGAATAGTCGCCAACGTTGGACATGCGTGAAATTCAGGGTAACCAATGAGTGTTACTTATCTATGGTGTCATTTATCAATTGAGTCAGTTCCAGCAATTTGCCCGAAACACGTGAAGCACCCGACAGGTCGGTATCCTTCATGCGTCTGTATGCGATGTCTATTGCAACCATCGTCATCAGTTTTTCGCCGCTTTCTGCTGCGAACGTATCTTTATATTTAAGCAGTCGTTCGTTTATCAAACGTGCTGCCTGGCGGTAATATGGTTCCTCGCTTCGTAAAACTACAAGCGGGTATGATATGCCGTTAACCAATAAGTTTATTCCCACGTATCCCTCTTCCATTGCTTTGCCTCCTTAGTTATTGTTTTTTTATAAGTGAATCAATGCATTGGTCGATTTCACGCACGAGACGGGTGATATGCTCCTTTGCATTGTCTACCTCTTCGTAGGTAAGACTTATCATCCGTGCCTGCTTCAGATTGTCGTATGCCTGTTCAAGTTCGGAATAGCGGTGCTGCAATTCGCCGAGTGCTGTATCCTTCTCAGCCACAGCCTGTAGAAGCTTTTCATTAAGGTTTTTCTGCTCCTTGTACTTATCTACAAGGTCGCGCAACCTTAACTCAAACTGCTCAAGTATCTGCTTTTCGTTCTCGTGCATAATTCAACAATCATTTTACAAATATATATGTAATTTGGGAGAAACAAAAAAAAACGGAACTTTTTTGACATTAAAGCCGTTTTTTTGCTATTTGAGCGACATTTTTAATAGTTTCTTAATGAGAAGAGGCTAAACTTAGCGGATGGTGTTGGTGTTTTACTTTCTGTAACGCCAAAAAATCAGAGAGATGTTCTGATGGCATAATATTAACCCATAAAAAAGATAGTAATCATGACAGCACCATTGAAAGGAATCAAGGTTATCGACTGGACACAGGTACAGTCGGGACCATCGTGTACACAGATGCTCGCTTGGCTTGGAGCAGACGTTATTAAAATTGAGCGTACGGGGGTGGGCGACCCTACACGCACCGAGCTGCTCGACAAACCCGGACTGGACGGTCTCTATTTTCTGCAGCTCAATTGTAACAAGCGTTCCATTGAACTTGACATGAAAACCCCCGAGGGCAAAGAGGTACTTACACGTCTGTTGAAGAGTGCGGATATTTTCGTAGAGAACCTGCACCCCGGTGCAGTTGCCAAACTGGGATTTTCGTGGGAGGAAGTTCATAAAATCAACCCTCGTGTTATCTACGGAACAATCAAAGGATTCAACGACGACTCACCCTTTGCAAGCGTGAAGGCATTTGAACCTGTTGCACAATGTGCCGGAGGCGCAGCTGCAACCACCGGCTGGTGGAAGGGAGAGTACAACGTACCCACACAATCGAGTGCGGCATTGGGCGACAGCAACACAGGCATGCACCTGTTGATTGGCCTGTTGGCAGCACTTATGCAACGCGAAAAGACCGGCGAGGGCTGTTTTGTAGAGCAGTCGATGCAGGATGCTGTAATTAACCTTTGCCGCATAAAATTACGCGACCAGCTTATACTCGAAAATACCGGAACACTTAAACACCTGCCACAATACCCCAATGAGAAGTTTGGCAACACAGTTCCGCGTGCCGGCAACGTCGAAGGCGGACAGGTACTCGGTTGGTGCTATCGCTGCAAAGGTTGGGAGAACGACCCCAATGCCTTTGTCTACATTGTCCTGCAAAACGAAGAGAAGCCCTTTGCAGCAGCAGCCACTGCCATCGGCAAGCCCGAATGGATAAGCGATCCACGTTTCAACACCCCGGCAGCACGTCAGGAGGTAAAAGAGGAGATTTACGCAGCGGTGGAAAAATACACCATCACCCGCGACAAGATTCAGATAGTAGACGAGCTTGGCAAGGCAGGAGTTCCCTGCGGCCCTGTTCTCAGCATGCTTGAGATAAAGAACGACCAGTCGCTGCGCAAATGCGGAACCATCGTCGAGGTCGACCAGCCCAAACGCGGAAAATTTGTCACCATCGGCTGTCCGCCGAAATTCTCGAATTACAAACCCGAGGTCAAAGCAGCTCCTATGCTTGGCGAGCACACCGACGAGATTCTGAAAGAGACCGGATACACCGACGAAGAGATTAAACAGCTACGCAGCAAGCATGTTGTATGCAAGTAGTATTTGTAATATTAAAACATCACCGGTTATGACAACAGAACATAACAACATCACCGATGGAATGCATCTGATGGTGGATGCGCTGAAAGCCAACGGCATTGAAACAATATTCGGAGTTGTAGGCATCCCCGTCACCGACCTTGCCCGTCACGCACAGGAAGCGGGAATACGTTACATAGGTTTCCGCCATGAGCAGTCGGCAGGAAATGCCGCAGCCATCAGCGGATTCATAACAAAGAAACCCGGTATATGCCTGACAGTGTCGGCACCTGGATTCCTGAACGGACTTACAGCACTTGCCTGCGCCACTGTCAACGGATTCCCCATGATACAGATAAGCGGATCGAGCGACCGCAATATCATAGACCTGCAACAGGGCGACTACGAGGGTCTTGACCAGATGAACATTGCAAAGCCATTTGTCAAGGCAGCCTACCGCATCAACCGCCCCGAGGATATTGCCACAGGAGTGGCACGCGCCATACGCACTGCCCTTTCGGGACGTCCGGGAGGTGTCTATCTGGACATAACAACCGCCATGCTCTCTGCCACCATGGATGCCGATGAGGCTAAAAAAAGCCTGTTTGCACCTGTCGATCCCTCGCCTGCACAGATTCCGTCGGACGAAGCGGTGGAACGTGCCGTCAAGCTACTCATGGGCGCGAAGAAGCCATTGATTATCATTGGAAAAGGCGCAGCTTACTCCCAGGCAGACGAAAAAATAAGGAAATTCGTGGAGAGCAGCGGAATACCATATCTGCCCATGTCAATGGCAAAGGGATTGCTACCCGACGACCATCCACAGTGCGCTGCTGCGGCACGCGGCTTTGTACTTGGAAATGCCGACGTTGTAGTACTCTTGGGAGCGCGTCTGAACTGGTTGCTCTCGCACGGTAAGGGTAAAAAGTGGAACCCCGATGCAAAATTCATTCAATTGGATATTGATGCTAAAGAGATTGACAGCAACCGTCCAATAGCTGCACCCGTTGTGGGCGACATTGGCTCATCGCTCTGCGCAATTCTTAAAAAGATGGAAGGAAACACTTTGCAACCATGCAAAGAGTGGATGGCAAACATCGAAAAGACAAAGAATGACAACAGCGCAAAGATGGCAGTGAAGTTCAATAGCACAGCCATCCCCATGAACTATTTCAACGCATTGAAAGCCATAAAGGATGTGCTTGACAACAACCGTGACATTTACCTGGTAAACGAAGGGGCAAATACCCTTGACAACTGCCGCAATGTGATAAACATGTACAATCCTCGCCGCCGTCTCGACTGCGGAACGTGGGGAGTAATGGGCATAGGCATGGGTTACAGCATAGCGGCTGCCGTAGTGGGCAAACGACCGGTTGTTGCCATTGAAGGCGACAGCGCATTCGGTTTCAGCGGAATGGAGATAGAAACTATCTGTCGCTACAAACTGCCTGTGACTATTGTCATATTCAACAACAACGGCATTTACCGCGGTACCGACAAAAACCTCGGCAACGGGAACGACCCCTCACCCACCACACTGACCATCGGCGCACGATACGACAAGATGATTGAGGCCTTCGGAGGTGCATCGTTCAATGTCACCACCCCCGAGGAGCTGAGCAAAGCCTTGTCAGAAGGCATAGCTTCGCAAAAGCCCACCCTCATCAACTGCGTGATTGACCCGGCTGTCGGGGTAGAAAGCGGACACATCGGTAACCTGAATCCTAAATCAACAATCAAATAGAGGCTTATGTTAGACATTCTTATAAAAGACATCCTGCCAATATTCGTAATAATGTTTTTGGGATACTGGTCGGGAAAAAGCAAGGCTTTCAGCTACGAAAATGCGCAGATTTTCAACAAATTGGTGCTTAACTATGCCCTACCTGCCGCACTTTTCGTTTCGATAGTAAAAGCCGACAGAAGCATGCTGTTGGGCGACCTTAAGCTAACAATCATCAGCTTTGTCATAATTACGGCTGTATTTCTGTGGTCATACTATTCGTGCTACAAGTTCTTCAAACATACCAAAAGCGAAGCAGCCGTATGTGCCCTGATATCGGGTTCGCCCACCATCGGCTTTTTGGGATTTGCGGTGCTTGAACCAATTTATGGAGCTACGCCAAGCACAGCACTTGTGGTTGCCATCATTTCCATTGTGGTAAATGCCATAAACATCCCAATAGGACTTGCACTGATGAATGCCGGCAACGACAAGAGCAAAGATACGCAGGGCGGCAAAAAGAGCAATCCCGTACTAAGCGCCCTTGCCGAGCCGGTCTGCTGGGCACCTATTCTGGCTGTGATATTGGTATTGCTGGATATAAAATTTCCTGCAATACTCGACCCCAACTTTGAACTGATAGCAAAAGCAAATTCGGGAGTAGCAGTATTTGCCGCCGGTCTGACACTTTCGGGTATGAAATTCCAGATGGACAAGGAGGTTGCCTACAACGCAGTGGTGAAATTGCTGATAATGCCTGCTGTGCTGCTGTTAATAGGATGGTTGTTTGGAATGAAGTCCGAGAATCTGCAAATGATGGTACTTGCAGGAGCATTGCCACCGGCATTCTCGGGAATAATCATTGGTAGCCGCTATCAGCTGTACGTACGCACGGGAACCTCGTCACTGACATTCAGCATATTTGCATTTATTGTCGCAGCACCGCTGTGGATATGGATTGCAAGAATGGTTGCCGGATAGCCCTATAAATACAAACGGACGGAGCAAATTTAATGCGCCGTCCGTTTGAACTATATCAACGATATATTTACGCTACTCGGTTATATATATATTGCGGAATTCGATGGGACCACCCTCGCTCTGAAGAGCTATATATCCATCGACAAACTCGCATGTACACTCATTCTGCAGCTTGCCGTTGATTTTAACCGTTACACTCTTGCCCTTGCAGGTAATATCAGCGCTGTTCCACTCGCCTACGGGATTCTCGTAATCACCCTTTCTATCTTTTACGGGGTACTCGCCCACGCACTCAACCTCGTTGATTTTAGCGCCGCCAAGCATCACATAGTCACCTGCCTTGCCACTACAGAGCTGACACTCGATAGCTGTACACCAAAGTTTGTCACCATCCTGCACACGCTGGAAAAGACCGCTGTTTGTACCCTCACCAATCCAGCGCCACTCTACGTGCAGAGTGTAGTCGCCATACTTTTTATCTGTACGCAGATAACCGAAGGGAGTACCTGCAATGTGGATATTGCCATCTTTCACGGTGTAAACATCTTCGCTTGCCACTCCACTTTCGGGGTCGACAAAGCCTACCCAGCCTGTGAGGTCGAAACCATTGAAAAGTTGAATCTTTTCCGATTCGCCGCAACAAGATGAGAAAAGCACGATAGTAGCCATAGCTACAAATAACATTTTCAGTTTCATATTCATTATAATATTTATATTTACAAAAATCATAGATTACGGCAGAGAGTCAATGTGTCGGAAACCGTAGCCGGAAGTTCATTGTCGTAATGGGTAACCATAATAAGTGTTTTGTCGCGTCGGTGACAGAAGGCCTCAATGATGCGTTTCACCCTACGACGGTTGAATGTATCTAGCCCATGCAGAGGTTCGTCGAGGATCAGAAGTTCGGGATCCTTTACAAAGGCACGCGCCAGCAAACAGAGACGCTGTTCGCCACTCGACAGCTGCATAAAACTCTTGTCCTTAATGGCTGCAATGCCGAAGATATCCATCCACCACTCGCATATACCCATCTGGTCGGGATGCGGACGGCGATAAAGTCCCACCGTATCGAAGAGTCCGCTTGCAACAATCTCTATTGCAGGCATATCCTTCATGTAGGCACGGTGCATTTCGGGGCTCACATAGCCAATATGCTTTTTTATATCCCAAATACTTTCTCCGGTACCTCGTTTGCGTCCGAAGAGGCTTATATCGCAAGCATAGGACTGAGGGTTATCGGCACAGACAAGACTGAGAAGAGTGGATTTTCCCGAACCATTCTGTCCGCGCAATGCCCACACCTCGCCACGTCGCACCGTCCAATCGAGGTTTTTCAGGATGTAGCGTTCGCCGTAACGGATATTCACATTGCTGAAGCGTATAACCTCGTCTGAAGTATAGTTCTCATTCTTATATGGCAGTTCTGCTATCCGCTTGTCGATGCAGGCAAACAGCGCCTCTTCATCGGCAACGCGTGCAGCATCCTGCGCGGCATAAAGCGCGCGATAGTCATTCAGAGAAATTTTCGCCCCTGCCCTGCAATCATTTACAGGAATTACATGAGTGATAAAGTCGGGGACATCCTCCATCATCGAAAGCACAAGCACTATCTGCAACGAATCGGTATGCGACAACTCCTCGAGAAGTTCATACAGCTGTCTGCGCATGGCTGCATCGAGACCGATGAAGGGATTGTCCATAATGAGTACACGTGGTGCCGAAGAGAGATTGTGAGCAAGCTCCATCTTACGAAGCTCGCCACTGCTCAAATGAACTACCTTTTTTGCCAGCATAGGCTCAATCTCAAATATTCGGAAGAGCCTGTCGCGCACATCACCCTCGGGAATTACATTCAGAAAGTCGCCTACTTCGGGAACATCATCCTGCTCCGTCTGGTTCCAGCGCATCTGGTAGCAATAGTAGAAATCAGATGTTCCGTATGTGTCGCGGAAGGTAATGTATTTTATATTCTTGTAGGCATAGTTGGTGGCAGCCGGACGAAAATCGTAGTCAAGAGTACCCTCACGCAGCAGGAACTTACCTGTCAACATATCCACGAGCAGACTTTTTCCGGCTCCATTGGGGCCTACTATCGCAATATGTTCACCGGCGGCAAGTTCGGCTGTGGCAGGCGCAGCCATTCGCACGAAAGGATTGCGGGCAACTGCATCTCGCAGTCTTATGGTATATTGTTTCTCCATAGCTACATTGTCAATCGGCCTTGACATAATATTTCAACCAGTTGTTAAACAGCTTTTCGGCATGCGAGCGCCAACGATTGACTGGCTGTAACTGCGGATTATCGTCGGTGTAATAGTTACGTGGCACATCAATGGGCAGCCCTTTGGCTACATCACGGCGATACTCCGCATCGAGAGTGCCAATAGCATACTCCGAATGTCCGGTGAGGTAGAAATCGCGCGTACCACGCTCTGTCATTATGTAGACACCCGACTCTGAGGACTCGGAAAGGAGTTCTACCCTGCTCTCGCGCTCGACATCTTCGCGACGAATCTCTGTGTGACGGCTATGAGGAACATAGAACGACTCGTCGAAGCCTGAGAAGAGCGGAAGTTCGGGGCGCAATATCTTATGTTCGAATATGCCGAACATCTTTCCGGGAAGCAGATATTTGGGAATATCGAAACGGTGATAAAGAATAGCTTGCGCCGCCCAGCAGATGTAGAGTGTAGAGGTGACATTCTCTTTGGCCCAGTCGAAAATCTCCTGAAGTTCGCGCCAGTATGTAACCTCTTCGTATGCTATCTTCTCAACAGGGGCTCCTGTAATCACAAGACCGTCGAAACGTGTGCCGCGCACCTCGCCGAAGCCTTTGTAGTAACGGGCCATGTGTTCGGGCGAAGCATGCTTGGGTGTGTGTGTATCAAGTTTAAGCAGTGTCAGTTCTATGTTCAGCGACGAGGTTGCAAACAGACGGATGAAATCCGCCTCTGTCGTCTCTTTTGTAGGCATTATGTTGAGCAACGCTATCTTCAGCGTGTCATCGGTGACGGTTGTAAATTCCTTCACATCCACACCTTCGTCACGCACTGCTTGCAATGCCGGCAATCCGGCAGGTAATTTCAATGGCATATTTCTGTTTTCTTTTTACCAAATATTCAATCGTTCCTCTTCGGGAATATATAATTTATCATCGGCTGTTATACCGAAAGCTTTGCACCAATCTTCGATGTGGGGCAATGTTCCGTTGACACGCCAACGCGACAGTGAATGGGGGTCACTCTTGGTGCGGTTGCGTATCTCCTCGTCGCGGATGTTTCCTGCCCACACATTGGCATAAGCAAGATAGAAACGCTGCTCGGGAGTAAAGCCGTCGAGCACAGGCAAGGGATTCTCCCTGGTTGCATTGCGCAGTGCCTGCATAGAGATGGTGAGTCCTCCATGGTCGGCAATATTCTCACCCACCGTAAGTTCGCCGTTGGCTTTCATATCGGGGAGAACATATATCTTGTTGAAGTGGTCGATGATAACCTTTGTACGCTCGTTGAAGCTGGCAGCATCCGACTCTGTCCACCAGTCGGCGAAGTTCCCGTTTTTGTCGAAACGACGTCCCTGATCGTCAAAGCCATGTGTCATTTCGTGTCCGATGACTACACCGATGGCTCCGTAGTTAAAGGCATCGTCGGCCTCCATGTCGAAGAATGGATATTGCAGAATACCGGCAGGGAAACATATTTCGTTTGTTGTGGGGTTGTAGTATGCGTTCACTGTCTGCGGAGTCATGTACCACTCTTCGGGGTCGACGGGTTTATTGTGCTTGCGGGCAATCACATCGTCCCACATAAATTCTGAGATACGACGACAGTTGGCGGCATAGCTCTCCTTGGCGTCGATGACAAGGCTATCGTAGTTCTTCCATTTGTCGGGATAACCAATTTTCACACGGAATGTGTTCAACTTCTCATGTGCAAAGAGTTTAGTACTGTCGCTCATCCACTCCTGAGCATCGATGCGCTGTGCAAGTGCCTGTTGCAGATTGGCAACAAGTTCAAGCATGCGTGCCTTTGCTGCTGGCGGGAAATACTTTTCTACGTAAAGTTTGCCGACAGCCTCGCCCAGTGTGGCATTAACAATGCCAAGAGCACGTTTCCATCGGGGACGCTGCTCCTGAGCGCCACTGAGAGTGCGGCCATAAAAGTCAAAATTCTGCGCGCTCAGTTCGTCGTTCAGTTCGCCGGCGGTGCTGTTAATTATATTCCACTGCAAATATGCTATAATATCCTCGAGAGGAGTGTCGTTGAGGATAGAAGCAACTTCTGCTATCGGTTCAGTCTGCGACACGTTAAGTTCAGCTATATCCTTTATTCCCAATTTGTCAAAGAATATATCCCAGGGCAACGAGGGATACTCGCTTTTCAACGAGTCGTATGTAAATTTATGATAGTTGGCAGCCGGATCGCGCAACTGCACATTGTCGAATGATTTTTGAGCAATACGTGTTTCAATGCGCATTATCGCCTCGACATTTTTCTGAGCCTGCGCCTCGTCGAATCCGCAAAGCATAAACATTTTAGCTGTGTGCTGACGGAATTTGTCACGAATGGAAACAGTTACACTGTCTTCGTCGAAATAGTAACTCTTTTCGGGAAGCGAAAGACCGCCTTGATATATTTGCAACAGATTGTTGCTACTGTTCATTATGTCGGCCTCGAAGAACACGTGGAAGGGGGCAGAAATACCCTGACGCATAAGTTCGGCAAAAAGCGGCATCACCTCGGAACGCTCTTTGACAGCCGCAGCCTTTTCAAGCATAGACACAATAGGTGTGTATCCTTCGCTGTTACGACGCACACTGTCCATCGCAAGGTTGTAGAGGTCGCCAATCTTTTGTGCCTCCGAACCGGGAGTTGCATTTTTGCTTGCAGCCTGTTCAAGAACAAGTTCCTTCAACTGTTCACGATTCTTTTCGGCCAGAGCATCGAACTGTCCGTAACGGGCATATTCAGCTGTAAGCGGATTATTTTTCATCCATCCGCCATTGGCATATTCGTAAAAATCGTCACCGGGCTTTATATTGGTGTCGAAATTTGATTTGTCTATTTTGGATTTCATAGGGTTGGAGAGTGTGCAGGCAGTTACACCGAGCGCAACAAGTGTGCTGATGATAATTGTCTTCATTGTTTATTAATTTTATTTGGTTATTATTAGTTTATTGACAGGTTGTCAAGTTCCTGCATGCTTGCTTCCCAAACATCCATGGCCTCGTTGAGTTGCTTTTTCAGCGAAGCGTAACGCTCGTAGTTCGAGGCATCGGCACCACCTTCGGGAGTACTCATCAGCGCCTCCATGGCTGCAATTGCCGATTCAAGTTCGTTGACAACTTTTTCGTTCTCCTCGACAACGCGCTCTACCTTGCGTCGTTGCTTTGCCAGCTGCTTGGAGGCTTCGTAGCTCAGACGGCTGTCGCTAACCTGCTTGGGTGCCTCTTTACGGGTATCCTTTGATGAGGAAACTGCAACAGCCTCGTTGATATTCTGTGCATTCTTGGATGCAAGAAAATCGTAAATTCCACCCAGATGTTCGCGCACGCGACCATCGCCGAACTCATAGACCTTTGTTACGAGTCCGTCAAGGAAATGTCTGTCGTGACTGACAATTATAACCGTTCCGTCAAAGTCGCGTATAGCCTCTTTCAACACATCCTTCGACTGCATATCGAGGTGATTGGTAGGCTCATCGAGGATAAGCAGATTCATCTGTTGCAACAGCAGTTTTATCATTGCAAGACGACTGCGCTCGCCACCGGAGAGTACGCGCACCTGTTTGTCCGACGCCTCGCCACCAAACATGAAGGCACCGAGAATATCGCGTATCTTCAGACGTATATCACCTGTGGCAACATTGTCTATTGTTTCGAACACAGTCAGATTCTCATCGAGCAGCTGTGCCTGATGCTGAGCAAAGTATGCTGTTTCTACATTGTGGCCGATGGTAATATTGCCATCAAATTCGAGTTCTCCCAGTATACAACGCACAAGGGTGGTTTTTCCCTCTCCGTTGCGTCCCACAAATGCCACCTTTTCGCCTCGGTTGATAGTGAAATTGACATTGCCGAACACATTGTGGCTACCAAAGCTTTTTGCAACATCTTCGCACACCACCGGATAGTTGCCACTGCGTGTTGCCGGTGCAAATTTCAGACGCAAACGGCTGGTATCCTCCTCGTCAATGACAATAGGCACCATCTTTTCGAGCTGTTTGATGCGACTCTGCACCTGCACGGCTTTTGTAGGTTTGTAGCGGAAACGCTCGATGAACTGCTTGGCATCGGCAATCTCTTTCTGTTGATTCTCGTATGCACGTATCTGCTGTTCGCGGCGCTCTTTACGCAACTGCATAAACTCGTCGTACGGCATTTTGTAGTCGTGTATGCGACCACATGTGAGTTCTATGGTACGTGTAGTGACTGCATTCAGGAATGCACGGTCGTGACTGACCAGAACAACTGCATTTGCGCTGCGGGCAAGAAATTGTTCAAGCCACTGTATGCTCTCAATGTCAAGATGGTTGGTTGGCTCGTCGAGCAGAAGAACATCGGGATGACGAAGAAGCAGTTTGGCAAGTTCAATGCGCATGCGCCAGCCTCCACTGAATTCAGAAGTGGGACGTGTGAAATCGCTGCGTTTGAATCCCAAGCCCTGAAGTGCGCGTTCTATTTCAGCCTCGTAATGACTGCCTCCCATCATTGTATATTGTTCATTCAGGTGGGTATAATCCTCGATAAGTGTCTGATAAGCTTCACTTTCGTAGTCGGTGCGCGTAGCAAGCTCGTCATTCATCTGCTGAAGGCGTTCCTCCATTTCGCGGATATGCTCGAATGCAAGTTCAGCCTCCTGATAGACGGTGCGTCCATCCTTGTGAGTCATCACCTGCGGCAGATAGCCTATTGTGATATTGCGCGGAAGAGCCACAGTTCCCCCACTGGGCGACTGCTCGCCGGAGAGTATGCGCAGCATTGTTGTCTTTCCGGCACCATTCTTGCCCACAAGAGCTATGCGGTCTCTTTTGTTGATGATGAAACTCACATCCTGAAAAAGATTGGTTCCACCAAAATCTACACGTAAATTATCTATGGATATCAATGTATTCTTTTTTTATCTGTTATTACGAAAGTGATACGGAAGGTCGTTTGTCAAAATATATTCCATAAACATTTCGACAGTAACCGCTGCATCATATTTCAATCCGAAAAGTTCGAATAGTTTATTTGATTTTCCTTCCATTGCCTTGGCTACATATTGTTGCATTTCACCCGCCTTACGCATCTGCCACAGAATATATGCAATATAGGCATCGACATCTGCCGAGTCGTACATAGTGGAGGAAAGATGCTTCAGCACAGTCAGTGCTATACCATGGTGGCCACAGGAATGAAGATACAAGGCAAGTTCCAGCAATATCTCGTCGCGGTTGCGGGGTTCGCGGTCGACAAGTTCAATATGGCGTTGCAGCAGACTCTCTTTGTCGTGTATCTCCAGCAAACCGGCACCATGCAGAGCTAGCATATTAATATCGGGAATGTCGAGTTTTAGCAATTGCTCCACCATAGACGAAGCCTTTTGGGATTCACCCATACGGTCGAAAATAAGCGCCCTGTTTATCTCCGTCGCAAGTGCTTCAATGGTAGTAAGTTCGCCCGAAAGCAACAGGTCGTTGAAAAGACGCAACGCCTCGCCGTAGCGTTTCATTCCGCACAGCGACAGAGCTGTGAAGAAATTGGATATTACATTTCCCGGATAGCGCAGTGTCAATTCACAAAACGAGTCATAGGCCTTTTCGTAATTGCACAGATAGTAGTGGCAATAGGCCTGCATCATTTTCGCGTAATCGGCCTCTTCGTTTGTGGTAAGTTCGTAGTCGAAACACTCCAGTGCACGTGCATAGCGCTCGGTCACGTAATAGATGTACCCCAGCTGCTCCCAATAGAAGTAGTTGTAGGGGTTTATATCGAGCAGGCGGTTATACAGTGCCAATGCCTCTTGCATACGTCGCTGCTCGACAAGGCAATCGGCCTTCACCTCGAGAAGCTGTACATCGTCGGGATAGCGGCGCAACCCCTTTTCGACCCATGCAAGCGCTTCGTTGAGCAGTCCGTTTTTAATCATTGCATCCAACGTGTTCAACGCAAGTTCGTCGTGCAGATTGGTGCTTTTCATTATGAGGTTGAGGCTGTCGACAAAACCACTGTTTCCTTCTGCCATATCCACCTCTGCCTTAAGTAATCTCAATTCGGGAGTATCTATCACTGCGATACTCTTGAAAATGCGTCGGGCACCCTGCACGTCACCCCTGCTGAGCAGCGTACGAACCTCGGCCTCGGCTATCTGCGGGTCGGAAGGGTAAATCTTACGGGCATAGGATATTACGTCCTCTGCTTCTGCAGAGAGATTCTTGTACATATAGTACGATGCAATCTCAAGCAGGTCGTCAGTGCTGAAATATGAGTTTATGGAATATTCCTGCATCTGTTCGTACCTGTTGAGAAGCGAACGAAACTCTTCTGACTTGAAAAAAGAGGTATCCATTTTTAGGAGAGTTGGGAACTATCTGTTTTATTTTCCTTTAATCTTGCTCCATGTATCCTTAAGCGACACGGTGCGGTTGAATACCAGGCGCTCGGGTGTGCTGTCGGGGTCGACATTGAAGTAACCTATGCGCTGGAACTGCAAATAGTCCAAAGGCTTTTTCTCGGCAAGATATTTCTCGACGTAACACTCGGTGAGAACCTTCAGCGAATCGCTGTTGATAGCCTCTTTCATTGCTTCGAGAGCATCACAGCCCTTCTCTTCGCGAATTGCAGCAATCTCGTCACGAGGATTCTCGACCTTCCAGAGACGATCGTAAAGACGCACCTCTGCTTTGAGACAGTGGTTGCAGCTTACCCAGTGGAGAGTACTCTTAACCTTGCGGTTGGCATCGGGTTCACCGGTCTTTGTTCCGGGAATATATTCGCAAAGCACCTCGGTGACATTGCCATTTTCGTCCTTGTTGCAACCGGTGCAAAGAACGATATATGCGTTCTTCAGACGAACCTCGCGACCGGGAGTCAGACGGAAGAAACTCTTGGGTGCATCCTCCATAAAGTCGTCGCGTTCTATCCAAAGTTCGCGGCTGAACTCTATTGTATGTGAGCCCTCTTCGGGTCTTTCGGGGTTGTTCACTGCCTGCAACGCCTCTGACTCTCCCTCGGGGTAGTTGGTGATGACCAACTTGAGCGGATTGATGACAGCCGACACACGTGTAGCACGGCTGTTGAGGTCTTCGCGTACTGCCGATTCGAGCAGAGCAAAGTCGTTGAGAGCGTCGAATTTGGTATATCCGATTTTGTCTACGAAGTTACGGATTGACTCGGGAGAGTATCCACGACGACGGAAACCGCAAAGTGTCGGCATACGGGGATCGTCCCATCCGTTCACAAGACCCTCTTTCACAAGGATGAGAAGGTTACGTTTGCTCATCAAAGTGTAGTTGAGGTTCAGTTTGTTGAACTCATACTGACGGGGACGGTTATCGTCAAGGTCTTTACCCTCTTTAAGTTCGTCGACAAAGTAGTCGTAAAGGGGACGGTGAGGCACAAACTCCAGAGTACAGAGTGAGTGGGTAACACCCTCGAAAAAGTCACTCTGTCCATGTGCAAAGTCGTACATGGGATAGGCTTTCCATGTGCTGCCGGTACGGTGATGGGGAGTCTTGACCACACGATAGATGATGGGGTCGCGGAAGTGCATATTCGAGTGTGCCATGTCGATCTTTGCACGAAGCACCATTGCTCCCTCCTCAATTTCGCCACTGTTCATTTTTTCGAAAAGCGCAAGGTTCTCTTCAATGGGACGGTCGCGATAAGGACTGTTTACACCGGGCTGAGTGGGAGTACCTTTCTGCTCGGCAATCTGCGCTGAAGTCTGCTCGTCGATGTAGGCCTTACCCTCTTTTATCAAACGAACTGCAAAATCCCACAACTGCTGGAAATAGTCCGAAGCATAGTAGACATTTGCCCAGTCAAATCCGAGCCACTTGATGTCCTCCATGATAGCGTCGACATATTCGGTATCCTCTTTGGTGGGGTTGGTATCGTCGAAACGGAGGTTACAGATTCCGTTGTATTTTTCGGCCATTCCGAAGTCCATGCAGATGGCCTTCGCATGTCCAATATGAAGATAACCATTGGGTTCAGGCGGGAAACGTGTCTGTACGCGTCCTCCGTTCTTACCCTTTTCGAGGTCATTTATAATTTCCTGTTCGATGAAGCTGATGCTCTTCTTTTCTGAATTTTCGTTTGTGTTTACTTCAACCATATTAGTATGTTGTTTTTTATTGTACAATAGAAAATTTGCAAGGAGATCCGAGGACACCCTGCATTGGTTATTCTGTCAAACTGCAAAAATAGGAAAAGTTCTTAGAATCTATTTCATTTTTAGGCAAAAAAATAGCCAAAAAGCTATTTGTTTCGGTACTTTTCTGGAATCAGGTCATTGAAACAGCTTTCGGCTTATATCATACACCCCTCTCGTACAGCACATAATTGCAATAATAGCCCAGTTTGTAGAGTTTAAAGACAAACAGAGAGGGGTTCTCACTCATAAGATTGTCGTGCAGAAGTGTCTGCACATTTCTCCAGCACCAGGCGGCAAAAGGCACCATGCGCACAGTGCGTAGACGACGGTAAGCCATAAGTAGCGGAGTCGTATCAATATCCTCGCGAATGGTGTAAAGAGTCTTTAGCGATTGTTCAATTTTTCTAAGGTACAGACGATTGCTTTCGAGCCCGGTGTGCAGCAACGGATTGTCAACATGCTTTACCGAGAACCCTCGTGCTTTTATCTGATGTCCAAAGAGTGTATCTTCGTAGCCATATTCCTTAATATTCTCGTCGAAACGAATTGAGAGGAAAAGATTGCGTTTGATTGCAAAATTAAATGTAGAGAAGTCGTTGTAAGGATTTTTCGCCCTTACATGAGCCGGGCGTTTCCTATCGGCATTCTTCTCATATTTATAGCGCAGAGTACAATCGGGCGAAGGGATTATTACCGGATGGTAAAGACCGCCACAGACAATATCGTCGGTGCGAAGATGGTCGAGGTAAGTTGCCAGGAAATCGTTTTTTTCGACAATTGCATCGCTGTCGATGAATATAAGACTATCGTATTGCGCCTCCTCGGCCAAACGGTTTCTGATACGCGCCCTGCCCTGATTCTCGCGATACTCGATAATGCGACACTTCGGCAGATTGGCAACCGGACGGTTAAGTTCGACACCCTCGGACGAAGAGCCATCCTCACCGAGCAATATCTCGTAAGGCACAGCCAACGCCTCGCCCTGACGCGACAGCTCCTCGATGAGGATTCTGCAATTGTAATCTTTCGTAGGAATTAGTATCGACAACATACGAATGTGGTTTTTAGCGTATCACCTAATGCAAAGTTAATTAATTGTGATTATCTTTGCAATAGAATTAACAATATATAAGAAAATCATTCAAAAATGGCACAACCTCTGGCAGAAAGGTTAAGACCGACAACCCTCGATGGCTTTGTGGGACAAGAACATATAGTAGGCGAAAATGCCATACTCAGAAAGATGGTAGAATCGGGGCACATTCTATCATTCATTCTGTGGGGACCTCCGGGAACAGGAAAGACCACACTGGCAAAAATCATAGCCAAGAAGCTCGAACGCCCATTCTACACCCTGAACGCAGTATCGGCAGGAGTGAAAGATGTGCGCGAGGTAATTGAAAAAGCAAAATCATCACCACTATTCTCTACGGGCGGTTCGCCGATTCTTTTCATCGACGAGATTCACCGATTCAGCAAGTCGCAACAGGACTCGCTGCTGAATGCTGTTGAAACAGGAGTAGTCACACTGATAGGTGCCACCACCGAAAACCCATCGTTCGAAGTCATACGTCCCCTGCTATCGCGCTGCCAACTGTACGTACTTAAATCACTGGAAAAAGAGAATCTTCTGACCTTGCTGCATCAAGCGGTAACAACCGACGAAGCACTGCTGAAACGAGGGGTACAGCTAAAAGAGACAGACGCCCTGCTGGCGCACAGTGGCGGAGATGCCCGCAAACTGCTGAATGTTCTTGAACTTGTGGTGGAAGCTGACAGCGACTCACCCGTTGTCATCACCAACGAGAAGGTCAAACAACGCATTCAGACAAACCCTGCCGCATACGACAAGGATGGAGAGATGCACTACGACATAATATCGGCATTCATAAAATCCATACGTGGCAGCGACCCCGATGCAGCACTATACTGGCTCGCACGCATGATTGAGGGCGGAGAGGACCCTGCATTCATCGCACGCCGACTCATTATATCTGCATCCGAAGACATAGGCCTTGCCAATCCCAATGCGCTGCTGCTTGCAAACGCCGCCTTCGACGCCGTGATGAAAATCGGGTGGCCCGAAGGACGCATTCCGCTTGCACAGGCAACCGTCTACCTGGCTACCTCACCAAAAAGCAATTCGGCTTACATGGGCATCAACAAAGCATTGGAAATTGTACGCGAAACAGGCAACCGCCCCATTCCCTTGCATCTGCGCAATGCGCCCACTGAACTGATGAAGGAGCTTGGATACTCCGACGGATACAAATATTCGCATGACTACCCCGGACACTTTGTGCGTCAACAGTTTATGCCCGACTCACTAAACGGCACTATATTGTGGACACCGCAGGACAATGCTGTCGAGAGCAAGATGCGCGAAAGAATGACAGCCTGCTGGGGAGAATACAAGCCCTACAAAGAATAGCGAACCACACAGAAGCTATAAGAAAATTAACAACATTTCTTACTGAAAATTCGCGCAAAATAGATAACTTTGCGGAATTGCGGGAAAGTTTCGCAGCCTACAAACAAAAAGAGAGCCATAAAAACACTAAAAAAAATAACAGCACCATTCATTCTGTTGGCACTGCTGCTTGCAGTTGCCTTTGCAGTGTTACGTTTCGATGCCATACAGCATCGATTGGCAAGTTATATCTCTGACAAACTGATAAACGAGCTGAAGCTACCCCTGCAAGTCGGAAAGATAGAGATAAATTTCCCGAATAACCTCTCAATCGATTCGCTGCTGCTGAAAGACATGGTCGACGACACGTTGGTATACATTCCACGCGTGTCGGCGAGTTTCGAGCTTATGCCCCTTATACGCAAAGGAGACATAAGCATACATACCGTAAAACTAGCTGAACCGGATATACGCATAACTCGCGTAACTCCCGACGAACCGCTCAATCTGCAATTCCTGATAGACAAATTCAGCAGTAACGACACAACGGAAAGTGTCACACCCAATATACGCATCAGGCAGATACACCTTTACGACGGTCGTGCAAGCTACAACGTGTTATCCGAGCCGGAATCCGAGAAGTTTACCCCTTCACACATAAACATCGACAACCTTCAAGCCAATGTAGCCCTGCGCACCCTGACCGCCGACAGCCTAAGCCTGTACGTACGCCGCATATCTTTTGACGAAGCATCAGGATTCTCACTCAGACGCCTGCGTGCCGCAGTCGACGCTTCGGCAGACGGTGCGACCCTCACACGCCTGCAAGTCAGACTGCCAGAAGGAGAGGTGACATCAAAAAAGATTACCGCCAACAGCGACGGCACATCAACCAGTTTCAACGGCAATCTCGCAAGCAACAGGTTCAGTATGAAAGACCTAACGCCCTTTCTGCCTCAATTGTCACACATAGAGCAGCCACTTAAATTCAACATAGCCTTTAATGGTAACGAGCAGCAACTGAACATCAGACAGATGCAGCTCTCTACCATAGACAAAAGTTTCAGCACCACCTTAAGCGGCAAGGCGAAAAAGCAGCCAAACCAGCGTCACGAATACAATGTAGACCTTACCACACTGACCATTGCGCCTACATTCACAAACAGCATATATGCAGCCGCAACCGATGGTGGCACCACGCCACGTGAGCTAATAAACCTGGGCACAGTCACCCTACAAGGCAAAATTAAAGGCAGCGACAAAGAGGCAAAAGGCACAATGGCACTGACATCCGAAGCGGGAGCCCTCAATGCAGAGGTTGGCATCAGCCAGCAAGGAGTCTACAACGGAACAATAACCGCTACAGAATTAAACATTGGCAAGATTATCGACGACCATGCCTGGGGATACTGCGGACTGAGTGCAACTGTCGAAGGCAACCCATTCGACAGCATCGGGCATACAGCTACCATAAACTCGACAATCGCCCCTCTGCAATACAGGCATTATACATATGCCCCCATTCACCTGCACGGAAAAGTAACAGAAAAAAAAGTTGAAGCACACACCCTGCTCAACGACAAGAACCTGAAACTTGACATGAATATCAAATACGATGCAGGCAGGGAACTTCCACGTCACGAACTGAGTCTGCAGGTTGATTCGTTCAGTCCCTACAATCTGAATATAACAAAAAAACATGAACTGAGCAGACTATCTTTCCGCGTAGCATCAGAACTTGTAGGAACCGACCCGGAGCGCATGCGTCTGAACACTGACATATATGACCTGACGCTCAAATCGCAGCACGAGGAAGAGAGAATAAGCCAGTTCCACCTTAGCGCAAACTCATTGGAGCAGGAAAAAAGTCTGATAATAAACTCAGACTTCATGAACGGCTATCTGACAGGATACTACAGATACGAAACACTAGGAAACAGTTTAAAACAAGCAATAAGCCGTGTATTGCCATCGCTTTTCGACAACAGCGAGGCACTATACAGCGACAATAACTTTGTATTCCATTTCAATCTGAGCAACACCAACGCACTGACAAAGATATTTGATTTACCGGTAACTATCAATGAATTGTCGATGCTGCAAGGCAGTTGCAACGATGCACACGACCTATTCAACCTTGCCGGCAATTTGAAAGGCATAGAATATGGAAAAAGAAAATACAGCTGCATCGACTTTAACACAACCATAGGATCCACAGAGAACAACAACAAGATAAAGCTCGTGCGCACACCCATAAACAGCAAGAGTGATAACAAGGAAAATAAAAATGAAATTACAATTGACATAAACACGCAGATACACAACGACTCGATATTCAACAACATTGCATGGAATAACCTGTACGCGCCTGTTGACAAAGGCGACATAAGCATAGACATCGCCCTGCAACGCAACAATGGCAAGGTGAATGTGACTGCACAACTGCACGAAGGCACAATAACACAGAGCGACACCCTGTGGACACTTCTCCCCAGCAGCATCAGAAGCAACAATGGACAGATAGAAGTAAACAATTTTGCGCTACAAAGCAGCAACCAACATGTGCGCGCCAACGGCATAGTGGGCAGCAGCCCTGACGACAAGCTGAACATCGATCTTCGCCACATAGACATTGAATATGTATTTGACCTGATTAACTTCCACCCGGTAAACCTTGGAGGCGCAGTATCCGGAAACATCAGTGCATCTGCCCTGTTGGACAAACTCGATTTTGACAGCGACCTCGATATTAAAGAGCTTAAATTTTCAAACGGTCTCATAGGAGACATGAAACTCAAAGGCTATTGGGACGAAAATCAAGAGGCCATTATACTAAAAGGAGATGCTCACGAAGGCAATATATCGAGAACTTTTGTAGACGGTCTTATTTCACCGGCTCGCGACACACTTAACATATGTGTCGACGCGCACGACACAAGAATTGATTTTCTTAATCACCTGCTCTCGGGAATTATTTGCGACGCAGCCGGACGCGTCAACGGCAAGCTGTACATATTAGGAGCTATGCGCAATGTCAACATGAAAGGCGACATGGTTCCCTTGGGACAACTGCGCATAAAACCCACTAACACCGTCTACAATATGACCGGTGACACAATTCATTTTACCCACAACAAGATAGGCTTCGACAAATTTCACGTAACAGACAACCATGGCAATAATGGTACTGTCACCGGTGGTGTTTACCATCACAGCATGAAACACTTCAACTGCGACTTTAAAATCAACGCCAACAATCTGCTGGCATTCTACTACCCCGACTTCGGAAAAGAGACATTCTACGGAACAGCCTTTGTAACCGGTGATGCACACTTCAGCACAAACTCGGCAGGAATCAGCCTGAAAGCAAACGTCACTACCGGACCAGGGTCTAAGTTTATCTACAACGCAAGCTCACCCGAAGGAAACATAAACAACGAGTTTGTAACATTTGTCGACCGCAAGAAGAGAAAAAGCTTTTTGAAGGATATAGAAAAATTCCAGATAAGCGAGCCTAAACTGAATATCAGTAGTAACCTCAATCTGGATTTCATGTTGGGCGTAACTCCCGACATGCAGTTGCGCGTCTACACCAACCAGGCATCAAACGACTACATCGACATTTACGGCGCAGGCAGAATAAATGCCATCTACGACGAAAAAGCAGGCTTCACCATGCAGGGTAATTTAGGCCTGACCCGCGGTACATACAAGTTCACCATGCAGGACATTTTCCCGAAGGAATTTGCCATACGTTCGGGTAGTAACGTAGCTTTCAACGGCGACCCGTTCAACGCGCAACTGAACTTGAAGACAGTGTACACCATCCCCTCTGTTCCGCTTACTGACCTTAGCATAAATGCCGAAAGACGCAAGAATGTCAAGGTTAACTGTTTCATGGACATCACCGGAACAATCTTCGCGCCCAGCCTGACATTCAACCTCGACCTTCCAGATGGCAACGAAGAGGAGAAAGAGCATAGTCACTTCCAACATCCCTGCCATTGATGTTTTTCTGCAGGTAAGATATGGTGATTTGCTGAATTGCAGAGAAGCAGTAGAGGATAATGCAGGATTGATGTTAATTAAATTCC